>BQJC01000001.1:0-300000 GCA_021604505.1 Nitrospinaceae bacterium | reverse complement strand
TTCCAAAAGATCTCATTGAGAGCGAACTTTTTGGCCATAAAAAGGGGGCTTTTACAGGAGCCATCAACGATAAAAAAGGAAAATTTGTTCTTGCCGATAAAGGCACCATTTTTCTGGATGAGATTGGCGACACCAGTTTAGATGCGCAAGTTAAATTGTTACGGGTTCTTCAGGAAAAAGAGGTCCAGCCTATCGGCGGGAATGCATTAAAAACCGACACCCGGGTTGTAGCCGCAACCCATCAAAAGCTGGAAAACCTGATTCGAAATGACCGATTCAGGGAAGACCTGTTTTACCGGTTGAATGCGCTTACGGTGACTTTGCCTCCGTTGCGGGACAGGAAAGAGGATATTCCTTTTCTGGTTCAGCACTTTATCCTGAAATATTCAAAGGCTTACGGAAAGAACCTATCAGGTGTTTCTGAGCAAGCGATGAAAAAACTTATGAACCATGATTGGAAGGGGAATATTCGAGAACTGGAAAATATTGTTCAACGCGGCATCACGCTCACTATGAATGACATGGTCCAGGAAAAAGATTTAGGGTTGGACTCTCAAGGGGATTCTCATGCACCCGTAGAGAATAAGACCAGGTTAAGAGGGGGCGTCGATGATGAATTATTATTGAGTTCGCTTCGAGAAAATAAGTTTGAGATCAATGAAACTGCCGCAAATTTAAATATGAGCCGGAACACGGTGTCCTCCAGATTCAAGGGAATTTGCTTTGAATTGCTGGTAAAAAATAATTTAGATCGTGGAAAAGTGGCGGAAGAAATTTCCAATGATCATCTGGGTCAAAAAATTGTTCATCAGAAAATTGCGGAGTATCATGATAATTTGATCAAAACAGTCCATGGCTTTAACCATGAAACTGAGGCTGTCAACGAAGTCCTTAAACGGTCAAAAAATATTCCCACTCAATACCATCCTGCTATTCGGGAATTGGTAAAACTGAGTTATCAGGGAAAACCGTCTTAACTGCAGGGGACAAAATAATAGTCTGCCTTTCTTCAATAATTTTAAAGGAGACATATGATGAAAGCTTCCAATCGTTCCTGGATTATTCCAACCGTTTTGATGGGCCTGTATTTGGCTGGATGCACTCCCAGTTTAAAAATCACAAAGCCCGTTGCCAACTCCACCGTCAGTTCCCCCGTTGAAGTCTGTTTCGAAACCCGCCATATCAGAGTCGAACCCGCGAAAATGGGGGTCAATCCCGGTGCGGGGCACCATCATATCCTGATTGATATTCCACAACCCGAGGATTTGAGCCAGACTATACCAAAAGGAGAAGGTCACATTCATATGGGAGATGGGTCGCACTGCAAAATGATAAATTTAAGCCCAGGTCTTCATACACTGCAGGCAATTTTTGCGGACGGGAATCATGTCCCGGTAAAACCACCTCTCACTACCGCGATCACCATCGTGGTAAAAGAATAACTCCACTGCCCCCAAAGCATCTTCCCAAGATGAGATGCTTTGGGGTTGTTTCTTTAACGATCAAGGAACAGAACAACCTGTTCAGTACAAGGCTTGATCTGCATCACCCCCGATAGGTCAGTGGTTGAATCAAATACCAGCAAAACGAATTCTGGCAGGCCTGTTTCAGGATCACGGAATTAAAAATAGAGCATACAAAAGAATAACCGGCCAGTCGCCCAAATCGACTGAAGGCTAATTTTCAAATGACGGCCCCTGGGTTTCTTTGAAGGTGGGAATTTGACTGCAGGAATCGACTTGGAGAACCGACGATCTGATAGGAAGGCCTGGCAAAGAGCGTTTTGGTTGTTGTTCGAGCTTCTTTCTTGCCAAGAATAATTCCATTTTTAATTCTTTGCGCACCGGAATCCAATATCACCGCTACGGTTGTCGGGCTTCAAGAAGTAGGAGCCGGAGGACTTTACAAAACTAGAATCATCCATCCAGGATCCGCCGCGCAAAACTTTAAAACCGTCTCCATAGGGTTCGTCGACCCACTCCCAAACATTGCCCGCCATATCATACAATTCCCAGGCATTTGGATGGAAGCTGCCGACAGGCGCTGTTTTCAGCCCACCCCACTCACTGCCGCAATCATTGCAGTTGGCCTTGTTTGCCCCCAGCTCCGTCCCCCAGTGGTACTCGGAGGATGTTCCGGCCCGGGCGGCCTTCTCCCATTCTTCGCTGGTCGGCAGACGTTTCCCGATTCGATGACAATATTCCTTCGCTTCGCCCCAGGTCACTTTCTCAACCGGGCGGTTCTCATCCTTAAACCGGGAAGGATTGGCTCCCATCACCTTCTGGTAGGCTTTCTGAGTCACTTCGTACGCATCTATGTAAAAAGCATTTAACACCTTTATCTTCTGCGTACCAAGCTCGCCGAAAGCATATTTACCAGCCGGGATCAATATCATGCCCTCATGCCCCGTCAATGAATTCGAAAAAGCTTTCGGCATTCCAGGCTCCTTACTGGCAACTTCAAATTCCCCCTGGCGATGGGGTGTTATACTTTTTTCTTCCACGAGGGGTTCCGGATCTGTTTTAAAAAATTCTGGGTTTGCGGAGGGTTCATTTTCCGAAATTACCGCTGCCCCTTCCGACTTGGAACACCGGAACCCAATATCTCCGCTGCGATTATCCGGCATGATAAAATAAAATTCCGCGGGATTCATAAAGCTGGAGTCATCCATCCAGGATCCTCCTCTGAGGACCTTGAATTTTCCATCATGGGTTTTGTTCACCCATTCCCAG
Source organism: Nitrospinaceae bacterium (assembly GCA_021604505.1). NCBI lineage: Bacteria > Pseudomonadati > Nitrospinota > Nitrospinia > Nitrospinales > Nitrospinaceae > Nitrospinaceae bacterium. The sequence continues at coordinate 297,268 of BQJC01000001.1, read as the reverse complement.
ACGTTCCCCGCCATATCGTACAAACCCCATGCATTGGGGGCAAAGCTCCTTACAGGGGCTGTTTCCACCCCATCCCACCGACTGCCGCAGTCAGGACAATTCGCATGGTTTTTTCCTAAATGGTTGCCCCAGTAAAAAATGCTGGAGGTGCCCGCACGGGCCGCCTTTTCCCACTCTTCGCTGGTCGGCAGACGTTTCCCGATTCGATGACAATATTCCTTCGCTTCGTTCCAGGTCACTTTCTCGACGGGACGGTTCTCTCCCTTAAACCGGGATGGGTTTTTTCCCATCACCCGCTCGAAATCTTTTTGCGTCACCTCGTTGATATCCATATAAAAGGCATGTAACAACTGCATCTCCGGTGAATGGGATTTGTCTGAAAAATATTTTCCGGCAGGGATGAATATCATCCCTTCATTGCCTGTCAAGGGATCCGAAAAATCCCTGGGGATTCCAGGTTCCCTACGGGCAACTTCCAACCCTTCAGAGGGAGGGAATTGACGCGTATTTTCCTCGGCGAGGCGCTCCTCCTCTTTCACTCTGGCCTCCTCCTCGGCGAGACGTTTTTGCTCTGCCAAGCGGGCTTGTTCTTCTTTCCGGGCTTTCTCTTCGGCCAATCTCTTTTCCTCGGCGAGACGCTCCTCCTCTTTCACTCTGGCCTCCTCCTCGGCAAGACGTTTTTGCTCTGCCAAGCGGGCTTGTTCTTCTCTCTGGGCTTTCTCTTCGGCCAGCCTCTTTTCCTCAGCGAGGCGTTCCTGCTCTTTTATTCTGGCCTCCTCCTCGGCAAGACGTTTTTGCTCTGCCAAGCGGGTTTGTTCTTCTCTCCGGGCTTTCTCTTCGGCCAATCTCTTTTCCTCAGCGAGGCGCTCCTGCTCTTTTATTCTGGCCTCCTCCTCGGCGAAACGTTTTTGCTCTGCCCTGAGTTCGGTTAATTTGGCCAGGGCCAAATCCAACTTGGGATTATTTTTTGGGAAATCCCCCACGAAGGCCATCCAGGCGTCTATTTTTTTGTCAGGAGATACTGGTTGCCGCTCCAGGTCCATCAGTGAGGCAAAGCGGGACTCTATTTTTTGATCGATGGTTTCTGTTATCCGGGGTGAAGGCGCCTGATCGTTACGTAAGCTCTTTATGATCGCTTTGGCTTCTTCCAAATAAGGGTTGTTTTTAGGGAACAAGGTTATGAAATCTTTCCAGAGTTTGATCTTGGTATTATTTGATATAGATCCCTTGAATTTATCCAACTCCTTTAATTTTGAATAATGAATTTTAACCCTGTTTGAGCGTTCTCCTCTGTTTGCAACCACTTCATCCGTTAAACGCTGGATGGATGCCATAAGGTCTTCATATTTTAATGAAGCCATCTGAGGAGAATCGGCTTTGTTAATGTTGAAGACAAAATCCCCCTTATTCAAAAATCGATTCAGGACTTTTCCATAACGCGGGGTCTGGGATCGACGGCTCAGGTTGGTGACCGTTTCCTCAAGAAACAGACCCAATTCCGAACCCGTTACATACCCATCCTTATTTCTGTCCGCTTCCCCTTTGAGCGCTGAGATAAACTGCCTTCGGAAAATACTGGTATCGGGAACCACCTGGTCGGCCGTTCCGGAAGTGATAAACTGACGGACAGGCTTTGCCACCCGTTCCTGAATATCCTGGGGGATGCTGCGGCTGAGTCCGAAAATCGAACCCGAAAAACAACTGTCAAAAATAAAAATTGCATGCTTGGATTCGATGGACAAAGCTAAATTTTCAACCGTTCGCATGCTTAGCGAATGTTCGAAAAAATTTGCCAGATTGTTGTTGGCTTTGGGGGCGTCTCTGGCAACGAGATAACCCATCCACTCTTCCGGATCATCGGTGGCATAACTGGGTTTATGGGTATGACCATGCCCCGCGTAGTAAAAAAGCAGGCGGTTTTCAGGATCCAAACCATAATCCAGAACAAAATCCTTGTAGGCGGCTTCTAATTCTCTGCGAGTGGGGTTTTCAACCAGGATCACCTCGAAACCAATTTCTTCCAAAACCTCTTTCACGGCTTTGACATCATCCTTAACCCCAGGCAACCTGGGCCAATCTCCGGTGTAGTCACTAATTCCAACGACCAAGGCGTAGCTGGCTTTATAAAGGATGACCTCTTGACCCTTTGCATCCTGGATGGGTACCGCAACAATGCCGCCTTTTGAAAACGCTTGCTCTGCAATAAAGGAAAAAAGGGTTACAAGGAAAACAGAGATACACAATACAAAGGACCGCCCTTTTCTTTCAGCCTGTGGTCGATCGATCGAGATTGAACGGTATTTTGAATAAGGTAATATGAGGCGCCGCCTTCTTTGAAATAGGCCGGAAAAACTCGCTTTTCTGAATTTGCTTACATCAGTTAAGAGTTTCATTTTTTCACCTATTATTTAAATAATTTTCCTTATCTCACCCGGTAATTTATAGAGCAAATACTGTTCCAAATTAAAAAAATAGAAAAGATTTTTTGCTATTGAAGAAAAAGACTCCTGAGAAAAAACGTTTGTTCCAAACCAGCTCGCTATCGATTAGTCCGCACAAATTAGCAAACCATCCATGGGCCAGGCAATAAAACCTTAAAGCCTTTACAAACAGAGTAAAACCGTTTCAACCTAATATAGGCTATTAATTGAGGCCGTCAAATAGACGTTTTTAAAGCACATCAGGAATAAATCAATTGCCTCAGTTTATAAAATTCAGGATTCCAATGGATGATTGGGCCAAAACGAGCAAATTCCCGGAAAATACCGGACGATTTCAGCCTAATCATTTGAATTTAAAGAAATATTACCCTTGCATTCTTCTAACTGAATTTTTTGAAGTTCGTTTTCTTTGAGCAACTTAACAAGCCGCTTTTCCAGTAGTTGGCTCTGTTCTTTCAATTGCTGGACTTCAGTGACCAGAAAGGGGATGTCGCTCGATTTGCTATCCACCCTCTGGGATCCGACTTTCATGCCCCAAATTTCAACAGGAACCTGTTTATAAACGACCATTCCTATTGCTCCTGCAAAGCAAATGAGAGCGATGGAAAAAATAATGACTAATACTCTGGGGATGATTGGCCCGGTGGTCACTACAAACCGTTCTTTATTACTGGCATCCGATGGCATGAATAATATCCTCCCATTGGTTTCCAGGGAAAAAACAGGTTTCTCTGGCTCTTAAAGTAAAAACCATTTGATTGTTTTTTGAGTTCATTATAGTACCAAAACGATTCTCTTATCCAATAGCAAACCGGGCTTTTGGAATTGGTTTCCAAAAAACCCGGTGCCGTTTTCAAGACCCGACTAAAATCAAAAAGCCGGGTCTTGAATGTATTGGTGCTGTTCAATCCTGACTGAGGATGGTGATGTTGCCCTTGCCATCCTGAAGGACGTTCATTTTGTTTGCATTGGAGGACTGGGCCACCACCGCGACGTTGTTGCTTCCGTTCTGAAGGAGATCGGATTCATTTACCTCCCCCGTCTGCAGAATAACACCGGCGTTGACGTTACCGTCCTGGGTCAGTCCGGCCCAGTTTCTGGAGCCCTGTCCGCCCTGGCGGATCAAGCCAACGTTGTAGTTCCCTGCCTGGTCCATACGGGCATTATTCCTTTTACCGTCCTGAATGATCTGACCCCACTGAAAATCGCCATACTGGTCCATGGAAGCGCGATTTCGGTAACCCCGCTGGACGGTTTGTCCCTTGTTCGTGTCCCCATACTGAAATGTGCTGGCCGAATTTCGGTAGCCGGCCTGGTCCGTTGTGTTCTTGTTAGTGATTCCATATTGGAAAGTGCTGGCGCGGTTCCTGAAGCCATCCTGAAAGGATTCGCTTCTGTTGTAATGCCCGAATTGATCAATGGTCGTGCTGTTGTTGCAACCCTGCGTGCCGATGGAGACGCCATTTTTGTATCCATCTTGACTGGATTGCACATCGTTTCCACCGGGGCAATGATATCGATGCATCGGAGACCGCTTCCCCATTTCGTGTTTATTTTCATAATAATTGTAATAGGAGGTTCCTCCTTCAAAGGCGCCGCTGGTTCCGGCACTGAGGAAAGTCAGTGTGGCAGCGAGTGCCATCGCGAATGCTTGAGTCTTTTTCATTTTGGGTGCTCCTTTCAGAATTTGGTTTGTTTGGGTTTTATTCATTGGGTTGTTAGCCTCGTGGACTCAGCTTCAATCAACTTTTCTGACTTTATGTAGTGCAGGCAGCGTGCCAAACAGAAAACAAATTTCTTCTTATTTAAAAACAAAAGGTTACGACAAAGTTGGCCTTTTACCTTGAAGAGGAAGACGGGCTCCATGCATCGGACCATGCATGGTTCTATTGAAAAGCGGGTGGGAAAGAATCCGATTTGGAAATTGAAATCTTGATAATCAGCACCGCCTGATAAATGGAAAGCAAAAAAAGAACCGGGTCCCTGGGGTTGGAGTCCAGGAACCCGGTTGATTATGAGGGAAGACAGAATGAGTTAAGAATGAATCCGTTATTAATCTTGAATGATCTCGGTGATATTTCCGGAACCGATCTGGCTGACGAAGGCAGAATCTTTTTTTCCGCCCTGGCTCAAAAATACCTGGTTATCTTCGCCGTCCTGAAATACATCCGCTTTGTTGCGTTTTCCGTACTGGTCCATGAAAGCGCGGTTGTTGTATCCGAACTGATTCAGGGTCGCGTCGTTGCGGCGTTTGGACTGATAAAGCTCAGCCTTGTTTTCGTAGCCATACTGGCTCAAGTAGCTGTTGTTATACTTGCCTTTTACATCGACCAAGGCTTCATTGTATTCACCGGTCTGGTAGACTTCGGTGTTGTTTCGACATCCGCTCATACCAATCTGGCCGATATTTTCAAAACCTTCCTGAATGGAAGTAGCAGAGTTTTCACCTTTGCAGCGCTTGTGGGGATGCCAGGGGCGATCCATGGGTGAATGCATCCACTTTTTTTCCATTTTAGGTTGATAGTAAGGGGAATCCCATTCAAACGCGCTGCTGTTCCCAGCACTGATCATAGTGATGATGGCGGCCATGGCGATTGCAAAAATTTGAGTCTTTTTCATGATGAGTTCCTTTCAGGTTTAGTGAGTGGTGAGTTTGACTTTTGTCTTGTTAAGAATATTTCTTAACGTTTCTGCAAACCCTCTAGTGCATTCCCCATGCCAAACTTATTGCAAACTTGCTAAACGTTGATTTTTAAAACCATAAAAACTTTGATCCGCTTTAAGCCCGCCTGCCTGGAACCCGCCTGCATTTCATCTCCATGCATGGAACCATGCATTCCGAAAGAACCCAATGGGAAGCATTGCGATAGAGACGGTGTGAAAATCTATAAAAAAAGGTATTTTAGGAATTTATTTTTTTTTCATGCGTTTGGCATCATCCATGCTTTTCATTAGGTGCTGTTCATGACCTCTATGCAAAAGGTCACTGATGAATCATAAAACGGAAAGAAAAATGAAAATTCAGAGGACATTAACCATTTTAGTTTTTCTAGCGGTTGTTTTTTCAGGGGGATGTGCTTCGGTTCCGAACGCCAATGAGGGCATGAATTCGGGCCCCATGAATTCCATGAACGGCCTTGAAATTCCATTTGCTGGAAATCAAAAAATCCTTGATAAGAAACCGGCCATCCAGAAAGCCCAATTCAGAAAAACCATCGCCGTGGCCAAGTTTGAAAACCGCACGACGGCCGCCGGCCAAATCAACCTGGGTTCCGGAATGGCCGACCAGCTCACCAATGCCTTGGTTCAAAGCGGTAATTTCGTTGTTCTGGAAAGACGGGGGATCGCGGATGTTCTTTACGAGCAGGATTTTGCTCGCAGCAAACGAGCACAGGACTCGACGACCGCCGGTACCGGAAAAATGGTGCCGGCTCAAATCCTGATTAAGGGATCCATTACCGAGTTTCAATTACAGGAAGCCGGCCTCGGCGCGGGTGTCAGCTACAAGGGGTTTTCCGTAGGCGGGGAGAGCTCCATAGCCCATCTAGCCCTTATCTTGAGAATCATTGACACCACCACGGGCCGGGTCCTCGATTCTGTCCGCCTGGAAGGCAAAGCGGAGGGTAAGGGATACAAATTTGGGGTCTCTTACATGGGAGTCGGAATCGATGGGGAAAAATTTGACAATACGGCTCTCAGTAAGGCCGTTCAAAAGGTCATAGATAAGGGAGTGGAAAGGATTGCCAATCATTTAAACCAGATTCCGTTTCAGGGCAAGGTGATCTGGATGGAAGGGGATTCCTGTTACACAAACATCGGCAGCCGTAACCAGGTCCATGGCGGGGATTTGTTCGACGTTTATTCCCCTGGAGATGAATTGATCGATCCCGATACCGGTGAACAACTTGGTTCACTGAAGAAAAAAGTAGGTACTGTTGTTATTTCCTCGCCGCAGAAAAAGTTCTCTAAGGCGTTTGCGGCTAATGGGGAAATTCTAAAAAAGGGATATATCTTAATGGAGAGGAACCTGCCGGCTAAAGGGTTTCCCAGTAAACATTAAATGCGGTCTAAGTTTTCTAATTATAAACTTTCAATAAAGGGGACGTAACCATGATCTTTACGATAAACAAACAATTACCAAGAAAGAACATTTCAAAAAAAATTAAATGGGCCCATCCTTTGGGGCTTTTCTGCATGGCGCTTTTGATTCCTGCCGCGGCAGGCGCGCAGCAGGAAATCGAGTCCAGCGCTTATCAGGAAACCTACCAGCAGGAAGTCCAAACCCCTTATCAGCGGGAATCGTTCGAACAAAATCAGTTTTCCTACGGGATTCCTTCTTCGCGGCGGCCAACGTTCAAAAACTTTTACGAGGCCGAGGCGCGAGCCTACCGAAGCCGGGAGGAGATGCGCCGTGAAAAGGAATTCGAACTTCAAAAAGAACTGATGGAAACGGACCTGAAACAAAGACAGCTTAGCCTGCAAAACCAACAGCAGGCCTCATCAGGAATCCAGGGCTATGGCCAGGGGGGAAGCGGCCCCTTTGGTGAGTTCGTAGAAACGGGCTCTCCTGTCGTGGGTCCAGGAGTTTCTCTTGGTGGGTCCTTTCCACCGGGCGCCCCCATCCTGGTAGACAACCAGAACAACACTGAGGTCATTATCCAGATCACACAAGATGATGAAGGAAATCTCATCCCGAAAACGGGAAACCCTGAAGGATCTGTAAAAAGTAACGTTACCGTGATCCAGGAAGGTTCCGGCAACAGCGCCCTGGTGGATATTCAGAAATAATACCAACCATGGGGAAAAAATATTTTCAGTCAGTGATGGGTTCTGCATGGTTCTTTCTTTCAACCCCTGATCCATGCAATCCCCATGCATGGATAAGACCATCTACTGATAAGGAAAATCCGTAAGAAACTTTAATTTACTTGTAATTTAATGGTTTAACAATCTAAGACGAGCTCACTCAAAATTTGGCACGTCTCCTGCTTTATTAAACGGAGAACACTTAACGAGTCTTCTTCTAAATCAGTGGTCATTCATGAAAGCAGGGAGGGAACACCCAATGAAAAATGCACCCAATCTCCAATCCATCGTCCTGATTGCAGCTCTCGCTCTTTTTGCAGGTGGTGCTGAGGTCAATGCTTATGAGTCTTGGGAAACGTCCGGATTTGACGGATATTCCACAGATGAATCGGGCCCATCGAGAACCTCAAGAATTGACAACAAGGCGAATCACTCAATAGCCACCCGGCAAAATGCTCAGGCAAGCAATTATGAATCCTGGGAAACATCTGGATATGAAGGAAATCCTTTAAAAACTGCCGAGCCAACCCCTGTTAAACGCACACCCGGCAGGGCAGGCGCTCCCGTTGCCATCAAAAAAAATAACCTGCAACAAATTCCTAAAGCACAGTTTAGAAAGACCATCGCGGTGGCCCGATTTGAAAATCGCACGACGGCGGCGGGGCAGATCAATCTGGGGTCGGGCATGGCCGATCAACTCACCAACGCCCTGGTTGAAAGTGCGAATTTCGTTGTTTTAGAACGAGCTTCGATTTCAGACGTCCTTTACGAGCAGGATTTCGCCCGAAGCGGACGAGCCAGGGCCTCTAAGGTTGCCAAAACCGGAAGTGTGGTTCCGGCCCAGATCATGATCAAAGGCGCCATTACAGAGTTTCAACTGGAGGAGTCAGGAGGCGGTGTGGGCTTAAGTTACAATGGATTTTCCTTGGGCGGGGAATCAGCCACGGCTCACGTCGGGTTGATTTTACGAATCATCGACACCACATCGGGGGAGGTGATCGATTCTGTAAGGCTGGAAGGAAAATCCAAAGGAACGGGATACAAGGTCGGCGTTTCCTACATGGGTTTCGGATTCGACGCAGAAAAATTTGAAAACACGGCTCTCAGCAAATCCGTTCAAATGGTTATCGACAAAGCCGTGCGAGTGATCGCGAACAACCTCAACCAGATTCCCTTCGAAGGGAAAATCATCAAAGTCAGCGGTGATTCTCTGTATACCAACATCGGCAGCCGAAACAACGTCTTCGGGGGCGACATGTTTGATGTTTACGCCCCTGGCACAGAACTGATCGACCCGGATACAGGGGAAAAACTCGGCTCGCTTAAAAAAAAGGTAGGCACGGTCGTGGTTTCCTCTCCTGAGGAAAAGTATTCGAAGGCTTTCGCATCCAATGGCCAGGTCATTAAAAAAGGCTATATATTGATCGAAAGGAAAAAGAAGGGATTGGCTTCAGTCGCAGACCCATCCTCTGCCATACAGATGGCAAAAAATTAAAGAACATTATGGTCTCAAACCAACAACTTATTTATTGAAGGAACCGGCCATGCAAGATATGAATAAAATCTGCACAAAAAACAAAAGCCTAAAAAACAAAAACCCCTACTGGGCGCGGGCAGCCCTTATTTCTCTGGCAATGATTCTTCCATCAGGCGCCTCCGGGCAGACCCTCCTTTTCGTGGATCCGGCGGAACTTCCAAAGGACAGCAAACCGGGCGTTTACCAGGAAAGTTATGAGCAGCAGATCAATGCGCTTTACCCACGGAAGTCGTTTTTTGAACAGAAAAATTCTATTGACGGCATTCCGTCTTTCAACAGATCGAATTTCCACTCAGCTCAGATTTCAGGAAAAAGGTCTATTAGAAGCCGTGAGATTATTGCCCGGAAAAAAGAACTGGAACTGCGGAGGCAACGAATGAGAAAAGAATTTGAAATGCGACGAGAAGAGATGGAAACGGAAATGAAGAAAAAAAGAAAGGAATTTCTTCTCTCCCAGCAGGAAGGGGCACAGAAGGATATGGATGGCAATGCGGAACCTATGGACAACGCCAGGGAACCTCAGGAGCAGATCATCACCGATGACCAAAACAATTCCCGGGTCGTCATCCAGATGGGGGAAAACAACGAAAAAAATCTGACCCAGTCCGGGGAGGACAACCAGCTTCAACTTCTTCAGGATGGCAAGAACAACAAAGGAAGCATTGATCAACAGGGAAACAATAACAAGGGGAGCATCGTCCAGAGGGGAAAAAATAACTCGGCCCAAATTCGCCAAAGCGGATCAAATAACAAGACCACTATTGACCTGGGAAACTGAAAAGGAGCAAATTGTTATCATGCCGGTTGTCCTGAAATAACGTTCGAGGCAATCGGCTTGATGGATTACAACCTTTACCTCCTTTTAAAACCCTCCCGTTAAATGAATTCAGCCACAGGAGGTTGTTTTAAAGCGCCGCATTGGACACCCCTGAATTTCTTACTCCATAAATCCCGCCCAAATCTTTCAGCTCCATTGATTGTATTGAACTGACTGGCTTCCATTCCTGGTAATGCATGGAGAGTGAGTTTCCCTGGTTTACCATGCATGGTTCATGCATGGTCATCACCTTCGTCTCAATCGAATTTCTGCCCCTTCCAAGTAACCACCTGGTTTTAAAGCGTTTATTTTCTTATTGGGCTTTGGCACGACGGATGCAATTACAAAAGAACATATGGGGAGCGGGACCCCAGCTTCTTTAAAGGAGCATCACTCGTGAAAAACCAACCCAAGCGAAACAACGAAGTCGATGAACCGAATTCAAGGGGGGAACTAAAAATGAAAACTTCCATCCATTTTACCCAAGCCAGCGACAGAGCGGTAGCCGTCAGGATCCAGGGAGATATCGATATGAATGGGTCGACCCAGGTTCAGTCCTATTTAACCGATTTATTCAAAAATAATCCCAGAGGAATAATCGTGGACCTTTCCAAGGTAACCTTCATCAATAGTTTTGGTCTCGCCATACTGGTGGAGGGATTGCAATGGAGTCACCATAACCACACTAAATTCCGACTGACCGGTCTGAGTTCTATGGTCAGGGATGTGTTCAGCATAGCCAAACTATTGCCTGTTTTTGAAATTTATGAATCCACGGAAAATGCCTTGGACGGCATTTAATGGAATTGGGTTTCCCCAATCTGAACCTACCTTAAAGTATGCGACTTGCTTTCGAATGGATGGCGGGCGAAAACCCCACGTACGGTCACTCACGAGGAGATCGAGCGGAAATTGGCGTCCCCAGCGGGATTCGAACCCGCGTCGCCGGCGTGAAAGGCCGGTGTCCTGGGCCAGGCTAGACGATGGGGACGCTCTGATATCCTTGGTCGGAAAAAAGAAAAGTGAGCCGCGAAGGGATCGAACCTTCGACCACTTGATTAAAAGTCAAGTGCTCTACCAACTGAGCTAGCGGCCCGTAATGGAAGCAGAAAACTAGCAAACCTATATTACCATGTCAATGAATTTATTTGCCTTGATTTTATCGAGAAGGGCCAATAATATCTTACTTTAGCTTGTTCACCGCATCATTTGAGGTTTGACTTGGAAAAATCTGAAAAAATCTGGATGGATGGAAAACTGGTTCCCTGGCACGAAGCCAATGTGCATATTCTAACACACACATTACATTACGGCTATGGGGTCTTTGAGGGCATCCGCTGTTACCAAACAAATAAAAAAGCATCGATCATTTTCCGGCTTCAGGAACATGTAGACCGCCTGTTCGATTCCGCAGCCATTTTGGGGATCGAAATTCCTTTTACTAAGGATAAGATTTTTAATGCGACTGTCCAGGTGGTGCGCGAAAACCGGCTGGAGGAATGCTATATCCGTCCTATTGTCTTTCTGGGAGACAATAAAATGGGACTGAACCCAAGGGGGGTCGATGTGCGGGTCGCCATAGCGGCATGGCCCTGGGGCACGTACCTCGGCGAAGACGGGCTCAACAAGGGAATTCGGGTGCGCGTCTCCTCGTTCACCCGGCATCACGTCAATATCTCCATGACCAAGGCCAAGGCCACGGGCTTTTATATCAATTCAATCATGGCCAAGGCGGAAGCGGTGCAAGATGGGTACGATGAAGGAATTCTTCTCGATCCTCATGGATTCGTCTCTGAGGGCTCGGGCGAAAATATCTTCCTGCTTCATAAAGGAACGCTCAGCACCCCTTCCCTCTCCTGCTCGAATCTGGACGGGATCACCCGGGATGCAGTTTTAGAGATCTGCAAGGACTTGAATATCAATGTGAAAGAGCGGAATGTCACCCGGGATGAGTTGTATATCGCGGATGAGATTTTTCTAACGGGAACGGCGGCGGAAATCACTCCGGTTCGGGAAGTGGATAACCGGGTTATCGGGTCGGGGAAAAAAGGGGAAATCACCGATCGGATTCAAAAAACGTTTTTTGACATCGTCCGTGGCGACAATACTCAGTTTGATCATTGGCTGACAGAGGTTTGACCTCCTTATATCCGGCTTTTTTCACAAAAAACTGCCGGGAAACTTGCCTTTCCTCCATTTCAATTCTATCCTGTTAAATAATAATATGCCGATCAAAGCCGATGTCATGGAGTCGCAATAAATGCCTATTTATGAATACGAATGTGAAAAATGCAACACCACGTTTGAAATGATTCAGCCAATTTCTGCCAAGCCATTGAAAAAGCATAATGAAAATGGATGTAATGGCAAAGTGCAACGCCTGGTCTCGGCTTCGGGATTCATACTGAAGGGATCCGGCTGGTACGTGAACGATTACCCCTCGGACTCCAGGAAGCAGGGTTGGGATAAGGAGCAAACACAGGCAAAGCCCGCCGCACCGGAAGCCCCTGCCGCCAAGGAAGGGGAGAGCGCTCCCAAAAAGCCGGAAGCCGCTCCCCCGGCGCCCAAGGCCACGGCGAAAAAGCCTGCGGCAAAGAATCCTTATTCAGGTAAGCGAAACGCGAAAACAACTAAAACCCCCAAGTAGTTTTGGCCGCCCCTCCTGAAAAATCTCCCGGTTTGCTTCAGAATATATTCTCCTCACTCATCGATGGCATTCTTCTAGTCTCCCAGGACTTGACGATCCAAAAAGGCAACCCGGTCATCGAAGAGATGTTCCGCCAGTCCAAGGATTCCTTTGAAGGCCAGCCTCTTTCCCAACTGTTTCCGGATCAGCCGGAGATGCAAAACAAAATTCAACAGGTTTTGACCACAGGCGCTTCCTACCGCGATGTGGAATGCCGGGGATTCCAAAAAAACCGTCCTGCATTCTTTCCGGTCAACCTGACCCTTTCCCCGTTTCTCGATGAAAAAGGGCAAGTCCAGGGGGTTCTCCTTCTGGTCAAGGACATGAGCCTGTTAAAGGAACTGGAGCAGTTTTCCCGCAATCTCGATCACCTCACCAATATAGAATCCCTGGCGTTGGGAATGGCCCACGAAATTAGAAATCCGCTGGGAGGAATCCGAGCTTCGGCGCAATTGCTCAGGCAGGAATTGGAAAACCCGGAGCAACAGGAATACCTCGACGTGGTCATCTCCGAGGTGGACCGAATCAACCGGTTGATCGAACGGATGATGGATTTCACCCGCCCCAGGGAGCTGAACAAAAATGAAATCAATATCCATAAAGTTTTAAACGATATTATTTTGCTCGAACGGGAGTCCGTCGGCCAAAAGCGCATCCGGCTTGAGGAGGTTTACGACCCCAGCCTGCCGCTCATTGACGCCGATGAAGACCAATTGAAACAGGTCTTTTTCAACCTGATTCGAAATGCCGTCGAAGCCTCATCCGAAAAAGGAAAAATCCAGTTGATCACCCGGGTCAGCACCGGTTACGCCATCAAGCCCTCTCCCGATGCCACTCCCGGTCAAAGCATCGTGGTGGAGATCATCGATTCAGGGACAGGAATCAACGAAACCGCCATGAAAAACCTCTTCACGCCCCTGTTCACCACCAAAAACAAAGGCAGTGGACTGGGACTTCCCATTTCCCTTAAGATCGTTGAAAACCATGGCGGAAAGATCAAAATCACGACCGAAGAAGGCCTCGGAACCACCGTCCAGGTATTTCTTCCTGTCCGGCAAAGGTGATAAAATACGCGATTATGGACAAACCCTATAAAATTTTAATTGTCGATGATGAGGAAAACATCCGCTGGGTGTTCAAAAAAGCTCTGGAGAAAAGAGATTTCCAGGTGGACACTGTGCCCAGCGGCGAGCAGGCACTCGATAAAATCCAAAACAATGACTATCTGGTGGTGTTTACGGATATCTTTATGGAGGGTCTGACGGGACTGGAGTTACTGGAGCGGGTCAAGGAAACCAAACAGGATCTCAGAGTCGTCGTTATGACCGCACAGGACACGATGAATAACACCATCGAAGCGATGCGCAAGGGAGCCACCGACTACATCAGCAAGCCCTTCGACTTCGACGAAATTTATGCCCTCGTAGACAAGGCCGTGATCAGCGAAAGCATTCAGGCGCCGCCCGCAACCCTGCCTGAAAAGGAGACCGCCGATTTTACGGTGGATGCCATCATCGGCAAAAGTAAAAAAATGCAACCGGTCTTTAAAGCCATCGGCCAGTTGGCGGAAACCGATCTCCCGGTTCTCATTACCGGAGAGAGCGGCACCGGAAAAGAAATGGTTGCGAGAGCCCTGCACTATTATTCCAAAAGAAACAAACGACCTTTCATCTGTATCAACTGCGCGGCGATTTCAAGGGAATTGCTGGAATCGGAATTGTTTGGCCATGAAAAAGGCGCCTTCACCGGTGCCGGGGAACTCAAACATGGAAAATTTGAGCTGGCCAACAACGGCACTCTATTCCTCGATGAAATCGGCGACATGGAGTTGTCCCTGCAGGCAAAAATTTTACGTGCCTTGCAGGATCATGAATTTTACCGGGTCGGCGGAAAAGAACCGGTCCGCGTGGATGTTCGCATTCTCGCGGCCACCAACCAAGATCTGGAAGCGCTGATGGAGCGCAAAGGGTTCCGGGAAGACCTGTATCATCGTCTCAACGTCACCCACATCCACATGCCGCCTTTAAGGGAGCGATTGGAAGATGTGCCCTTATTGGCCAATCATTTTTTAACCAAGTTCTCATCCAGCCTGGCCCGGGGGAAAGTTTATCTTTCGCCCGAGACAGAACGCCTGATTGCCGGTTATTCCTGGCGGGGAAATATTCGTGAGTTGGAAAACGTGATCAAACGGGCTGTGGTCCTGGCCCTTTCCGGCCCTATTTTGCCGGACCACCTTCCCGATCATCTGGCGAACGAGCAAAAAGAAACCGCTTCTGCAAACGATCTATGGGGGGAAAAGTTAAACCAACTGATTCTGGATTACCTGTCCGAGAATCAATGGAAAGAAAAAGACAACCTGCACGACCGTCTGGTTCAATCGATGGAAAAACATCTGTTCGAAATTCTTCTGGACCATTATTCCGGCAAGCAGGTACCCACGGCAAAGGCACTGGGGATCAACCGCAACACGCTCAAACGAAAAATCGACGCCTTAAAAATCCAGGTCAAAAAGAAGAACGACCCGCAGGCAATATAAAATCGACGGAGGGACAACCCCGTCGTCCCGCGACCGCACAACAAAGACCAAGGGATTGAAAACACAAACCATCGTATCATATAAAAGTCCGCTGGGCGGACCTGTGGAGATTATCAAACAGACTTTCAGCGCCGCACGGGAAAAACCCGTCAAACGCATTTCCTTTGTGGCGGGCCTGCACGGTGACGAACTGGAAGGGGTGTACCTCTGCCACCAGATCATCGAAACCCTTCAACATCTAAAGGACACTCAACCCGAAGCGTTTCAAGGCGAAGTCCATGTTTACCCCGCTGTGAACCCTGAGGCGCTGAGAAGCACCTCCAGGCTCTGGCCTTTCTTTCAAAGTGACCTGAACCGGCAAATGGGGGGAGACGGCAATGGTTCTTTGACAACAGGGTTTGCCCAGACACTGCTCGATGAATTGCAAGCTTCTTCAGACATCGTTGTTGATATTCATGCCAGCAATCTGCACCTCAACGAACTTCCGCAAATCCGCATCATTGAGGAGTTTGATAAAAAGCTCATCCCGCTTGCCGAACTGTGTAACACGGACCTGATCTGGGTGCATCCCTCGGCTCCGGTCTTCGAATCGACGCTGGGCTATAACCTCAATCGCAGAAAAACTCCCACCCTGGTCGTCGAAACGGGTATCTGCCTCCGCATTCACCAAAACCATTGCGGGCAGATTTTGATGGGAATGATGAACCTGCTACGGAAAACGGGCGTCCTCAAGTCTACGAGCCCCGCGCCCCAGGTGAAACCCCCTTTACTGGTCAATCCTAAACAGGTGGCTTTGGTCCAGACCAGCCATTCCGGATTGTTCATCAGCGACGTTTCTTTGGGGGATCAGGTAAACAAGGGGGATCCGCTTGGAAAGATCATCGATGCGGTGCAAGGGAGAACGCTTGAAATCGTAACCTCTCCTGCAGAGGGCATGCTGTTCACCCTGCGGGAACAACCGGTGACCTATCAAGGGTCGCCGCTGGCCCGAATCGCATTGAAAGAAGCCGGTCCTAAGTGAAAGAAACTCTTTTGTCCATTTCGTCTCCCTTTGGCGGCACGGTTTCGCTTTGTAAAAATTCCTGGGAAAGCGGTGCATCCCCGGACAGCATCCTTTCCATCGTCAGCGGTATGCACGGCGATCAGGTCAACGGACTTTATATCAATTCCCTCCTGACCCGCTTTTTGGATGGGGTCGCAGCCAACAAGGAACCCGGTTTCAAATTAACGGGAAGAGTGCAAATATTTCCGGTGGTCAACATCCATGCGGTGCAGTCGGGCGAAAGGTTGTGGTCGTTTGACGATCTGGATCTCGACCTGGCTTTTCCCGGAAACGAAAAGGGGGAGGTCGCAGAACAGATCACCCGATCCCTCTTCACTCACACGGCGGATTCCACACATGCCATTGTGCTCAAAACGGCGCATCATCATTATGATGACGCACCCCACATACAATTATACGATCCCGACCGCCCCACTAAAAGGATGGCGGAATGCCTGGGATTGGAGGTGGTCCAGGAACTTTCTCAGACGCCAACGTTCAAGGTGAGTCTGTTTTCTCACTGGCTGGAAAACAACGTCCACGCCCTCATTCTCTCTGCCGGAAAACCCGGCGCTTTAGACCGGGCATTGGGAGATTCCCTGTTTGGCGGTCTCGTGGAATTAATGATCCATACGGGCGTCCTTTCATTTACGCAAAAAAAGAAGGATAAAACCGAGCTGCAAATTTATCCGGTGAACGGCCAGCATCGTATCGTTTCATCCCACGCTGGAATGTTCATTCCAGAAGTTTCTGTAGGAAGTTTTCTAAAACAGGGACAAAAGCTTGGGGAATTGAGGGAGATTTATTCCGGGGAAACCCTTGAGGAATATTGCTCGCCTAAGGACGGGTATCTCGTCACCTTGCGTCACTATCCGGTGATGTTCGAAAAAGAACCTGTCGCCACTCTGCTCACGGATAAGAAGCAGGGGTTCTGGCCCTTTTGATTGTGAAAACTTTTGCGTGGGGATGAAGAAATAGGACTCGTGTGGAGAACCTCATTGAATATAAAGAAAAAACATCGTGATGCCGGTAAAAGATAGCAGGCTTCCGGTGAGGGTCATGAGCATTCCACGAACCGTGGTGGGGATGGCAAAATCGCTTTTTCTTCGGCATTTTTTATATTTGTTTCTCGGGTTCTTAAGCCACTCCTCGTCTTGACGTTCCCAGCGGCTGCACAGACTCAGCACTCCCGCTCCCATACCAAATAGGAAGACTCCCCAAATCTGTTCTGTGGCAAAAAAATCCATGGTGCGATCCTATACAAAGCGAAAGACAAATTTCCTTAGCGCTTATCCCGAAAATCCTTCCAGATACAACATAAACCATTATATAACAAATGGTTATACAAGGGCAATTACAATCATCATTATTGCATCATATAACCGGGGTGGTCGATGGGGGTTATTCGTTGAAGGGCGGAAATACAAGGGTTTTCCAAATGATCGGAAATTTTGTTTCTATTCCTTGGGCAGGGTGAAATAAAAGGTACTGCCTTTTCCCAATTCGCTGGAAACGCCCACCTCCCCTTCATGAAGAAGAACCAGCTTTTTGACGATGGCCAGACCGAGACCTGTAGATTTTTCTCCACCGGTGGGTTTTGCGCTCAGGGTTTGAAATTCGCCAAACAATAGTTGCTGATCTTCTTTTGAAATTCCCGGCCCTTCATCGTGAACGGAAAAGCGGATTGCATTTTTCAAGTTTTCCGTGGTCACGTGAATATGGGTGTTGGGGGGTGAGAATTTTATGGCGTTGCCGATGAAATTCCCCATGACCTGAACCATCGCATTCGTATCAAAAGAGATTGGAGGGATATTCTCTGGATCGAAATGCAGCTGGATATTCTTTTTTTGTGCGATCAACCGGTTCAACTCGACCTGCTTGTTGACCAGCCCATTAAAATCCTGGACTTCTTTATGCAATTCGATCTTTCCACTTTCAATTTTTGAGATATCCAGAAGGTTGTTCAGTAAAGCTCCCATGAAATCGCTGGAATTAAATATTTTTTTCAACATATCACGCTGTTTTTCATTCACACTGCCGACTGAACCATCCTTCAATATTTCACTGAAGGAACGAATTAGGTACAAGGGATTGCGTAGATCGTGGGCCGCGATACCGAGAAATTTATTTTTAAGCTCATTCAATTCGATCAACTTTTTATTTGTTCTACGGATCTCTTCTTCGGCGTGCTGTCTTTCTATGGCGTCGGCGATCAGGCTTCCCATGGACAGTAAAATCTCCTGACTGCGCTCGAACCACGGCGGATCGGGATCGGTGTAGAGAAATAAAATTCCTACCAGCTTGGCTCGGCTTTTCAGGGGCACAATATAATGCCCGTGAGCTGTCATTCCTTTGAATTGACGGTCGTGGCGGTCGTCTGAAAAGCAATTATTACTGATCATCATTTCTCCCGACGCCGCTGCACGCCCGCACAGGCATTCTCCGAAGGAAACCACTTTCTCTCTTTCGAGAAATTCTTCTGTAAATTCGCCAATACAGGTGAAAAGATTCAAAACGCGTTTTTCTTCATCGACCAGAAAAATTCCAGCCTTATACTCAACCTTCAGCTCTCCGTACTCCACGATGGCTTTTATCGCTTCGTTGAGCATGGCTTCCATGCCGTCGGTGGATTGGAGAGATTTAGCAACATTGTGCAAAACCCTGTACTCCTCGTCCCGCTGTTTAATTACGGTTTCTTCTTTCAATTTTTTCATAACTCCATCCTCATAAAAACTTCTCTCCTAAATCCGTGCATTCCCTCCTGCAAATTACCTGGAAACTACAAATGTCACTTTATCCAACCCGGTGTTTCCATTGGAGGAATCGTAGGCATAGACAACAGCTTCATAAGTTCCAGGCGCTTCCACTTTCATTGTTCCCGCAAACTGACTGGTCGCTCCCGCGTACTTCAATAAGGCTTTTCCGAAAGGTTCACCATTTTTCCTGATAAGAGCTGTGACTTCATAGCGGTTCGCATCCCAAAACCCCCCGGGTTCGATGGGACATCCGCACATCATCGTCACCTTCGCCTTGAGTTCCACCGTCTGCGGTGTTCCCTTTAATTTCAAGTGCGTGGGAGGCGCCAATACATCGACGATGAATCCCGGCATTTCAAGGAGCCAGCCGTCGCCACCTGTCAAATGTTTGCCGGGAACCACCCACTGAACGGCAGATACGCGATTGGCCCCTTGACGCTGTCCCAAAGGGCCGAAGGCCGTCACTTCGATAAGACGCGGTTCCTTTAATTCAAGTGTGGCCGAAAACTTTGCCGCGCTCTCTGTAGACAACGGAACCCCTCGTTTGTGGGGCTGTTTAATAATACGGTTGGTGTCTCCGGTGCCGCCGGCTGTTTTTCCCTGCGAAAGAATTTCGCCTGTTTGAGCGTCACTGACGGTGACCAAGACTCCACCCATACTGGTGCCGATGAATTTGGCGTCCCGGCTGATCACCCGGACGGTGATGTCGGTTGGCTCCGCCCAGCAGATATCTGCTAAACTAAAGATCATGAACAACACACCCGAAGTTTTTAAAACTGTCCATTTGTTCATTTTAATTTGTCTCCAACGAATATAACTTTTTCAGCCTTAATTGCGGAAACTGGAAAACAGAGTCCGAACCCACCATGCCGACAATGCTTGAAGGTTCGAAACGCTTTTCTTTTATTTCGCAAACTCTCTGAGATAAAGAACCAGTTTCCAGATCTCATCGTCCTTGAGGCCCTGGTATGCCATCATGCCTGTACCTGAAGATCCATTTTTGATGACCCAGAATAATTGTCCATCTTCCAGTTCTTTCATGGTTTCGGAGCAGGTGAAATTCCGCGGTTTCGGATTCAGTCCTCCCCCCAGAGGTCCCATACCATTGCCCGTTTTCCCATGGCACTGAGCGCAGGCCAGAGGTTTCGCTTTTTTCTGAAACAGCGATTCTCCCGTCTTGACATTTTCCGCGGAGGGTTTCAGAGGATTCTGCTTCTTCAGAAACTTTGACGGCGCTTTTTTGGTCTTGCGTGGCTGAGGACAAAGGCCGGAAGCAACTGCCTTGTTGCCCGGAGACACGGCGACTTCTTCCTCTCCTTTGAAGGTTTCCTGCATATAAGAGATGACGTCCGCCACTCCCTGTTCTCCGAGGGTCAGCCCCCAATAAGGCATATATGGGGATTTCCCAACGGCTTTGCCTCCGTAATAAACCACGTTGTAGAGGTAATCCAGAGGCATTTGATCCATCGCCATTTTTGCGTGAATCGCAGGTTTGGGTTCCAACCCGGATGCGGCGGGACCGTCCCCCTCTCCTTTCGCACCATGACACTGCATGCAATATTCCTTATAAATGACCCCTCCTCGATTGGTGTCGGCATTTTTGAAATGACCGTTCTTCCAGGGTTCGTAAAATTTAAAGCTATCATCTCCCTCTGTAGCCAGAAAACCCGTAACGTAATGGAGTCCCAATTCGCTCACGTCCGCCACAAATTCTCCACTGTGGGGAACAAAATCCGGGGGATTCGAGTTGAAGCGGAGAATCCAGTCCTTGTCCAACCGTTTTCCCGAATTGAACATGGAGGTGCTCTGGGGACCACCCACTTTTTTGCCGTTGTCCATGATCTGGTGGCACCCGGTGCATGAATGTTCTATAAATAACTGCCTGCCAAAGGAAGCCTGAAGTTCGGTGAAGTGCGTGAGGTCGATCGCATCTTTTTTCACTCTGGGGTCCCGCAAATTCTTTTTGATGTAGTCAGCAACCGCCTCAGCATCGGTTCTGGATAAAGCCAAATGTTTCGCGGGCTGGATCGTTTCATCCCATCGATAATTTTTCTGATAAATATTTTCTTGTTGACCCGTCAGGAAACTCACCAGCCAGGGACGTTTGAATTTGACACCCGCCCACATCAAATCGGGAGCTTGAAGTTCAAACCTCGATTTGGCTTCTCCGGAAAGGCGGTGACAGGCGGCACACTGCTCATTGATGATTTTTGCGGCCTGCTCCGCATGCCCTGTGGAAATAAATCCGGGAATGAGCAATAAAATGAAAAAGGATAAACAAACATTTTTTTGAAACGCAGTTGAAAAAGAGAATGGGGCAGCCTTTGCGAACTTCATAACCTGAATCCTTTTTTAAAGTTTTCACAAGACGAACAAGAGGAGCTGCGGCATTAAAACCAATCAGCATATGTATTTTGATTTCCTGGTTTGATAATTAATAGAGCCAGCTCCTCTTTATTCTCTTGATGAAAAATCCGAAGAAATATTCCGTAAAAAATGGTGGAAGCCCACTAAAGCCCGATACCCTTGCCTGCGGCAACGATTTTTTCCACCGTTTTTAGGAGTTTCTCCTTCTCCACCGGCTTGACCAAATAATCTTTGACGCCATTCTTCAGCAATGAGGTAGCCATTTCCGTGTCGGGGTATCCGGTAACGACGACCACCGGGATTCCTGGAGCTTCACGGCTTAAAAACTGGATGCATTCAATGCCATTGACCTTTGGCATGCGAATGTCGCATAAAATGAGCCCGACATTGACCATATTATCTTCTTCACGAAGATTAGCGATGGCCATTTCACCATTTTCGGCTTCCAGGATATTATACCCTGCCCCTTCCAGGTGAAGGCGGATTACGTCTCTCACATCTGCTTCATCATCAACCACCAGCACTTTTCCTTTAGCCATTGTGATCCCCTTTCGATTTTAGTTTTCAATTTGAGGTTCCGCTTCGAGAGACAAGGCCTCGTTGAACCCCTGATAGGAGCGTCATCTAGGTTTAAAAGAATTCAACGAATGCCTCATCCTTTTCAAACAAATAAATCAGCTGTATTTAAGCTCCCCGCGTGCTACGTTTCAGTGCCTATGCTGAAAAGGCCATGGGCTCTTTTGTACTTGATATGATTGTAGGAAGAAGCCAAAGAAAAAAATATCCTCGGAATAACCAATCGGGGGTGAACATCTCCTGATTCGTCTGTAGTGTTTTTACTACGAAGGAGGCGTTCAGCAGAAAGACAGGGTGGAAGACTTTAAACGGGAAAGTTTCTCAGTTTATCAAACCGTTTTTTACCGCGTAATAGGTCAAATCTGAGTTGCTTGCCATTTCCAGTTTTTCGAGGATGCGGGTCCTGTGGGTGCTGACGGTGTTGACACTGAGAGAAAGTTCCTCAGCGATGGTTTTAAGTCGTTTGCCAGAGGCAATCATGATGAACACCTGAAACTCCCGGTCGGAAAGAATTTCGTGCGGCAGTTTTGCGGAATCTTTTTTTAATTCGGACACCAGTTTCGCCGTCAGATTGGGGCTCACGAAATTACCACCGCAATAGACGGTTTTAATGGCTTCGACCACCTGTTCCGGGGCACTGCCTTTGGTCAAATAACCCGATGCTCCGGCTTTAAGAAACCGGGTTCCGTAATGTTCTTCGGGAAAAATGCTTATGATAATCACCGGCAAATTCGGGAGGATGCTTTTCAATTCAATCAGTACATCCAGGCCGTTTTTTCCTGGCATGTCGTAATCCATTAAAAGAACATCCACTTTGGTGCCCTCAATTTTTTGCAAGACTTCCTTGCCGTTCCCCGCCTCCCCCACAACGATTAGATTAGAAGTTTCAGAAAGGATTTGCTTTAAGCCCTGCCGGACAATGGCATGATCGTCGGCGATGAAAACTTTTATTTTCGAATTATGGGTTGGCATCGTCACTTTTACAGGGAATTCTTACCGTAGCCGTGGTCCCTTTTCCAGGGCTTCCTTTGATAGTAAATTCGCCTCCCAAATTTCGCACACGCTCCTGAATCCCAAGAAGCCCCAGTGATTTGGGATTGTCGATCAGCCCGGCCTCAATCCCCTTGCCGTTATCCTTCACCTCAAGGGTCAGCTGGTCGTCATGGGGGTTCAAGCTGATTTGCACCTTGCCCGCTTCCGCGTGGCGAATGATATTGGTCAACATTTCCTGAAAAACCCTGAATAAAGTGGTAGAAACGCCCCGGCTCAGCGACACGTGTTCATTCAAGCAGTTCAGATCAAACTCGATGCCCGTGCGGACTCTATATTCATCTGCCTGCCAGGCGATGGCTTCGCATATCCCAAACGCATCGAGAATGGGGGGGCGCAAATTCATAGAAATCATCTGAACGGATTTCACGGTGGAATCGATCAGCTCTTTCATTGCCCGCGTCTTTTCCAACAAGAGCAATTGTTCGCCGGGAATTTTTCTCTCAAGATAAGTCACATCCATCTTCAAAGCTGTCAAAGACTGTCCTAATTCGTCGTGGACCTGCCGGGAAATGCGGGTCTTCTCTTCTTCCCGGACATTTTGTATGCGGTTGTTGAGAAGGCGCAGTTTTTCCTTCATGCTCCGCAATCGGTCCTCAGCGAGTTTTCTTTCCTGCACTTCATCTTTGAGTTGTGCATTGGTTTCCATCAGATTCTGCGTCCTGCTTTCCACCAGCGCTTCCAGGTCGTTTCGGTAATTAATCAACTCTTCCTCTACGCGTTGGCGTTCCGAAATTTCCCGTTCCAATCGCTGACAACTCGCTTTTAACCGTTCTTCACTACGACTGTGTTCGATGGCGTCGGCGATCAAGCCGCCAATGGAAATGAGAACCTCCTGGCTGTGCCGATACCAGGAGGGCTGCACATCGGTGTATAGAAATAGGACGCCCACCAGTTTATCGCGGCTTTTAAGGGGAACGATGTAATGACCGTGGGGAGTCATGCCGGAGTATTTTCTCTCATGCCTGGAATCTGTGAAACAGCTTTCGCTCATCAGTAACTCGCCTGAAACGGCAACCCGGCCACAAAGGCATTCTCCGAAGGGAACCACTTTCTCCGTATCTAAAAACTCTTCAGAAAACTCTCCGATGGTGGCAAACAACCGCAACACCTGCGTTTCTTCATCCGCCAGGAAAATCCCGGCTTTGCGCTCGACCTTCAAATCATCGAAGCGAGTGATGACCTTTAAAATTTGTTGCAGCATATCCTGAGTGCTGCAACCATTCTGCAAAATTTTTGCCACCTGGTGAAGGACTTCGTACTCCGCCGCGATTCGACTCGTCCATTCCCCGGTCAGGTTTTTCTTTGCCATGATATTGAAAAATTTAACTTTTGGTTTTATGTGTTCGACTCGGCCATTATACAACGACCCATCAAAAATAAGCGATTTTCCCAGGAAGCCCAGAAAACTCAGAAAAGACCCGATTGCCAAACCGCCGGATTTTCGTTAAAATATTAAATTACAATGAGATATAGGCCCTGCCCGGAACAAATATTAAGTTCGGCGAACAAGATGAAATGCACTGCGATACAATTGCTTTCTGATCCAATTGCTTCGGTGGCTATGAAGCAGCTGCAAAGATTTTAGCTTATGGATATTGAACAAAACGCTCAAGGTTACCGGTATTCCATTGAGCCTTTTCTACTGGCGAACTTCATTCACTTGGAACCGGGGTTTGAGGTTCTCGACATAGGAACCGGGTGCGGGGTCATCCCCCTTCTCTTGATGACCCGGGAACCGCAGTTGCAAATCATTGCCGTTGAAATTCAGAAATCTCTCAACGACCTCGCCAGGCAAAATGTGGCTAAAAATGGACTTTTAAACCATATTCAAGTTATTCACGGGAATTTTTCGCAAGTGGCGGAAACTTTGGGAAATGATGTCTTTGATCTGGTCATCTCCAACCCGCCCTACCGGAAGAGGAATACCGGACGCACAAATCCCAACGAAGAAAAAGCCATTGCCAGACATGAGCTTCTGCTCAATCTTCATTCGATTCTGAAAGACAGCGCCTGCCTGTTAAAAGCGGGAGGAAAAATTGCTCTGACCTATCCCCCGCACCGGTTGTCCGAAGTGCTTTCTGAGATGAAGAACCATGAACTTTTTCCCTCCCGCTTACGTTTTATTCACGGAAGCCGGGGGACGGATGCTAAAATTTTTCTCGTAGAGGGGATCAAAGGCTGCCAAACGAATTGCAGTGTGGAACCTCCGCTTTACGTATACAAGGAAAACAACTCATTCACGGAAGAGATGGAACACATTTATGATTCCTTTGATCATACTGACCGGTCCGACGACATCGGGGAAAAGCGATGCGGCAGTGGCGTTGGCTGAAAAGCTCAATACTGAAATCATCAACGCCGATTCGATGCAGGTCTATAAACACTTCGATATCGGAACCGCCAAACCCTCAAAAGAAGTCCGCCAACGAATCGTTCACCACCTCATCGATATTCTGGAACCGGAGGAAGGTTTTAATGCCTTCGATTTTAAAGTGAGAGCCTTAAAACACGTGCGGGAAATTTTGCAGAAGGGCAAAATCCCCATCATGGTGGGTGGCACCGGTCTTTATATAAAGGTTCTGACTCAAGATTACGATTGCGCGGCCCCTATTTCCGTGGAAATAAAAAATGAAATCCAATCCGAAATCGGCGAAAAAGGTATCGAGCCACTGCACGAAGAATTGCAGGCGGTCGATCCTCTGTATGCGTCTTCCATCAAAACCACAGACGCTCTCAGGATCGAACGCGCCCTGGGAGTTTACCGCCAGACAGGAAGAAAATTTTCTGAATTTCATGCTCAGGAAACCCCGGCAACCTATGAGTTTCCCATAATGACCTTCCTGATCGAGCGAAACCGCCAGGACCTTTACGACAACATCGACAGACGGGTCGACGGGATGATGGAAAAAGGTCTGGTCGATGAAGTGAAAGGACTTCTGAACCGGGGCTACAGTAAAAATTCAAAACCCTTTAAAAGCATTGGTTACGCTCAAGTGATCAACCACCTGGAAGGTTCCATACCATTAGAGCAGGCGGTGTATGAAATCAAACGGGAAACCCGTCACTACGCGAAAAGACAGATCACCTGGTTCAAAAAAGTTGCGGACACTATCCCTATCCCGGCAGACGATTCGGATGAACCCGAAAGTTTACGCGACAAAATTGTTTCCCGACTTCCTCAGTCGGCTGTTTTATTTCTGGCCTGCATTTTATGCTTCGCTTTTCCCACTCTAACCAGAGCGGAGGAAATTTCCTCCTATCAAAGGGGGGTCAAACAGTTCACCCTGGGGAATTATTCCAAAGCGGAAAATCATTTTCTCGCGGATATCAATTCGGGTGCCAATCCCGAAGACATCAAACGGTCAAACTATCTTTTGGGACATATCCAACTGGAAAAAAGCAACCCGAAAAAAGCGATCGAATTATTCATTAAAAGCCTTAAGGAATATCCAGAAATCGAAGACTACATTCGCTGGTCGCTGGCAAAAGCATTTTCGGACAATGGAGAAAATGAAACCGCTCTGAAACAGATCAAGCATTTGCTGGAACACTTTCCAAAAACCGTTGTCATTCACAGGGCACAACTCCTGCGCGCAGACGTTTTAAAAAAACTGGGAAAAACCAGGGAGGCCATTGAGGTCCTGAATCAAGCGGTCCAGGGGATCTCCGCTCATTCTTCTACCGAGGGATCGAAGGATTTGCTCCCTGAAATAATTTCGCAACAGGCTGAGCTCCACCTGGAACTGGGACAGGAAAGCAACGCATATTCTCTGTATCGCAATCTCTACACCCACCATCCTGCCCACCCCATCACCCTACAGATGCTATCGGAAATGAAACGTTTGGAAAGTCTCCCGCATGTGAACCCTGCACCGCTGGATTCCAATGAACGGTCTATCAGAATCCGAAAACTTTTAAAGGGCGTGCGATATGAGCAGGTGATCCAGGAGGTCAACGAGTCTCAAACCGGCTCCGAGATGCCGGACAAATATTATTTTTACCTGGCCAGCGCCTATAAGGGATTGAAGAAACGCTCTGAAGCCATCAAAACATTAAAAACCTTTTTAAAAAAATATCCGAATCACCGCCGGACGGACGAAGCAAACTATCAAATCGGACGCGACCTTTGGAATTTGGGCAAAGACCAAGCCGCCATTAAGTTTTTAAGCAAGGTGGGCAAAAAAAATAAAGTCTCAAACATTGTGATCAAATCACAATTTGTCATCGGGCGAATTCATGAGGGGGCAAAACAATACTCCAAAGCCCTCAGGCAATATAAGCATTTGACTGCCCGACACGGAAACGCTGAGTATGCCCAGTGGGGCTCATGGCGCATTGGGTGGATCCATTACACCCGCAAACATTTTCAAAAAGCACATGACCAGTTCAAGGAAAACGTGCAGCATTTTCCGAAAGGGGATTTCATAGAATACAATTTGTTCTGGCAGGGGAAATCCCTGGAAAAAATGGGCAAAGATGGCGAAGCTCGGGAGATCTATAAGACCATTGCCAGGAACTATCCTTACACGTTTTATGGGGTAAGGACCCGGGAACGGGTGAGTCAATTTCCCATTCCCACTTCCATCGAAAAAGATACAGCTTATACGGTTAAAAAAATAGGATTGCTTGAAGAAAAAGTTTTGCCTCGCAGTTTGGATCGTCCACTGACTCCGCAGGAAACTTTTCACCATACCCGGGCCCGCGAAATGATCCAGCTGGGTTTTTATGAATACGCCAAACAGGAAATTCGCCAACTGGAAAAATCAGTGCGAAAAAACCAGGCTGGCGTGATGTGGCTGTCCAGCCTTTTCAACGACGCAAAAGCCTACGCGGAATCCGTTCGCCTGCTCTATTTATATAAAGATTACCGATCCAAACAAGAAGAGAAAGATCTTCCCGAACAGTTCTGGAAATATTTTTTTCCGCTCGCCTACTCCGAAACCATTCAGGCAACTTCCCAGATCCATGATGTCGACCCATACTTTGTCAAAGGCCTCATTCGCCAGGAAAGCTTGTTCGATGCGCAAGCCCTTTCCCAAGCGGGTGCCAGGGGATTGATGCAGATCATGCCGGCCACGGGAAAACGCTTGTATGCTTCGGACCCCAAGGATCCATCTTTTAACAAGGAACTCTTGTTCGATCCCAACTTGAACATTCAACTTGGGATCAAATATCTGAGTCAGCTGAACAAGCGGTTTGGAAAAAATGGGACGCACATCCTTATTTCTTATAACGCCGGACCGCATGTGTTGAAGAAATGGCTCAAACGGTTCCGGGCTATCGATGATCCTGATGTTTTCATCGAATCCATCCCCTACCCGGAGACCCGGCGCTATGTCAAACACGTTTTGCGAAACCACGGCGTTTATAAACGGCTGTATGGACCCCTTTGATTGCACCGCATCAGTTTAAAGATTATTGTTTCTCCACGCACTCCGAGTATAATCACTGAAATGAAAACAAAAGTACTTTTAAGGAAGCTCGCCAGTTACGACCTTGAACCGGTGCAACGCTTCGTCGAGGACAGCTTCACTCTCTTCAACAGGTCACACTCTTCGTTCCGTTCCGGGCAAAAAGTCTTGCTCAAGCCCAATTTATTGCGCGCCTTTAAGCCTGAGCGATGCGTGACCACTCACCCCGTGGTCCTGGAAGCAGTCTGCCGGGTACTCAAGAACTATTCCATTGATCACATCACCATCAGCGACAGCCCTGCGCTTGGAAGTCTCCCCGCCGTGGCCCGTAAAGCGGGTTACGGCCCTCTGGTTAAAAAGTACGGAGTGAAGATCGTTCCACTTTCAGATCCGGTGGCGTTGAAAACGGAAGAAAACATTCCTCATCTTAAAATTGCCGGAAACTTAAAAGAATTCGATCACATCATCAATCTTCCCAAGGTCAAATCGCATTGTCAGATGACGCTGACATTGTCCATAAAAAATCTTTTTGGATTGGTGATCGGCAAAAGAAAGCCCGTGCTTCATTGCCTGGTGAATAACGACAAAATTCAATTCGGAAAAATGCTGATCGATATCGCCAAACACGTCAACCCCAGTCTGACCCTGGTCGATGGCATTCAGGCCATGCAGGGCCAGGGACCTATTAACGGGATGCCTTATCCTTTGGGCATGATGGCGTCGGGACAGGACCTGACCGCCCTGGACCGGGTTCTCACGGAGATCGTAGGCGTCCCACCGGAAAAAGTGTATGCCCTGGAAGCCGCGCGAATTAAAAATTTTGGAACTTATGATCTAAACGCCGTAGAAACTTTGGGGGGAAATAACCTTGAGTTTTTTAAAGTCTCGGATTTTCAGTTGGCAGAAATCCCCATAGACATCTCGTTCAACCCTTTCCGAGTGGTAAAGTCCTTCCTGAAGCAAATTTATGAAGTCAAAATTAAAGAAAAACTGGTAGGATAAAACGGGTTTGAGATCCGGGCGAAAATATTTGGTGATTAAACCGATGCTTTCGGAGCTTTGTCAAAGTTTATAGAACAACAACCCAGTTGAATGCCCATTTCTTTTTTTGTGAGATGATATTTTCCTGGATGAATGAAATTGATGATTTTATTCCCCTCTCGCCGCGTCCCAACCAAACCAGAGGAACGTAATATCGAGAGGTGATGAGAGGCTTGCGGTTGTACCATGTCCAGCAAGCGAGCGATTTCCGAAACGCTCCTCTCGCCCTGAAGTAGAAGACGAAAAATCTTCAACCTGGATTCATCGCCCAAAGCCTTTAATATTTTTGCGCATTCGTCTGAGTCAATGGTCTTCATGGTTTTTTAAGTATATGGGGTTGGCAGAGCACGATCAAGGCAAACTTATATTCGCTTTATCACTCAACACATGAATAAACAGCTAATTGACACCAGCCAATGGGTGGACCGGTATGGAGACCTCATGTATCGCTATTGCCTGGTCCGGGTCAAAGACCCGGCGGCAGCCGAGGAAATCGTGCAAGTCACCTTTTTCGCCGCCCTGCAGGCCACCCACACGTTTGCCGGGCGGTCTTCTGAAAAAAGCTGGCTATTCGGTATCCTCAAGCATAAAATTCTCGACCACTTCCGCGAAGTCAAGAAAAACAGAACTTTTGACCTGGCTCCTCAGGACGATCAGGACCCCTGTGAATATAACGCTTCAGGGCATTGGAAGGAAATTCCCCAGCACTGGGGGCTGGACCCTGAAAAATTCGCGGAAAATCAAGCACTTACAGAAGCCTTGACCACCTGCCTGGATGGCCTATCCGACAAATTCCGGCAAGTCTTTGTTCTAAAAGAGATTGAAGGATTGAGCACAGAAGAAATATGTAATGATTTTAATATCAAACCGACTAACTTGTGGGTTATCCTGCACCGGGCTCGGAACCAACTGAAAAAATGTCTGGAAATCCACTGGTTTGACAGGAAAGAGCGGGAATAACTATGTATGGATAAACTGATGAATTTTATACTTGGATTGCTAAACATGACCTGTAAAGACACTTCACCTTTGATTTCAGAAATGATGGATCACCGGATTTCTGTTATCAAACGTTTGAAGATCAAAATCCATTTGGCCATGTGTGAGGTTTGCCTGTATTATAAAGAACAATTAGAAACCATAAGAAAATTGTCTAAAAATTTGTGCCGGGAGGACGCTCCAGTCAAAAAGAATGAAGCACTCAACCCGGAAACAAAAGAAAAAATACAAAAAATGATCGAAGCCAATAAATAATGGCAAGGCATTTAATTTTAGAAAGGGCCGGCAAATGAATGAGAGACGCTCGTCTTGTGAAACCGATGAGACCCCTGATGTTTCAAGAGAAGATGTCCGCAATTTTTACTCGAAAGCGGCTGTCACCGCGCAGGAAAGCCTGTGCTGCCCGACACAATACGACGACGGCGACCTCTCACACATCCCTGAGGAGGTGCGCTCCATTTCCTACGGATGCGGCAGTCCGGTAAACCGCGCCAATATTCGGCCTGGCGAAACCGTGGTCGACCTGGGCTCCGGCGGCGGCATCGACTGCTTCATCGCCGCAAAACACGTTGGCCAGTCCGGAAAAGTTATCGGAATCGACATGACCGATGAAATGCTCAAGGTCGCTAAAACCAATGCCCTGCGCGTGGCTGAAAATCTTGGCTACAACAACGTGGAATTCAAAAAAGGCTTCCTGGAAGCCATTCCTATTGAAGACCAATGTGTGGATCTGGTCACCTCCAACTGTGTGATCAACCTGTCCACGAATAAAAGTGGCGTGTTTGAGGAAATCAACCGGATTTTAAAACCCGGCGGCAGGTTTGTCATTGCCGATATCATTTCCGAAAAGGAAGTCCCTCAGGAAATGCGCAACCACCAGGAGTTATGGGGCGAGTGCATTTCCGGCGCCTTGACCCTCGGCGAATTCCTGGAAGCCGCCCGGCCGCACGGCTTTCACGGGTTTCAGATTAAAAAAGACTACCTGTGGAAAATTGTAGAAGGAATCAAGTTCTATTCCTACACGCTGGAAGGGTTTAAATCCAGCGCGTCGCTATCCGAATCCTGCTGTGGCGATTACACTGCAACCTACGCCGGCCCCTTCGATTCCATCATCCACAATGGAAACACCTATCCCGTGGGGGTCCCAGTGGAGATCGATGAAGGCCAGGCGAAGGTGATGCAAACGTCGCCTTATGCCGTGCATTTCATCGTCACCGACCCAGAATCGGAAACACCTGCCGACTCCGATTCCTGTTGTGGGTAGTGAGAACTCGGTGAGTTCTCACTTGCCAGGAAAATGACCCGCTCGCAATTTCTACGGTTTTCGCTCTACGCCTTCCTCGCCCTGATCTTTCTCCCCCTCAAAGCACTTGCGGATATGGTTCCGCGTGTCTTCAAAACCCGTAAACAACCCTTACCCATCACCCCGGTAGAAGAGTTTTATGTCGAGGACTACTCCGGACCGCCGAAATCATTGAGGCGGGGGGCTGCTAAACGCTGGCGCTTGACGGTGAAGGGAAAAGTGGATCGACCGCTCACGCTGGACTACAAACAGATTCTTTCACGCCCGTCCGTAAAGCGAATCATCACGATCAACTGCATCGGCAACCCCGTTGGTGGACGCGCTATCGGCAACGCCGAGTGGGAAGGGATTCCATTGAAGGATTTGATCGACGAGGCCGATCCGCACTTTTTTACCAACACCCTTATTTTAAGAGCCGAAGATGGATATTATGAAAGCATCCCGCTCAGAAAAGCAAAACACTCGGCCGCCATGCTCGCCACTAAAATGAACGGTGAACCGTTAACATTGAGTCACGGTTTTCCCCTGCGTCTTCTGATTCCCGGCCTTTACGGGATCAAGCAGATGAAGTGGATCAAAGAAATCGAAGTGGCCAATCACCGCCCCAAAGGATACTGGCATAAAAAAGGCTGGTCCAAACAGGCAAAGGTCAAAATTATTTCACGCATTGATGTCCCGGAGAACAACGAAACGCTTTTTACACGGCAGACGGTGATTCAGGGCATCGCCTTTGCCGGCGACCGGGGAATTCAATACGTGCAGGTCTCCATCGATGGAGAAAGAACCTGGTCTCTGGCGCAGCTCGACAAACCGCTTTCTCCCTATTCCTGGGTGTTCTGGAAATTTCCCTGCAACTTTCCTAAACCTGGACGCACCCGCATCGCCGTCCGCGCCGCCGACCAATACAGCGGCCTGCAACAGGACGATCTACGCGACCCCTTCCCCTCAGGCACTTCCGGCATTCACCGGATTGAGGTTCTCGTTTCCTGATCCGAGTTTGTTTTAGAGCTTTGATGCGGCTTCTTTATCCAGAAACCATTCGAGATTTCCCGGCTCGGGACTCACTTGGGTAGCGGGATAATGTTGGCTTTCGGGGGATTGGTTGAATATTGCAGCGAGAACCTGGGCTTTCCCACTGCCGGTAACGATGAAGGACACCCGCCTGGCATGGTTCAACACTTTTAATGTAAGGGTGATGCGTTTTTGTCCGCTTTCAGGGTGGGTGGCCACGGCGCAAATTCCCGATGGATCTTCATCGGTTTTCACT
Source organism: Nitrospinaceae bacterium (assembly GCA_021604505.1). Taxonomy (NCBI): domain Bacteria; kingdom Pseudomonadati; phylum Nitrospinota; class Nitrospinia; order Nitrospinales; family Nitrospinaceae; species Nitrospinaceae bacterium. Next base: position 264,630 of record BQJC01000001.1, on the reverse strand, counting down.
CCTGGAAAAAGAGACGCCGTGTGGCCGTCGGTTCCCAACCCCAAAAGAATCCAGTCGAACCGCGGTATTTCTCCAGCAGTTAAATGGCAATGACTTTTAATCTCTTCTGCGTAGCGGGAAGCTTCTTTTACGGGATCGTTTTCACCTTGCATGCGGTGAATGTTCTCTTTGTGAATCGCCAGGGGGTCCAACAGTGCCCGCCGGACCATTTGAAAATTGCTGTCTTCGTGGTCACCAGGAACGCAGCGTTCGTCTCCCCAGAAAAAATGAATCCTATCCCAGGGGATGGTTTTATTAAACCCGGACCGGGCAAAATATTCGTACACCGCGCGGGGAGTGCTCCCACCTGCCAGAACCAGGTTGAAAACACGCCCTGCTTTTTTAGCCTGTAAAGACGCATTATGCAATCCTTGAGCAAGCGCTTCCGCCAGCATCACAGGTTGCGGAAATATTTTTATGTCTGGGTTCATTTTGAGCCTGCCACTAAACCGTCACCTCGTCATCAATGGTCTTTTATTCGGCACTTGAGATATTTCACCATTGCCTTCCTGCCCCGCAGAGGGAAAATAGAATTCAATTCTGCCATAAATCCATCGAACGTTACTATTTTCCCTAACCCCAGGCTGGCACCTAGAACTCACACACAACGCCATCGTCCACCAGATTTTTACAGGGGTAACGCCATTCGATACCGTGCTCCTGAAACAACGCATCGGCCTCTCGCGGGCCCCACGTTCCTGCTGGATAACCATAGACTTTGAGCTCGGAATTGTTTTGCCATTCATCCAGAATGGGATCGACAAACTTCCAGCAGGCTTCCACAGCATCTTCCCTGGCATAGAGGGTGGAGTCGCCGAGCATGCAGTCCAACAACAGCCGCTCATAGGCGGATGCGACCCGGGTGTTGGACAATTGCGAGTAATGAAAATCCATGTTCACGTTCTGCACGTGAAACCCGGCGCCAGGCACCTTCAGGGCGAATTTTAAAACGATGCCTTCATTGGGTTGGATGCGCATGATCAACTGGTTCAACCCGCCGCTTTCCTTGCTCTCCTTGGCAAACAGAAAATGCGGAGTGGGTTTGAAATGGATGGCCACCTCTGTCACCCGCGTGGGCATTCTTTTTCCGGCGCGGATGTAAAAAGGAACGCCTCCCCAACGCCAGTTATCGATAAAAACCTTAAGCGCGGCAAAGGTATCGGTCCTCGAATCATCGGGGACATTTTCTTCCTCGCGGTAACCGGGAATGATTTCGCCCTCAATGACCGATGTGGTGTATTGACCGCGAATAGCAAATTTACTCACTTCCTCAGGTGGAATTTCTCTTAGGGATTGAAACACTTTTACGGTTTCATTGCGGACCGCTGTGGAATCAAAGGACGAGGGGGATTCCATGGCGACGACTCCCATGATCTGCATCAAATGGTTTTGCACCATATCGCGAAGCGCTCCGGCGCCATCGTAATATTGCCCCCTCCCTTCCACGCCGATGTTTTCTGCAGCGGTGATTTCGACATGATGAATATAATTTCGATTCCACAACGGCTCAAAAATGCCGTTGGCGAATCTGAATACCAGAATGTTTTGAACGGTTTCTTTTCCCAGGTAATGATCGATCCGGTAAATCTGCGGTTCGCGAAATACACGGGTCATGGTTTTCATCAGTTTTAAGGCCGATTCCAGGTCATATCCGAAAGGTTTTTCGATGATCAAACGCTTCCAACCGACCGGATAAGAACTTTCCTTCTGCAGACCCTGCATCCCGAGATTTTGAATGATGGGTTCATAGGTGCTGGGTGGAACCGCCAGGTAATAAATAAAGTTTCCACCAATCTTGTAACGCTTATCCAGGTTCTCCAGTTTGGATTTTAATTTTGCAAAATCGTCACTGTTGGAAGAATCGATGGAAAGAAAATGAAATTTTTTCAAAAAGGTCTGCAATTCTTCCTTATCAATGGGCTTGTCATCGGAAAATTCTTCCACGCTTTCCATCATCCGGTCACGGAATTTAGTATCGGTGAGCTTCGACCGGCCTACCCCCAGCACAGAAAAATTCTGCGGAAGAAAATCGAGTCGATGCAAATCAAACAATGACGGAATCAGCTTTCTTCTGCTCAAATCTCCTGATGCACCAAAAATGACAAGGATGCAGTTATCGGGTTTCTCCATTTTATTTCCTTTTTATTGAATGGCCGCCAAACTGGTTTCTGAGGGCCGCCAGGACTTTCATGGCAAATGAGTCGGTCTGACGGGATTGAAACCGGGCTAAAAGAGACATCGTGATCACCGGAGCGGGGACGTCAAAATCCATTGCCGCCTGAACGGTCCACCGCCCTTCACCGCTGTCCTGCACATAGCTTTTGACTGCGGAAAGCTTGGGGTCTTCTTGAAACGCCAGTTCGGCAAGCTCCAGCAACCACGACCGGACCACGCTCCCGCGCTGCCAGACTTTACTGATTCCCAGAATATCCAGATCAAAGGGCGACTTTTCCATGATTTCGAACCCTTCGGCATAGGCTTGCATCATGCCGTATTCGATCCCGTTATGAACCATTTTGACGAAGTGCCCGGCGCCGCTGGTCCCGCAGTATAAATAACCGTCCGGTGGAGCCAGTGTGTTAAATACTGGTTCCAGTTCTCTGCAAACCGAATCTTTTCCTCCGGCCATCAGGCAATACCCGTTTTTCAACCCCCACACGCCACCGCTGGTTCCGCAGTCGATATAATCGATTCCCCGAGCTTCCAGATCCTTTGCGCGGGTTTGCGTTTCCCTCCAGTTCGAGTTTCCTCCATCGATGATGACGCCGCCGTCTTTTAACATGGGAGTCAATTCGGCGATGGTTTCATCCACCGGTTTTCCTGCCGGAACCATGAGCCAAACCACTTTGCGATCCGGTAGGTTTTCAACCAGTTCGGTTAGAGATCTGGAACCTGTGGCGCCTTTTCCCGCCAAAGCGTCTACCGCCTCCAGCGACCTGTCATAAACTGCCGCTTCGTGACCGCCATTTAATAGGCGCTCGACCATGTTGGACCCCATTTTTCCCAATCCTACAAATCCGATTTTCATTCCTGGCTCCTGTGACAATGTGGCGGGGTGTACTGCGGCTCAATACACATTCATTAATGTCGTGTATTGAAGCATCATTCCGTTGAAGCAAATTTTCTTTAAGGGATTTCACCTGCAGAATACTTGACAAATATTATACCGCTAATTCGACCCACTGTTACCCTATCGGGGGATTTATCGAGGAAATTAACGAAAGGATGTTCTTTAATATAGTTGCGAAAAAAACGAAGGTTCGCGAAAACGCATGGGCACTAGACTAAATTTGTAATGAAACGAGCTACGTTGGCGAATTTCCTGTGGGCTTGTGAAAAAATGTTTTGCATTTTTACACAGAGTCCACAGGCCTTACAACTTCATTTTTTCTTTTAAGATTGCATAGGGTGTCTTTCCTGAAAAAGCGCCATGAAGTCTGTCGAAATTGTAGAAATTTTCCCAGGTTTTTAGTTTCTCTCCCAGGTCGACATCGCCAGAATATTCGAATAATTGGTAGAACTCTTGCTGATCGGTTTTATGAGATCGCTTGACTTTTTCGTTGAGCCGGGGTGTTCTGGGTTGGATATAAGCGTGTCGCATTCCTAAAACCGCAACATGCCAATGAAACTTTGATTGAAATTCATGCCCATTATCTGTTCGGACGCTTTGGATACAAAAAGGGAATTTTTCTATACCATAGTCGATGAAATAGATCGCATGTTGTTGCGTGTGTTTTTCATAGATTTTTAAGGCCCGAATACGGGTAGCGTCATCAATGGCTGGACATTGAAAACGTTTTGTTTTAGAACCATCTGGTTTTTTGAATATTCTGTGGAGACACCAGGTTTTTAGGAGCCAGCCCTTGTTCTCCGAATTTTTCGTAGGACCGTTTCCAGAGGTGAAATGATTGCCGGGAAAGGCCGAAAAACCGGCAGGCTTTGGAGAAATTCCCAGTTTCATTAGCGAAATTTAGAACTCGTCATTTCGTTTAATTTCCCTTTCAGATTAAGAACACAAAAAATCCCAAAAAAATTTTTGCTTCACTGGGAGGTTTCTCATCACCTTTGCGAATCAATCGTTTTCGGCTTACTTTACATTTACAGATTTCCTTAGTAATAGGAGAGCAAAGTCTCAGTCAAAGTATGTAAAGACTAAATATTCTTAAAAAAATAAAAGCTGTCAAGCGATTCGAGGATTGACTAAACGCTGAAGATCATCGGAAAGATGGCAATTTCACCCATGTGGAAAAACATTTTGTGCGTCTTTGTGACGGATTTAGGGAGCACTGCCTGCGGGTGTAACAGCGCAGAGACTGCTGTGGTTCGTCTCATCCGTAAATACGAATTTTAGCCTTTGATCACGGGCTCCCTCTATAAACTTCGGTTTCGGGGTGAAAGGCGAACCATGCGAACCAAAAACCGACCACGGAAGGTATTTCGCGGCCTTTTTCATCCCGGATCACTGCGGTTTGCGATTTTTTATCAAACACCACTTCAACCGGGGCGCCATTTAATTTATCCACGACCGGCTGTTTCGCCTTCGCTAGTTCTGAAAACGGATAAGCCTTGACCGTCCCGCCGAGATCGACGCCAATCACCCGCTCCTTGGGATGAAAATCCCGGTTCCTGTTTTTCACCCCGAACATCAATCTGGAGCTGGTGTAATACCCCATATAGGGGTCGCGGTCATAGTCCCGGTGATAACCGGTATTCTCTGAAAGAACGAGCGTCTTAGGATGTTTTTTCTTCCATTGTTCCCAGGTGGTTTGCGTGGAAGACAGTAGTTTTAAACGCGTGCCTGTCATCGGACCGGTCACAGCTTCCGTCTTGATTTGCGACCACAGGCTTTCGGTCTTTCTGTCGTAGAGCAACATATCGCTTTGATAGAGCAAACCGGAAACCCCGAAAGTGAGTTCCTGCCCTGCGACCTCGGCATCGAAAACCATTCCTGTGCCGCACAGGGGGCAAAACGTCACCACCACCGCCTGTTTGCCAATTTTGTCGTTAACAATCTCATGCCAATTGAGGATTTTGATTGGATACGCCTTGGCAACACCGTTTCTCGACAAACCCAGTATGCGGTCTTCATTTTTAAGGAAACCATCAGCTTGGTTGATTGTCACAAAAACAGGCCTGTCGATAGAGGGAATTCCATCTTTCTGCGGTCCGCCTGAAAAGATTTCATCGACGGGAATACTGTGTTGGGAATAATCAAACCCTGCAAGGAGGAAAATCGACCACCCTCCTAAAACGATTCGCAAAAGCAACGCCTTATTCAAACTGTCAGGAAAAAACACAACGGCACTCCTTCTTTGGAAATGCTTTCGTCCAGAACAATTCTCATGCTTCCGGCTGGACTCCCAGGGCATCCGCAAACCGGTTGAGGGCATTGAACAAAGCGCAGATCAAAGTCGCCTCTAAAATCTGTTCATGGGTCCAGCCCACCTTTTTTAAGGCTTCAATATCCGCGTCTAAAACCTTGTAGGCGTGGCGAGTCATTTTCTCCACATACGTGAGCAACTTTTTTTCTCCATCCGATATTTCAGCCGTTTGTGGATCGTTCACGACTTGCTCTGAAATTTCAGAGGAAATTCCATACTGGGTCATGAAATTCTGGTGATGCCCCAAACAATAATCGCATTGGTTTAGCCTGGACACAGTAGCGGCAATCATCTCTTTGACGACCCGGGTCAGGCTGGTGTTGTCCAGCATCATCGTTTTAAACATGGCGACATACAGTTCCAATCCCTCAGGCCATATGCTTAAAACCTTAAAAACATTGGGTACGATGCCAGTGGAATCCCTTAAGTCATCATAAACCGCCTTGACACGGCCCTCTGCCGCATCCTCCGTTATTGAATCAATTCTAAACATGAGTTCCCTCAATTAAAATTTCAATGGAACGCGCAATCAATAAAAATATTCGATCAATCTAACGTCCGTAAAACAGTGGATTCCTTACATCTTCAGGAGAAATATTTTGAGAAAACATCTCTGGCGTTCTCAAAACGGAGGTCACTCAGGGAACTTCTTATCGGGAAAGTCTAAAAACGGGGAGACTAGGACAGAGAAAGACAATCAACATTTCATTTCCTGGGAAACTCCCAGGAGCCTGCCGGCAAAAAGCGAATGGAGTTCACTGCGGATTTTTTTGGAGTCATATTCCACCATGGCTCCTCCACTATTTAAAAAGTTCAACTGGTCATTGACTTTCAGACAAGCGGAACGGATTCCCACCTCATCCTTTTTCGCGGAAGCCATCAACATCAGATCGCTGAATTCGATCCCCGCCTGCACCGAATCGGTCAACTGGGGATTGATGGCAAATCCCCGGTTGTTCTTCAGGTCTTCAGAAATATCCAGGACTTTTTGAAATTTAGCCTTGGCGTTCGGATAATCGGAATCCAGAATATATTGCAGGGCCTGCATCATGGCGAGTTCCTTGTTGCCTTTGAAGTCGGTGTAGGGTGGGTTGGCAAAATACTCCGTCTCCAACGCTTCCATGAACTCAATCGCCTTGGAACGCGAGGAAGAAACAGACAATTGTTGACCCGCCGGGATTTTCCCGTTTTGTGGATTCACTTGCTCGGAGATGTAAAACCAGGCGAGGGTTTTGAGAGCCAGAGGTTTGGAAGGCGCCTTTTCGCGGATGGCGCGCTCTATGTGGTCGAGTCCTTTTTTCCGAAGATCACGCCCCCCCTGCATGATGAAATTTCCGAATCCTCCAAGGCGGCTGTTTCCGTACCGGTAAATTCCCAATCCAAAGTGCGCGTCCACCTGGGTCGAGTCCAACGCAAGGGCTTTTTCCAGATGGGTGTCCGCCTGAAAGCCGTTGACCAGGGCGTTGATAAGATTCCCTTCGCCGTATTCGAAGATGCCAATATAACCTTCCGCTCCGCCCAGGTACAAGTACGCCTGCGCCTGTTGCTGAACCGTCAGACCGGGAGTGTCCAGAATTTCCTTGGCCAGCGCTTTCGCGCGGGAGCTGTAAAACATAAACCGGTCTGCAACTTCTTTTATTTTATATTTGCTGGTAAACGCCAGGGTATGACAAAGCTCTCCCAAAAGTCCGGAAAAATAAAAATTATATTCCATCAATTCAATTTTGTTCTCCAGAGATTTTGCGGAATTTTCCAGGCGTTTGATTTCTCTTTCAAAAACTTCAAACCACTTGTCAAATTTGTAATACAAAGAATCCGTGAGCGCCCGCTCCACCACCTCATTGGCGGACATTTTTTGCGGATTCAGATTTTCCGAAGAGGTCTGCGCTATCGACCCTCCGGCGAACAAAAAAATAATCAACAGGCCCGGGACCCACACGCCACCGATGATCCGGTGTGACTTCGAAAACCAACCCTTATGCATAAATTTTTCCCATAAAAATTTTTGGATCGTTTGAACGGGTGATGATCAGATCGATTGCCGGGTCAACATCTGCCGAACATGGGACAAGCGGAGGTTATCCCCCAATTTGACAAACAATTTCTCCGCTTTTTTAAGATGAGTGACGGCCTTGTCCGGATCTTTGATGCTTTCCGTATATAAACTGCCCAGCATAAAGTGTACTTCAGCAAAATCGGGCTTGATCTGCACCACTTCCTGAAGAACATCGCAGGCTTCCGGGCATTTCTCCATTTCCATCAAAGTCAGCCCCAGATAGAAATTGGATTGTACGGAATGCGGGTTGAGATCAACAGCCGCTTTAAAATAATCGACCGCCCCTTCGATATTTCCAGTCATCCGGGAGACCATCCCGAGATAATAAAAAACGCTCGATTCTTTTTTCTCCAGTTGCAAAGCTTCGCTGAGAATCTTCAAGGCCTCGCCATATTCTGCCTGCTTCATATAAGATGCGCCCAAAGCGGAATAGGCGTGAATAAAATCAGGTTTAACTTGAATCACCTGCTTGAAGGCCCAGATCGCTTTATGGATCAACTCCAGTCCGGTATCTTCCAGACTGCCGTAGGCAACTCCCAAATTATAATATGCGTCCACAAAATTGGGTTGGAACTTGATCGCCATTTTATAGGCATCCACCGCTCCCTGATAGCGTTCCAGTTGCTGGAGCCGCAACCCTTCTTTCAACCAATCCTCGGCGGCCCTGGCATTATCAGCCACTTTTTCACCCGGCCGGCAGAGCTGTTGAATCAGGGTCGCCCGGTGCAGGTCTCCCTGTTGCAGAAAAAGCTGTTCCGCCCGCTCCAGATATTTTCCTGCCCTTTTCGGATTGCGCAGCCGTTTGATATGAATCGCGCCCAATTGATATTGCGCTTCCGCAAAATCGGGCAATAAATTTACAGCTTTTTTGAACGCATGCCGCGCCTCAATATGCTTTCCATACTCGAGATAGGCCAGACCCAATAAACAACATCCATTAGCCACGGCTTTATCGGATTCCCGCCCGCCATTTTCACCGGGTTTTGCTGTTTTCATGCCGCGCCCCAACCGGTCAAAGGTAAGATGCAGCCAGAAATCCACCGTTGAAAAATCCGGCGACAAGGCAATCACCCGCTTGAATTCAGAAAACGCCTTTTTCTCCTTTCCCTGCAATAAATGCGACATGGCCATGTCAAAATAAACCTGGGGATAATCCGGACGGACTTTCGCCGCTTTCCTATAGCATTCCAATTCCTGTTTGTATTTTTGCAAACATCCGCAGGCAAACCCCATGAGATGACTGGCGGGGTAGCAATCGGGGGTTTCCCGTAGAAGATCTGCTAAAGACTCAACCGCCTGCGCAAAATTGCCCGCAAGGATCTGTTCGACCCCATGCTCAAAATTATCCAGATCGCTCCAGGAATAGGGGAGCAAATCATAAAGGTCTTCCATTATTTTTGGCAAAGAGGTTTCAGGGCCCTGTAAGGCCTCCACCTTCTTCATCATGTCGGGATTTTTTTTGCGGAGTTCGTCCCCCAATTCTGCCAGGGAAACATAACCCGACCGCGATGAATCCATATTTTTGCTGTGCTTTACTTTCTTTTTCAAGACGCTGGCCAAATTATGGTTGGATACCCTGATTATAAATGTTTGGGCCAGGGATTTAAAGGGGACGAATTCCAGGTTTTGGCGGGTTATCCATCCATTTTCCGAATCATAAATTCACGGGTTTCGGAGCGGCAGGGATTTTCAAACATTTCGGTGGTGCTTCCCGACTCCCAGACTCTTCCGCGATGCAGAAAAATCAAATTATCGACGATCCGTTTGGCCTGGGAAAGGTTGTGGGTCACCAGAACCACCGTATGCCGGGTCTTCCGGGAAACGATCAAGGCTTCAATGGCCTCCGAAGATTTTGGGTCGAGGGCGGAGGTGGGTTCATCCATCAGGAGAATTTCAGGTTCAATAGCGAGAGATCTGGCAATCGCCAACCGTTGTTGTTGTCCAAGGGACAGGGTGGAGGCGGGTTTATGCAATCGGTCTTTGACTTCATCCCATAAAAATACTTCGCGTAACGTTTGTTCCGCAATTTGTGCAAATTCTTTCTTAAGATGCGGACGAAGACGCTTTAAGGCAAAAATAACATTTTCAAAAATACTTTTCGGAAACACACAGGGAGTTTGAAACACCATCCCCACTTTTCGCCGCAATTGGTAAACATCGATGTTTTTTTCGTAGATTTCATCGCCGCGCACTCGAATCCGCCCTTTAATGTGAAACCCTGAAATCCGATCGTTCATCCGGCAAAGCGTGCGCAAAAGAGTGGATTTCCCCGAACCGGAAGGACCGATGATCCCGAAAGCTGTTTTTTGAGGGATCACCAAATCCACCGCATCAAGCACGGGTCTGCCGTTGTAGGAAATACTGGCTTCCTGCATTTCGATGGCAGGCAGGAGGGATCTACTATTCATCGTTCCGACTCCATAGGCATTCGGCTTCGGCAGAAAAAGGCTCCCGCAATCAATAGAAACGTCAGTGTCAACAGTACCCATCCCGATCCCCAGGCGTGAGCCACCGCTTCCGGGTTCAACGCTTCCTGCGCCAGGACAAGAATATGCGTTTGCAATGTGGGCACCGGATCGGTCCAGGTAGCGGGCAACGTGATCCCGGAAAACGTCGTGGCGGTGAACATGATGGCCGCCGTCTCTCCCGCCGCGCGCGCCAGCCCCAACAGCACCCCGGTGACGATGCCAAATAAACTCTGAGGAAGGATGACGGCGCGTATCATCGCCGATGGACTCAATCCGAGGGATGTTGCCTGATCCCGGTATTTTTCAGGAAGCGCTTCCACTGCCTGTTGAAAACTCAGCTGCAAGGTGGGCAGAATCATCACCGCCAGTATCAGCGTCCCGGTCAACCAGGACACGCCCGTCTCAAGATAAATCCCGAAGACCATATAACCCACCAGGCCGAAGAGAATGGTCGGCATGCCGTTTAGAGAATAAATCATATTGCGAAAAACCTTTTTGAGCCGCTGGGATCTTAAATATTCCGTTTGAAATAAAGCCGTTCCCAAAGCCACCGGTAAGCTGACGATCACCGCGCCGGTCATCAATATTAACGTTCCCGCGGTCTGATACAAAATACCTCCCGATGTGCCAAAATCCGAGGACGCCTGAGTCAGAAATTCCCAATCGATGGCCGGGGCTCCTTTCCAAAACACCGCACCGAGAATCACCAGTAAAATAAAAATGGCTGACAGGGTTAAAAAACCCAGCAAACCCAGAACTACTTTTTCCAGCGATCGGTCAAAGGTCATCGCGCTCTTTTTAATAACAGGTTTCCCAGCAAGCTAAAAAACATCACTATGAGAAACAGGATGAGTCCTAAAGCCATCAAGGCACTCCACTGCAGGTCCGATCCGATGGCTTCCGCCGCTTCCCGCCCCAGTTTGGACGCAATGCTTTGCGCGGGAGCGAACAGGTCGTACCAGGGATCAGCGATTTTATCGAGGCCGCCAATGACCAGCATGACCGCTATGGTTTCTCCCATGGCGCGGCCCAAACCCAAAAACACCGCTCCGGCGATTCCCGGCAGGGCTTGAGGAATCACAGCGCTCAGGACCATCTGTAGTTTTGTCAAGCCGAGGCCCAAAGAAGCATCGCGGTAATGACCGGGGACCGCATTGAGAGCATCCTCGGATAAGGTCAGGATGGTGGGAAGGATCATGATTCCCAACAGCAAACCGGCGGTCAGGATGGTGTTGCCATCGATTAAGCCAAAGCTGTCTTTCACCCAGCCGGTAAGAAGCCCCACCCCCAGCAAACCATAAATGATGCCCGGCACGCCAGCAAAGAGTTCCATCAGGGCTTTCACCCATAGGCGTTGTTGCGCGGACAAAAATTCCGATGTAAAAACCGCTCCACCCATCGCTAAAGGCAAAACCAGTAAGAGCGCCAACCCAGTCACCATGCAGGATCCGTAGATCAGGGGCAAGGCCCCATACACCTCGCCTGCCCACCAGTCCTGGCCCAGCAGAAAATTCCATTTTTGTTCCGAAAGGATGGGAACACTTTGCATCACCAAAAACGCAAACAACCCGGCGATGCAAGCGAGTGAAACCAGTGCCATGATAAAGGCGCCTGCACGAAAAAAATCTATTCGGAAAAAACGGTTCACCTGCAATCCACCCATCCTGCAAACCTGAAACGGCCCATCAAAAGGCATGGACCGGTATGTACCCGCTTTGGTCAACAATGGCTTGACCTTCCGGGCTCATGATAAAATCCAAAAACTCTTTCACCAAGCCCTTAGGCTCTCCTGCGATGACAAAATTGAGAGACCGGGAAATCGGATAGCGGTTGGCCCGGACAGTTTCCAGAGTGGGAGTGATCACTTCACCTTTTTCACGAATCCCGATTCCCACCACCTCATTATTCAACCACGCAAAAGAGAGCATGCCGATGGCCGAATCACTGTCGGCGATCTTGCTCTGCCCTTCATTGTTAGACCCGGTGACCAGGCGGGCCCCTGGGGCCCGGGCATTTTCATCGCTGAACACATATTTCATAAACACGTGCCGCGTCCCCCGGTGGCGCTCTTTATCGACCACCACGATCGCCCGGTCCGGACCGCCCACCTCTTTCCAGTTCTTTATTTTTCCAAGATAGATTCCACCAATCTGTTCTCTGGACAAGGCCCGTACCCCTGCTGAATAAATTTCCGAGGAAACAACACAGGCCACTGCATCGCGTCCAACCGCAATAATCCGTAATCCGGGTTTATCAAACCTTTTTTTCTCCCTGGGTGTGATTTCCCGCGAGACCAGTCCGATATCCGTTAGGCCACTTCCCGCCGATTGCACTCCAACCCCCGACCCGCCACCGTTGACCGTGATAGAAACCCTCCCGTTGTTCTTTGCCACGAATCGTTCGGCGGCCCGTGTGGCAATGGGAAGCACTGTGGTCGACCCCACCACGGTTATTCTCTCGACCGGGGCATCAGCGTTTGCTTGGGGAAATTCCGTTATGCCCGATAAAAGCCAGACGGCGGTGCAAATAAAAATAGACAACGGCTTTTGCAATTGAGGGTTCCAAAAAGTTTTTACATAAAAAGGTATCTATATCTATATATCGAAATATATCAATATAGTCAAACAAACGAAATCCCATGGACTGCCGACTTTTAGTCGGCCCGGCTTCGATTACCCTACAAAATAATTATGAACTTTTAATACTTTAAGGGGGAAGGGAGGAGATACAATTTGTGGATTCCTATGGAGACCTACATCGGCGGGGTATTTTTCATTTTCTGCAGAGCCCCCCAGGCCAGTAGTGACCCCCGTTCCGCGGCACGCTGGAACCACCGGCGGGCATTTGCTGGATCGTTCTCAACGCCCCAGCCCTGTTTATACAGAATACCCAAGGCATACTGAGCCTTGGAGTTGCCTTTTTCCGCGGCTGACTGATACCAGTCAAAGGCCTTTAAATAATCCTGAGATAAATCTCCCCGGCCATTTTCATACAATTTACCCAGCTGATACTGGGCCTCTGCATTACCCGCTTCCGCCGATTTTATATACCATGAAAATGCAGTTTTATAATCCGGTGATGGTCCCTGGCAGGAAACTCGTCCCATATTGTATAAAGCGTCTTCATATCCCTGTTCCGCGGCACGGCGGTACCAGTTGACACTTTGCTTCGAGCTTTTTGGCACACCGATGCCTTTTTCATATAAGAGCCCCAATTGATTTTGCGCCCGGGCCACGCCTTCTCTTGCGGCTTGGCGTAGAAATTTTACGGCTTTGGCAGGGTCCTCCGGAACTCCCCCTTCAGAGGCATCCAGAAAATCGATGTCCGCACTCGCGTTCGTGGTTCCTTTCTGGGCGGCTTTCCGATACCATTCAGCGGCTTTTTCGTAATCCTGGGCTACTCCCTTGCCGACAAAATACATCATCCCCAGATTGTCCTGAGCCTGAGCGTTGCCCTGTTCTGCGGCTTTTGCGTACCAGTTGACGGCCTTTGAAAAATCCTTGGCCGTGCCTTCGCCGTTTTCCAACATGTAGCCGTAATGGTTTTGCGCCTCGACATTCCCCTGGTTCGCGGCTTTTCCCACCCAATCCAGGGCTTTCTTTAAATCCTGATTCACCCCCTGGCCGTAATAGTACACCTTGCCCAGGGCGAATTGAGCGTAAGCGTGCCCTTCATCCGCGGCTTTCTGAAACCAGTAAACCGCCTGCACGTAATCCTGAGAAACACTTTCACCGGTATAATACATGCGTCCCAGGTCGTACTTGGCTTTTAAATTGCCTTGCGCCGCCGCCTTTTGGGTCCACTTGAGAGCCAATGCGAGATCCTTTTCGATTCCCCGGCCCTGGGAATAGCATCCAGCCAAACAAAGCTGACCGGAATCGTCCCCCAGTTCAGCGGCTTTTTGATACCAGTCAACCGCCTGGGCGGGGTCCTTCTCCACTCCCTTGCCTTTTTCATATAAGACCCCCAGAAAAACCTGAGCCAGAGGAATATTCTGCCGGGCCGCCGCCGTGAAAAACACAACGGATTTTTCATAATCCTGGGGGCTCCCTTCTCCCAGGAAATGAAGGATTCCCAGGTTGTTCTGGGCTCCGGCATGCCCAAGCTCCGTGGCTTTAAGGTACCACTTTTGGGCTTCCTCAAAATTTTGGTCGATTTCCACCCCCAGATCGTTCATTCTCGCCAGACAAAACTGCGCTTCGGCATGATCGTGCTGGGCGGCTTTCAAATACCAGGAAACCGCTTCCGGATAATCCTTGCGCTCAAAAAAGAAGTTTCCTTTGTCAAAAAACGCCTCCGCATCGGGGACCGACTGATCGTTGGTCTTCTCTAAAAATTCCTGAGCTTCTTCATTGCCTTGCTCCGCCGCCTTGCACAGCCATTTGACCGCCTCCTTCGAGTCCTTTGGGACCCCTTCACCGTTAAAATACATCAGGCCCAGTTTCAACTGCGCTAGATCCAGGCCCTTTTGAGCGGCTTTGTAATACCAGCGCATCGCTTTGACCAGATTTTTGTCGACGCCTTTCCCGTGCTCGTAACGATCACCCAGATTGAACTGCGCCTCTTCGTTTCCGTGCAAAGCCGCCTGCTGAAACCATTTTCCGGACAGCTCCAGATCCCTGGGAACCCCTTCCCCCTTTTCATACAAGATGCCCAGCATGTTTTGCGCCACATCGTTGCCCGAGCGCGCCACTTCATAAAACCATTTGGCCGCTTCTTCAGGCGCTTTATCGACCCCTTTGCCGAAGTAATACATGCGTCCCAGATTGAACTGCGCTACGGGGTCCCCCTGCTCCGCGGCTTTTTTGTACCAATGCACGCTCTTTTCATGGTCCTCGGCTATGCCCAGCCCGTTCTCATACATGATGCCAAGGAACCCCTGACCATTGGCGGAACCTTTTTCCGCCGACTTGCGGAACCATTTGAAGGCTTCCTTGTCGTTGCGGGCAACGCCGACGCCCTTAAAAAAAATCACCCCGACATTGTATTGCGCCTGCGGCTTGCCGCGCTCGGCTTCTTTAAACCAGCGGGCCGCTTCTTTCGGGCTGATGGCATCCAGGGAGCCGTCGGTTTTTTGATACACCAGTTCCGCGCCGGCCTCCTCGTTTTCCCTGGATAGAAAATCCAGACCTTTGAGAGAAATGTTGGAAAATGCAGGGGATGAAAATTCTGCGGGAGCGGTTTTGGATGGGGTGGAGGGAACAACCTGTTTAGTCATATCGGTGGATATCGATCGCAATGCTCATTAATCAAACTCTCCTGCAAGGTCGCGTACTTTGGATTTGATCGAAGCTATCTTTTCATCGACACTGGCGGCCATTTCCTCAAGTATATCGCCACCTATTTTTCCAGCGGTGGCTATTTTATTCATCAATTGATACATTCCTGAATTTTTGATCTCCGCCATTTCTTCGTCAATCTTTTGCAAACGCTTTTTAATTTGTGAAATTTGCCGGACGGTTCGAACCAACCGGACTCCCAGCGTTTCTTTTTTTTCCGGCTGGTCCCCCGCTTCCCAATCCTGAAGTACGGCGTGAATCCCTTCCTCATCCAATCGGTCGTAGGCCTGATTCAACCGGGCCATCAGTTCGTGCCGCCGGGCTTTCTCCTTGTCGTTCGAGGCTAAATCCGGATGGATTTTCTTGGCAACCTCGCGGAACAGTTTTTTTAAATTTTCGGTGGGTTCGAACGCTTCTTCCTTTGGCAGGTCCAATTCAATATCATCGGCTCCTTCGGCGGAGCTTTGCGCCCGTTCCCGGGCCGACCGGGCGCCCGCCCTGAATTCATCGGAACGCGGGTACAATCGCGACGCCAGTTCCAGAATCTGGGCTTTCACCTCGTCGAGTTCGGTATACTTGGCACCCACCACCAGTTGGTAGCGCTTTTCAAACAGGTGAAGCTCTCCATTGAGGGTGGAAAGCTCCAACTCCTTATCGGCAAGGTCCTGTTCCAATTGAGCCAGATCCCGCCGCTTGAGTCTGAGTTCTTCCTCCTCGGGGGAAATCACGGGAGTGACAGCTGAGGTACTTTCTTTAAAAATCGTTGAAAACTCCGTTTTTAAGGGTTGCGTGATAAATGCTAAGCCCTATAAAATCAGGGCTATTATATCACCTTCGCGGCTTAGAACGAAATGCATTTTCTATCTTGAAATGGAGAATAAACACCCCTTGAAGCCCGTTCAAATTTACATCCCGGAAGAGTCACCTTTTTTAACCACTGATACCCGGAAAAACCGCTGGGCCATCCCATACAGCCTGGAGTGCCTGAACGCCCGGATTGACAATCTTTTGGGTAAACAAAAGGACGCGGTCACGGGGAAAAAAATACTGGATGTCGGGTCTCACATGGGAACCTTTGCCTACGCGGCGCACCAGATGGGGGCCGGTTTTGTGCAGGGAATCGAAGTGGAAAAAAAAATGGTGGAAAAAAGCCGGCAGCTTTTTGAGGGGCAAAACGTTCCCGAAGCTTCCTACCACTTTGAGGTGGGTGACGTGTTCCGCTTTCTCGAATCGACTCCGGAAAACAGCTTCGACACGGTGTTTTGCTTTGGGATGCTGTATTACACCTCGGAACCTCTCCGCCTGCTCACACTGATGAACCGCGCCGCACGGGAAACCATCCTGCTCGACACCTTCACCGCCGGTTATGCCGCGGTCCAGGGAAAAGACGCCGCCAGCGTCTACCCAAACATCAAGGATGAAACTCTGGATCTGCCATTGATGATCGTCTCTTTGACTCAGCCCGAAAAAAAAGATTACCGCCTCACCGAATTCTTCGATTACCGGGGCAAGGATCTCTCGATGATCACCTTACCCAGCCGGGCGCTTTTGGAGCTGTGGTTTCAACGGCTGGCAATCGCATTTAAATTTCTCGATTGGTCCGACTACAGCGTTCGCTCCTGTTCGTTCCGCGATCTTTCCACCCCCGAACAGAAACAGGCCTCGCATTGGTCGGACGTCTATTCCAGCGGCATCCGCATCTCCTACCGCCTGTCGGCGAGCAATTCTGATGAGGAAAAGTGATTCAGGGAAGGCTTTCTTTACAGGCATGATTCGCTTCCAGGGCAATTTTATCGTGCAAATAGACCAATATCCATCGCTTTCCTGCTTCCTTGACCAGGAAAAAAGCAAAATCCTTGAACAAAACGCCAGGATGTTTTTTCTGGACGGTTTGATACAGCAGCCGGGAGATTTTCATGAACCGGCCAATCGGATATTTTTTCAGCCAGGCCCCAAGCTCGCTCTCGTTGACAAAGTCCATGGCATCCTTGGCCAGCAGAAGATGAGAAACACGGATCCCCAGAAGCTTGTTCAAAACCGGTTTATTGCGAATCGACGCCACCTGATCGGAAAGGCGGGAAACCGCCATTATCAAAGGATAAAGTTTGACTTCATATAGCGGTTGGTCAGCTTGCGGAAAATAATGCCCTGCGATGTTCTTCACCAGGCAAGCATAAATACCCTTCGCTTCACCCCACTCCAGGGAACTCATTTTGAACATCAGCCCGTTTCGTGAAGCGTCGGCAATTTCCCGGACCCCGGAAGGAAGTTCATCAGGAATTTCCTGTTCCGGAATGGAACCTAATTGCGAAAGCAACTCATCCGCCTGCAACTCAGGGTCTTCACTTTGTTCTGAATAAACCGCAATCGCCAGTTCCCCAAGGGTCAGGTACCAGCGAATCAATAAAATTTTCAAGACAATATCGTGCAGGATGTAACCCAGCATTTTGAACATCCAGAATGTGAGATCCATAAAGCGGATCAGCAAATAAAGCCATTGAAACAAACCTGCCAGCTTGTAACGGGAAAAAGCCCGACCCACGGCAGACTCCTGCCATTGTTGCTTTTTCTGCCATGCGCGGGATAAATAGTGAACGTGACGCAAACGAAATTGCGTGAACCTTCGAACCCCTTTGATACGGCTGAAAACCAAAATTCTGTTCTTCAATTCCAGAAACGCTTCCAGGAGTTTCCCCAGACGGGCCTCCATAAGAGGAGCCTTCGATTGCGGGTGGAAGGTGGATGCGATCTGTTCCAATAAAGCATGTGTGTTCCTGGAGATATCAAGATCAGGCGCACGGAGAATCCATTGCTTTTGCAAACTCTGGCAGTGTTCTATCACTGCCTGCAATGCCATTTGTCTGGGCCGGTTTTCTGTATCTACTTTCTGCCGGCTGAGTTCTTTCAACCGGGAAAAATTCAACCAGCCGATTTTGACCAGGCCAGATCCTTTAACCGTGGCGAATGCCAATCCCGCGGTCAGGGTAAAAGCCACCATCAAAAGAATGAATTGCAGAGGATCGGTCATAAATTTCGAGGCATGCCTGTCGATGTCGCCTGAACGGTCAAATAGGTTCTAATGGATTGAAAACCGCAATCATTTTATGTCCGACAGGCCGCAGTATGTGTGGAGATCGATGCCGGCTAATGCTATATTATTGTCTTGAAGGATTATTTCCGGATCCTGCGATCCAAAAATCGAGCCTTTTAAGTGCGATTCCTACAAATAACTTTTCTATTGCTTCTGCCGCTGATTTTTTCCAGTTGTGCCGAAAAGGAACCCGATGACTACGTCAAAGCGGGAATAGAATACACCAACCAGCAGGAATATGACAAAGCGGTGGAAGCCTTCCTGAAAGCCATTCAGAAAAGCCCCAAAAATCCGGAAGGGTATTACGGGCTGGGTGGGATTTACAACTATAAAGAAATGTATCACGACGCCGAGCAAGTCTTCAAAATGGCCATCCAGCTCGATCCCACGCATATGGATGCCCGCTACAGCTTAGGCTACACCTACGAAATGCTGGGCATGAAAGAAGAATCGGAAAAAGAATATCAACGGTACCGGGAAATGAAAAAAAAGTTTGATTCCATGGTCAAAAAGGATTCTGAAACACGTTGAGATCTCTCTTACTCATCAGTCTTACGTTACTTTTTATTTCCGCCTGCGCTTCCAACCCGCCTCACTCAAACTCCGGACCTTACAAAAACCGCGGCGCGGCGAAGAAAAACGCAAATCCCTCCTTTAAAAACGAAACTGCCAACTCGTCGTTCTTTAACAATGCCGGCAACGATCGATCCAACGGTCAAAGGGTTAAAACCGCTTCTAACAAAACCCAGGGCAGGCGCACGGACTTTTCCCTCCAAACGTCCGACACAGGAATTCTCCTGCCAACGATCCTCAACGCAAAAGACCAGTCCCTCATGGTTTTAGTCAATTCGGGCGTGAATCGGGTGAGCCTTCTCGATCTTCCACGAGGCACCCTGCAACCGGGCAAGCAGGGTTCCGGCGCAATCCATCCGTCGGCATTCTATTTGGATCGTTTGGAAATCACCGTCGAGCAATACAAGATTTTTGACAACCGCTATGACGAAAAGCTTTTTACAGACGGCAAGGAATGCCCAAAGTGCCCGGCGATGGGAATCGACTGGACGGGGGCCCATCAATATTGCCTGTGGGCCGGCAAGCGTTTGCCGACAGAAGCGGAATGGGTCGCCGCCGCTTCGGGAGAATCCGGCAACCTCTGGCCCTGGGGGAATACATTTTCTTCCGAACGGGCCAATCTTTGGGGAAACGATGACGGGTCCTTGCAGGCCGCACCGGTCGGTTCCTATCCACAGGGGGCCAGTCCCTACGGTCTTTTGGACATGACGGGAAATGTCTGGGAATGGGTCAGCACCGCCTTCCTTCCTTCCAGGCAGGGACCGGAAGCGCCCCCCCTTCGCATCATCAAGGGCGGGGGATGGACCAGCGACAAACAGTCCGCCCGTATTTCCTTTCGAAACGTTGTCTACCCGTCCATGAAAAATCCAACCGTCGGCTTTCGTTGCGCGCAATCTATTTAAAAAATACACAAATGTATTAGTCGCCACGATCTGCCTGACTGTGTCAGACGTTCTCGAGTGCCGAAAGACCGCTTTCGACGGCGACTGCAAGCGGTCGATGCAACAGGCATTAAATCTTTCTGCTGGCGTTTCATGCTCCAACGTTTTACGTGGCCGTTTATTTAACTGGCGGGCTATCGCATTGAGCTTTGCTTGCGAGTGTTATGATAAATCTGTCCCGTTTGGAATGCGGTGCGTAACATTTGCGCCGTCAGGTAAGCCAGGGTTTGAGACCTCTCCTTTGCAATCGAGTTGTCAGCCGATTTTTCTTTTATTCGCTCTCTTTCATCGGTAGCGAAAAAAGCCCCAAAAAGCCGCTCAGACCCTCCAAAACCATCCGATACGGTTTTTTAATAGATTTTTTGTCATTCCCACTCGATCGTGCTGGGGGGTTTGGAGCTGATGTCGTAGACGACGCGGTTGACGCCTTGCACTTCGTTGATGATGCGGTTGGAGAGTTTGCCCAAAAGGTCGTAAGGCAGATGCACCCAGTCCGCCGTCATGCCGTCGCTGCTGGACACTGCGCGGATGGCGATGACGTTTTCGTAGGTTCGGGAGTCGCCCATGACGCCGACGGTTTTTATGGGCAAAAGCACCGCGAACGCCTGCCAGATCTGGTTATACAACCCCGCCAACTTGATTTCCTCGATGATGATCTTGTCGGCGGCTCGAAGAATGGTCAGCCGTTCTCCGGTGATTTCTCCAAGAATGCGGATCGCGAGGCCCGGACCGGGAAAGGGCTGCCTGCCGATGATTTCTTCGGGGATTCCCAGCTCCCGTCCCATGACGCGGACTTCGTCCTTGAACAATTCGCGCAGAGGTTCCAGAAGTTTGAGATCCATTTTTTCCGGCAGGCCGCCGACGTTGTGATGGGTCTTGATGACCGCCGACGGCCCTTTGAAGGAAACCGACTCGATGACATCCGGATACAGAGTCCCCTGCGCCAGAAACTTAAAATCTCCTACCCGCTTGGCTTCCTTCTCGAACACTTCGATAAAGACGTTTCCGATGATTTTTCTTTTTTCCTCCGGGTCGGTCACGTTTTCCAGGCGAAGCAGAAATTGATCGGCGGCGTCCACCACGTCCAGGTTGATGTGAAAGTTATCCCGGAACGTTTTTTCGACCTTGTCCCGTTCTCCCGTGCGCAAAAGTCCGTTGTCGATGAAGATGCAGGTCAGCTTGTCACCGATGGCCTTGTGCGCCAGGATGGCCACCACCGAGGAATCGACCCCGCCGCTCAGGGCGCACAGCACTTTCGATCTGCCGACCTTCTTTTTAATTTCGTTGATGGAAAATTCCGCCAGGGAGTCTATTTTCCAATTGGCTTTGCAGCCGCAAATTTTGAACAGAAAATTTTGCAAAATTTTCTTTCCCTCGGCGGTATGAACCACTTCCGGATGAAATTGCAGGCCGTAAATTTTGTCGATGCGATTTTCGATCGCGGCGATGGGGGAGTTGATCGTGAAAGCCGTTGCAGAGAATCCGGGCGGCATTTTAGATATTTTGTCCCCATGGCTCATCCACACGATGGAATTGTTTTTGACGTCTGAAAACAGATGGGAGAACTCCCGGATCATCAATTCCGCACGTCCGAATTCCCGATGCGCGGAAGGGTCCACATTGCCGTTCAGCGTGTGGGTGATCAACTGCATTCCATAGCAGATTCCCAGGATGGGGATTTTCGATTGAAAAAGCTCGCGGTCGCATAGCGGGGAGCCGGGTGTCAGGACGCTGGCTGGCCCACCCGACAGGATGATTCCTTTAGGCTTGAAATCGAGGATTTCTTTCAGAGTCCAGGTGCAAGGGTGAATCTCGCAATAGACCTGACATTCTCTAACCTTGCGTGCGATATTTTGTGTGTACTGCGAACCGAAATCCAGAATCAGGATTTTCTGTTCGTGCAGTTCGTCAGTCGTCATGTCTGAGAATTTTCAACAGGGGGAATGAAGTTTTCAATTATTTAGAAGTAAGTTCAGCAGTCCCAGATCGCAGTGGGATCAGGCGGCTATTCGATATGGTAATTGGGAGCCTCTTTGGTCACGATCACGTCGTGCACGTGGCTTTCCCTCAATCCGGAGGAAGTGATGCGGATGAAGGTGGCTTTGTCGCGCAGTTCTTGAATATCCTTGCAACCGCAATAACCCATCGCGGCGCGCAGTCCGCCCAGAAGCTGGTGAACCGTGAACGACAGAACACCCCGGTAGGGAATTCTTGCCTCAACGCCTTCCGGCACCAGCTTGCTTTCAGACAATTCCCGTTCCTGGAAATAACGCTCGCTCGATCCTTGAGACATAGCGCCCAGGGACCCCATTCCGCGGTATTCCTTGTAGCTTCGTCCCTGATAGAGGATTTTTTCCCCCGGACTTTCCTCCGTCCCGGCAAACAACGACCCGATCATGACCGAATGCGCCCCTGCGGCGATGGCTTTGGGAATGTCGCCGGAATATTTGATGCCGCCGTCGGAAATCACCGGAATCCCGTATTTCGCCGCCGTTTTCACGCATTCCGCGATGGCGGTGATTTGCGGGACGCCGACTCCCGTGACGATGCGTGTCGTGCAGATCGACCCCGGCCCGACACCGACCTTGACCGCATCGGCTCCCGCCTTGATCAGGGCTTTGGTTCCCTCGGCGGTCGCCACGTTGCCGCCGATGACTTGAAGGTCCGGAAAATTGTTCTTGATGTCGCGGATGGTCTGCAAGACTTTCTCCGAATGCCCGTGCGCGCTGTCGATCACCAGAACATCCAGCCCCACCCGGATCAGGGTTTCCACGTGGTCCATCGGGCTTGTGGCGACGCCCAAAGCCGCGCCCACCAGCAGGCGGCCCTTGGCATCCTTGGCGGCGCGGGGGTATTTCCCGGCTTTTTCGATGTCCTTGATGGTGATCAAGCCTTTCAACGTGCCTTCGCCGTTGACCACCAGCAGTTTCTCGATACGGTTGTTGTGCAAAAGTTGTTTGGATTTCTCCAGAGGCGTGCCTTCCGGGATGGTCACCAGTTTTTCGGTGGTCATCAGCGAGCGGATCGGTTTATCCAGGTCGGTCTCGAAGCGCAAATCGCGATTGGTCAGAATACCGACCAGCTTTTTCTCGTTGGTGATGGGAATGCCGGAGATGTTGTATTTTTCCATCACATCCAGCGCCTCGTTAATCTTCTGGTCCGGCTGCATGGTGATGGGGTCGGGAATCATGACGCTGACCGAGCGCTTGACCTTTTCCACCATCTTGCGTTGCCTGTCCGCCGTCAGGTTGCGGTGGATGATGCCGATGCCCCCCTCCTGCGCCAGAGCGATGGCGAGGCCGGCCTCGGTGACCGTGTCCATGGGTGAGCTGACCAGCGGGCAGTTCAGCCGGATGCCCTGCGTCAACTGAGTGGCGACATCCACCTCGTTGGGGAGCACCTTGGAATGCCCAGGCAACAGCAGAACGTCGTCAAAAGTGAGGTAAGTTTTTATTTTTTCCGGGTCCAGCATAATTTTATTTGGCAGTTCGAGAAGGCTTGGGTTGATCGTATATCAATTGCATCGGGTGAAACAGACAATATATCACGACCGAAAAGTGGAATTCACTCAATAAATGCGAAAAACCGCTTGAGCCCTGTAAACAGGGGGAAATCAAGGAAAAGATTTAAATCCCCTCGCCCCCCGTGATATCCCTTCCTTAGCCCGCATGCCCGGCACGTTTACTTCACAGAAGGGGGAGAAAATGTCCCCCCTTTACTAAAGGGGCTTAGGGGGATTTCAAGGGGTAATGAAACAACCTGAAACCATTTTTCACCGCAAAGGCGCAGAGAACGCAGAGAAATTCCAGGATGAGCCCACCTTAAGGAGCAAACGTCATTGCGAGGAGCCAATGGTGACGAAGCAATCCAGAATTTTTTGTAACTTTCTGGATTTACCCCTGCGGGGCATGAAGGCAAATGCAGGGGATTTAACAGGGGCCGGGGGGAATTGATTTCACCGCAAAGGCGCAGAGAACGCAAAGAAATTCCAGGATGAGCCCACCTAAGGAGCAAACGTCATTGCGAGGAGCCAATGGTGACGAAGCAATCCAGAGTCCCTGGATCGCCACGCCGCTTTCAGCGTCTCGCGATGACGAATAACGGGTGGGACGATATTATTTCTTCACGCTTTCCTCGACGATGGCGATTTCCGCATCCGTCAAGTCATAAAGTTCATAGACCAGACGGTCGATTTGCTGGTCCGTGGCGTCGATCTGGCGTTTAAGAACGGTCTTGTCGTGCCCGGTGTTGGCGGAGGCCAGTTTTTTGTGGAGGTCCAGCATGCGCTCGACCAATTGCACCATCTGGTCGTGCCGGGCTTTGTCTTCGGCATTGGAAAAGTCGATGGTGCGGATGGGAAGATATTTGATAAAGCGAGATTCATAACTGTAATATCCTCCACGCATTTGCGTAGCGGATTGCCGAATAAACCATTCTAATACCTTGCTATTTAGTAATCCTAAAATATATTGATTTGAGAATTGTGGCGAAACAAGGATTCCATAACCTCCCGATACACCTCCTGTAAAAAATAATTCTCCTGTTTTGTCAAAAGAAAAAGATGCGCGATCTGCAATATCGGGTGTAAATATTTTTGGAAGTGCCATGACATCAAGTGCTTTTGGATACACATACCCGAACCATCCAGCCCCTACCATTTTCCCGTTTTCTCTGTTTTCAAGAAACCTTTTATTATCTTTTAAATAGGTCCATGTGAGTGGATAAAATGTTTTTAAATTGGTTTCTGAAATTAATTGTGCTTTGCCACCATTTTTTTTCTCATAAGGGAAAAGAATTAATCGATTTGTAGGTTTTAGAGAATATCGCTTGCTATCACCGCCCTTTATCAGCGGGTGTAACAAATTTGTTTCGATCCAATATTCAGAATCCTTTTCTCGAGAGTAGATTTTTACTTTATTTTTCCCCCACTTCTTTTCTTCAACGATGTAAATTTTGTCAGCACTTGTTTTAATTCCTTGAAAAATTCTATTTGTTACATCGTTTAATTTAATTTCCATTTTTTCTAATTTAGAAAATAAATCTCCTGCTTTACCCACTACAAAATTCCATTCTCGAGCTGTTATTTTTTTGGTAGATATTGTTTCTTTTTTAATATCATTTGAGTTATTACGCCAAGCAACCAAGTTGTGAACCTTTATTACCTGAGTTAAGCCTTTACCAATTCTACTTAAAAACAAGAGACAAGTATAAGTTGTTGCACCTGAAAAAATTTGTTGATCACCAAAATGAACTACTTCTTGCAAATGATTTCCTTGCGAAATGATGTTGCGAAGCGGCTCACCATATTTCGCGTTAAAAAACTTATGAGGAAGGATGAATCCAAAAAGGCCTTTGGCGTTAAGTAACTGAAATCCACGCTCAACAAATAACAAATAAATATCGTAATTTCCTTTGCTGGCTGAATGGTAATAATCCTTATAAAATTCCACTTCAATTGGAGCAAATTCTTTTAATGTTTGAATTCTTACATAAGGCGGGTTGCCGATCACTGCGTCGAACCCTCCCGATTGCATGATCTCGGGAAACTCGGCCTGCCAGTCGAAGACGTTGATGCGGTAGCGTTCTTCTTCGTCGAACAGATCGGTCTGCTGGTGGTCGTAAAAATCCGGCCCGATCAGCGAGTTGCCGCATTTGATGTTGTCGCCCAGATCGGGCAGTGCCCGTTCACGGAAAAGGTCTATCTGCCGTTCGCCTTCCAGCACTTTGAGGAGCAGGGATAGTTTGGTGGTCTCCACCGCCTGCGGGTCGATGTCCACTCCGTAAATGTGGGTGAGCAGGATGCGTTTGCGCTCGGCGGTGGTCAGCCGCCATTCTCCCTTAGGCCCCTGGTACAGCGCTTTTTTGTGTTTCTTCGGGTCCATCTCCACATAGCGGTCGCGGTGCCAGTCGAGCAGAAACTGGTACGCGCCGATTAAAAACGACCCTGAGCCGCAGGCGGGGTCGAGTATCTTGATCTTGTGGACGGCGCTCCGGGCTCCCGGTTTCTTGCCTTCCAGCAGTTTGCCCACGGTTTGTTTGACGATGTAGTCGACGATGTAGGAGGGGGTGTAATACACGCCGCCGGCTTTCTTGACCTCGGGTTTTTCCTCGACGATGGCGCGGTGACCGGAGGTCAGGCGGATCACTTTTCCCAGAAATTGCTCATAGACCTGGCCTAAAATTTCCGTGGGCAGGACGGAAAATTCGTAAGGGCTTTGGGGGTAGTACAGACTTTTGAGGATATCCTTGAGAATTTTATCGTCGAGATTCAGATCGAGCGTCAGGTGGTCGGGCGGGGTTGGGCGGCCTTTTTCCTCCTTGAAATGAAACAGACCGGAGTTGTAGCGGTCGTCCGCATTATGGAATAGCTGGCACAGGCGCGGATAAATCCCGGCGCCGTTTTGTAGACCTTGAAGCTGACCATAGTTTTCAACCCCTCGGTCTTCGCACATTCTCAAGAATATGATGCGGTCCATGATTTTCTGCACCGCGAAATTAAGGTCACGCTTTCCCAACCGTGAATTGCGCAGCGCGAGATTGCGGGCCAGGTTTTCTCTCCAGGTCTCCATTTCCCTGAGAAAGGCGGCGTCCACCTCGGCGGTTCCCCTTTTCCCCTTTTTCGATTCGGCGTATTTGTCGAAGGACCCCTTGAGGATCGCGTCCTTGGAAAAAACGGCATGAATCTCCTCCCATTTTTCCGCGTACTCGGTGTATTTCAGATACTGGATGCGGGCGGTGGAGGCCTTGTCGTTTTGCGCGGGTTTGATGCGGCAGTCGTAAACCGCGAATTCCTCGAAATCGGTGAGGATGCTCAACGGGAGCTTGGCTGACCAGGCGTAGCGGCGAAGCTGGTAGGCGGGGCTGACATCCTCCTTGATATTGACGGACGGTTTTTTCGCTTCCAGAAAAAACTTGCGCGTGCCGCCGATGCGGAACGAGTAATCCGGGGCTTTGGTCGCGCCCCCTATCTTGATAGCGTCTTCGTGATAAACGTCCTTATAGGCTTCCGCATGCCCGGATTTGTTACTTACGTCCCAGCCCAGCAGTTTGAAGAAAGGGTCGATGAACTCCACCCGGACTCTGGTTTCGTTGTATTGTCCTGAAAGATAGGCCTCGCGGTTTCTGTCAAATCTTTCAACGAGGTCATTCAGTTTGTTTAATTCGGGCATCGTGGGTTCCAAAGGGTGAATTGGGCAAACGGAGATATTATAAGTTATTCGGACTCGATGGGCGAAAGATTAAAAATCAAGGCAAACAAAGCAGATCGGAGACCGACAATTCTCCATCTGTGTCCATCGGTGGTTCCAACCATCCCCTCACCTAACCTCTCCCCTTGAAGGGGAGAGGAATTATATTTTCGTCATTGCGAGCGCTAGCGAAGGCGTAATAACTTACCTAAGTTCTCGTGCCCCACAGGGGTAAATCCAGAAAGCCATAAAAGATACTGGATCGCCACGCCGCTTTGCGGCTCGCGATGACGAAAAAAACCTCCTCCCTTTCTTTGATTTCCTTTGCGCCCTCCACGCCGTCACCCCACGAGTGTTACGGTGAAGGCCAAAATTAAAGATGCGGTTTATCAATCCCTTTGCGATTTGCGGTTAAAAATCCTTGCACAATCAGGCCCTTGTTTTTCAATCTTGTGCTACGCTATTAGCTATGAAATTTATACACAAAACCACTCCGCTGACTTTTATTCTCATCATTTTTCTGGCCTGGCCGGTTTGGGCGTTTGCCAAGGAACCGGCCCACCCTCTGTTTGCTCCGGGGGAAACCACGGAATGGATGGGAACGTATTTCAAGGGCAAAAAACTGGGATTCACCTTTGCCAGGATGCAGGTCTCCGACGACGGGATCACGGTGGACTCGAAAGTCTTTTTTCGTTTGAAGGCCGGAGGCGCCAATCAGTCGACGACCTTTTCGCAGAACACAAATCTCAACCCAGACCTCAGTCTAAAAGATTTTTCCCTGGTGCAGGTGATCATGGGGAGCCGGCAGAAGGTGGATGCGCACATCAAAAACGGCAAGCTCATCTACCGCGTCACCGGACTGGGGTTCGATAAAACCAAGACCATCCCCTTTTCGCCGAACATGGCGCCGGCTTCGACGTTTTTGCTGAATATCATCAAGGACGGACTGGTGATCGGGAAAAAAGGCAAGGTTCCTATTTTCATGGAACCGTTCCAGATGTTGATGGATGTCGAATACAACGTTCTGCGCAAAGAACCGTTTGAGTATCAGGGGAAGTCAGTGGATACGTTTGTGGTGTTCCACCGGGTGGCAGGAATGGAATCGACCCTGTGGGTGACCGCTGACGGCAGTGTGATGCGGGAGATGACTTCGCAGGGCTTTGAATCACGCAAGGAACCGGAACACATCGCAACAGACCTTGGCGAGGAAGCGATGACGGTCAGCAGTCTGATCACGCTGAGCCTGGTGAAACCGGGAAAAATTATTTCTCGACCGGGCAAAAAACGCCAGATGAAAATGAAGCTGTCCAAAATGCGATCGCCCGACTTGATCCCCCAGGATCATCGCCAAAAGGTGTTGCAGTCGGAAAAATCAGCCGATGGCACTTACGCTTCGGTGCTTCTCGTGAATGCCGAGCCTCAAAAAGTGCGGCAGCCGGTTCTTCGACCGGTGTCTTCCTTTTCCCAGCCGGAGTATCTGGAAGACTCCGCGGAAGTTCAGTCCAAACATCCTCAGATCCGGTCTTTGGCGAAAGAGCTGGTGGGCGATACTCAAGACGCCTGGAAGGCGTCGCAGAAGATAAACGAATGGGTGTTCCGTAATTTGGAAAAAGTGTTGGTCGATTCCGCCAGCGCCCTCAATGCGCTTAAAGAACGGCGCGGCGAATGCCAGTCGCACACTTATCTTTTCACGGCGATTGCGCGGGCGGCGGGAATTCCCACGAAGATCGTCAACGGCCTGGTGTATTCCCCTAAATACCAGGGATTTCTTTATCACGCCTGGCCTGAAGTGTACGTGGGCGAATGGCGGGCGCTCGACCCCACCTTTGGGCAGAGTTTAGTGGATGCCACGCACATCAAACTTTCTGAGGGTCAAAAGGACGACCAGTTTAAGCTGATGGAGTTCGTCGGCAAAGTACAAATTGAATTGCTTGAAAACTAAGTTTTTAAAGTTTTTTCCCAACCCATCCCTCTTCGGTACACCCTCTCATTTTTTACTTTTCCTTTAAAAGTTTGGTAATATCGGGCGGATGAAATTGCGGATTTTTACTTTCGCTTTACTTTCGCTTATTTTTGAAATATTATTTTATTTTCCCAGACCCTTTTAGATATTGGGGTTCCGAACTTTCTAAAAATTAATCGCAAAAAACATATTGACCTACCCCAATATGTTGTATATAGTTCCGTCGTGAACACTAAATACAGTGTTTTTTGTTAAAAAAAACAAATACATGCAGGACGTTGCACCTCTCTTTCAGGGGGAGCGTGCCGGCCCTTTCTTTTTTTCCAAACAGACCCTAGATTAACTACAGGCAACCCATAATTCCTAAGCGATAAGTGCAAGGTAATTATTCTTTCCGGAGAGGCGATTTATGCGAATCAACCGCGTTTTTTCTAAAAACAGCCAAGACCCCTACCAGGGTATCAATTTTGTCGAAAGGACTTCCAGGATCAACAATGCGGATGGTTCGGTTGTATCTGAGATCAGGCATGTGATGGTGCCGGATTTCTGGTCCCAGGTGGCGGTCGATATCATGGCGCAGAAGTATTTTCGCAAAGCAGGGGTTCCGGCGCGGTTGAAAAGAAAATATGAAAGCGGTGTCCCGGAGTGGTTGTGCCCTTCCGAGCCTGACACCGAAGCTTTGGATCCATTGGGGGAGTCCCAGAAATATGTGCGGGAGACCGATTCCCGTCAGGTGTTTCATCGTCTGGCCGGTTGCTGGACCTATTGGGGCTGGAAAAATAAATGCTTCCAAACGGAAGAAGACGCCCGCAATTACTATGACGAGATGAGCTTCATGCTGGCCCGGCAATACGCCGCCCCGAACTCTCCGCAATGGTTCAACACGGGGCTCCATTGGGCTTACGGTTTGGGCGGTCCCGCTCAGGGGCATTATTTTTTCAACCCGGAAACCGCCGCGATTGAAAAATCCAAAAACGCCTACGAACATCCGCAACCGCACGCCTGTTTCATTCTTTCCGTTAAAGACGACCTGGTGGGCGACGGGGGTATCATGGATCTCTGGCGCCAGGAAGCCCGTTTATTCAAATACGGCTCCGGAACCGGCAGTAATTTTTCCACGCTTCGCGGAGCGGGTGAATCCCTATCCGGCGGCGGGAAGTCTTCCGGGTTGATGAGTTTCTTAAAAATCGGAGACCGCGCCGCAGGCGCGATCAAATCCGGCGGAACCACAAGGCGGGCGGCAAAGATGGTCACCCTCGACATCGATCACCCGGACATCGAAGAGTTCATAGAATGGAAGGTCCGCGAGGAGCGTAAAGTCGCGGCACTGGCCACCGGAAGCCGCATCTGCCGGCGCATGCTTAAAAGTATCGTCAAAGCCTGCTGGGCAGAGGAAAATGATGAAGACAGCCGCTTCGACATCAAAAAGAACAAAGGATTGAAAAAGGCGGTCTGGAAGTCCATTGAGGCAGGCGTTCCCGAAAACTACATCTACCGCGTGATTCAGCTTGCCAAACAAGGGGCGAAGGAAATCGAGTTCGAAGAGTTTGACACCTGCTGGAATTCGGAAGGCTACACCACCGTTTCAGGGCAAAACTCCAACAACTCGGTCCGCTTGAGCAACGAGTTCATGCGGGCGGTCGAATGCGACGGAGACTGGAACCTGGTCCGCCGCACAGATGGAAAGATCAGCAAAACTCTGGAAGCGAGAGAGCTCTGGGAAAGAGTGAACGAAGCTTCCTGGGCGAGCGCCGATCCTGGGTTGCAATTCGATTCCACCATCAACGAGTGGCACACCTGCCCGGAGGAAAACCGGATCCGCGCTTCCAACCCGTGTTCCGAGTACATGTTTCTGGACGACACCGCCTGCAATCTCGCGTCCATCAATTTGATTCGCTTTCACGATGAAGAAAAAGGCCGGTTTGAAGTCGAAGATTACCGGCATGCCTGCCGTCTCTGGACCCTGACCCTGGAAATTTCCGTTTCGATGGCACAATTCCCCAACGAGAGGATCGCAAGAAAAAGCCACGAATACCGCACTCTCGGCCTGGGATACGCCAATCTGGGTGCCCTGCTCATGGTGTTGGGAATACCCTACGACTCTGAAAAAGGCCGGGCGATCGCCGGTGCCATTACGGCCCTGACCACCGGCGCGTCCTATGCCATGTCGGCTGAAATGGCGCACGAACTGAGTCCGTTTCAGGAATACAAAAAAAATAAGAAACACATGCTCCGCGTGTTGCGCAATCACCGCCGGGCAATCCAAAACGCCGAGGTTCACGAATACGAAGGGTTGACGATTTATCCGCAGGGGGTTTCCACTGAGTTTTGTCCGGCTTACCTTCAAAGCGCCGCCGCCAAGGAATGGGCGGACGCTCTGGAGCTTGGGCAACGCTATGGGTACCGGAACGCCCAGACCACCTGTATCGCCCCAACCGGCACGATCGGTTTGTTGATGGATTGCGATACCACGGGAATCGAACCCGACTATGCCCTGGTCAAATACAAAAAACTTGCGGGCGGCGGGTATTTCAAGATCATCAATCAGTCCGTTCCGATGGCCTTGAAACGTTTGGGGTACAACGAGGAAGCCATCCGCGAGATCGTCAACTATTGCGTGGGTTCAGCGCGGCTGGAATCGGCGCCGCACATCAATCGCGAGACGCTCAAGGAAAAAGGTTTCACGGTAGATGTTCTCGACAAGATTCAGGCCGAGCTTCCCAAAGTGTTTGACATCACCTTTGCTTTTAATAAATACGTTCTTGGGGACGATTTCTGTAAAAACGTTCTGCATTTGACCGAGGAACAATTGAACTCCTTTGAGTTCAGCATGCTTGAGCATCTTGGGTTCAACAAGGAAGAGATCAGAAAGGCCAACGATGCCATTTGCGGCACCATGACCATCGAAAACGCTCCGCATCTCAAACAGGAGCATTACCCCATTTTTGATTGCGCCAACAAATGCGGAAAATACGGTGAAAGGTATATCCGGCCGGAAGCGCATATCCGCATGATGGCGGCGGCGCAACCGTTTCTTTCCGGCGCGATTTCCAAAACCATCAACATGCCCAACCACGCCACCATCAAAGACGTGGAAAAAGCGCACCTGTTGAGCTGGAAACTCATGCTGAAGGGAACTGCTGTTTACCGGGACGGCTCCAAATTGAGTCAGCCTTTGAACAGCATGGCCAGCGAGGATTTCAGTCACTTGAAGATGGAGCTCATGGAAGAAAAGGAACCGCAAAAAATTGCCGAGAAGATTGTCCAGGTGATTCGTGAGCACAAGCGAAATCCTCTGCCGCATCGCAGGCAGGGATATACCCAGAAGGCCTCCATCGGCGGCCACAAAGTTTATCTGCGCACCGGAGAATATAAAGAAGGCGCGCTGGGCGAGATCTTTATCGATATGCACAAGGAAGGCGCGGCCTTTCGAAGTCTGATGAACTGCTTCGCCATCGCCATTTCCCTGGGCCTTCAGCATGGGGTTCCGCTCGAGGAATTCGTGGACGCCTTCGTCTTCACCCGCTTTGAACCCAACGGCATTGTCACGGGCAACGACCGGATCACCATGGCGACCTCGACCATCGACTATATCTTCCGCGATCTGGCGATCAACTACCTGGGCCGCTACGACCTGGCGCAGGTGACCCCGGACGATCTGCGCGGCGACGCCATCGGCAAAACCGATAAAACGGTGGGCGAAAAAGAGGAAGGTCCATCGACCCCCCCTACGATCCCTGAGCCAAAGAGCGAACTCAAGCACTCCAATGGCTCAGGAAATGGAAACGGCAATGGACATGCGGTTTCCGAAGCGGTGCTGAAATCCAGCGGCAATGGAAGTCAAGTGATCGATCCACCGAAAGCCGCTGGAAACGGCGTGCAGACGACAATGAGCGCGGCATCCACTGCGACTATTGCCCGGCTGAAGGGATATGAAGGCGACCCGTGCACCGAATGCGGACAGTTGACGCTGGTGAGAAACGGCACCTGTCTAAAGTGCCTGACCTGCGGCGCGACATCGGGTTGTTCGTAAAAAATAATTAAGTTCCGCAGAAAAAATAGTTTGAAAAAAGGGGAGGAGCCTATTTAAAGGCCTCCCCTTTTTTATTTGTAATAACGCAGATAGATTGAACGCATGTGTAGCGTCGATCGGTTGAAGCGGCACTCGATCAAAGAATTTCCAGCACCTTTTCCGGCGGACGACCGATTGCGGCTTTGCCCTTGGCAAGCACGATGGGACGTTCGATGAGGATGGGGTGCTCGATCATGAAACCGATCAGGTCGTCATCCGTTAAAGACGGATTGTCGAGTTTGTATTCGGCGTATTCGCTTTCTTTCTTGCGCATCAGATCGCGGGGTGTGAACCCAAGTTGGGCAAGAATGGCTTTCAGCTGCTCTGCTGTTGGCGGGGTTTTGAGATATTCCACGATGGTGGGTGTGATGCTGTTTTCGTTAAGCAATTCCAGAGTCTGGCGGGATTTAGAACATTTCGGATTGTGATAAATGGTTACGGTCATAATTTGCTCTCATTTTTTATTTGTAAAAATCAATAGATATTAAATTACCTTCGCTACTATAAGATTATCTCGGACTGGCGGCGATGTTGCCGCCGTCGATGGTGATGACGCTTCCTGTGGTTTTCTCAGCCAATGCGAGGTCGAGGAAGCCTTGCGCTACATCGGTGTCGTAAACTTCCTTCTCCAGCAGATTGTTTTTGAAATAATCGTCCGCCGTCAAACCGCGGGCTTGGGCGCGCTCTTTAATCACATCGCGGGTGAACAACCCTGTTCGCACCCGGTCGGCGTTTATCGCGTTGGCACGGATTCCTTGTTTGCCGTAGTCCAGGGCGTATTGTTTGGCGAGGGCAACGACGGCGGCTTTCGGCAAAGCATAAGGGCCAAAGTTTTTCCCTGGGTTGAAGGCGGCCTTGGACGCGTTGAATAGAAGCACGCCTCCGGTCCGCTGTTTTAAAAACAGTTTCACCGCCTGCGAGGCAAGCGCCTGATGGGCGAAGAAGTTGAGATCGAAGCTGGCGCGTAAAGCGGAGGCATCGACATCGCCGATTCTTCCCTGCATCGCATTGCCGGCGTTTGAGATCAGAATGTCCAGCCCGCCAAACTCTCGCACCAGACGATCGAAAGCTTTTTTGATGGCCTGTTCATCGGTCACATCCATCGCCTGGGTGACAACGCTGGCTTGCAAATCTTTTTTTAGACCCTCTTTGGCCTCCTCCAGTTTTTCTCCGTCCCTGTCGATCAGAAATAGATTGGCGCCGTGCTCGGCAAACAGCCAGGCGGTGGCCAGGCCGATGCCGGAGGCCGCGCCGGATACAAGAACGATTTTTCCTTGCAGTTTTTTGGGCTTATTTTTTCCCAGCTTCGCCTGTTCCAGCGACCAGTATTCCATGTCGAACAGATCGCCGTCATTTAGAGGCCTGTACTCCCCGATGGAAAAGGCCTTATGAATGACGTCCATCGTGTGCTGGTAGATATCCGCTGAAATCCCAGTTTCCTTGGTGGTCTTGCCGATCGTGATGAGACCCACGCCGGCCAGCAAGATCACGCGGGGAAGCGGATCGAGTTCCTTTTTGTCCTCTTTCTTCGCCTGAACGTTGGTTTGAAAATAATGATGATAGTTTTCTATGTACTGATTCAGGGCCTCGGACACTTCTTTCCACAGTGCATTCGTATCATCCAAGCGTTGTGGATTTAACAACAACGGTTTTTGTTTGGTGCGGATGACGTGATCCGGGGTGACCGTGCCGATCTGCGACCAAGTGGAAACTTCTTCACTGCCGGCAAATTCCAGCGCGTACGCATCCTCGCGGTGATGGAGCGTCCAGGAAACCCCTGTCTTTTCAGCATACAATCCGCGCAGGACCGGGGCGACTTTAACGAGAAACTCTTCACTACCCGAAACAGTTTCTGGTTTTTTAAATGGCGTTAAAGCTTTTTTCTTTTGTCCAGCGATGAATTTTTCAGCGAGGGTCACGGCGTCGATGTGGCGGTCGTAACTTTCTTTCGCGGTCTCACCAAAGGTAAACAAGCCGTGGTTGATCAGCATCAGCCCTTTTACGTTCGGGTTTTTCTCATAGGCTTCCGCGGCGGCCTTGGCTAGCAGGAATCCGGGCATGATGTAGGGAACCAGCCCCAGCGTATCGCCATAAATCTCCCGGCATAACTCTTCGGCGTTCGGCTGGTTGACGATCACCAAACTGGCATCGGCGTGAGAATGGTCGACAAATTTATGCGGCAGAAAGGCATGCAACAAGGTTTCCACCGACGGGTTGGGGGAGGACGCGTCCAGCAGATTGATCCTCTGCTCATTGACCATGTCTTCATCGCTCAGGCTGTCCAGTTGCCTGAGTTTTTGAAGCGGGTCCAATTTAACTCCCGGAAGACCGGGTGGCTCCAGCGTGTCGAGGTCCCAGCCGCTGCCCTTGACATACAGGACCTGGACTTCTTCTCCCACCTTTGTCCTGGCAGTCGACTTGACTGACGTGTTGCCGCCGCCATGAATGACCAGCGCCGCGTCGGCCCCGATCAACCGAGAGGTGTACACGCGAAGCGCAAGGTCTTCAGAATAGTTTTTATAAGTTTCGATCGCCGCTTTGGCGTCGGAATCCTTCCATCTATTATTCATCGTGAAAATTTATTCCTAAATAATTGGCTTTAGTTTACGAAGTGGTTTTTCCTAAAGGGGAACTTGGCAAAAAATAAAAAAGACCCAACATCCCCCCTCACCTAAATCCTCTCCCCTGAGGGGAGAGGACGAATCTTCTTCATTTTTGACTAGCATATAACTTATACCCGCAAAACAGGCTGACGGACAAGAGGCCAATGGCTGGCAAAAAAGTGAACAAGGCGGAATACCCGAACAGATACATGAAAACCCACCAGAAATTGGGTGCATTGACGGCGAGTCCTTTTTCCAGAACTGCTTTATCAGAGCTTCCAATAAATTTCCTTCCAGACCGGGCCTCGGATACCAGCTGACCCACAAATTCCTTGTCCTGGAATCGTGCAAATACTTTGCCCACCTGCTTCACCTGGCCAATGAGCGGCGAGTGCGCCGGAGAATACAACAGCATGTCGTGAGCCTTATCCTGATACTGGTGCCGCAAATCGTAATAGTAACGGGAAACATTGACCGTCACTGAGGGGATCTGAATGAGAACTCCCAACACCAGAACAGCCACAATTCCTGCTTTGGCTTTCGGTCCCGGCCTCTCCAGAATAAAACCCACCGGAAGAATCAGGTAGGGAAGCGCGACCAGCATCAACCGGGGACCCCATCCCGTGCCGCCATACCAGCTGTGCCAGAAAGAAAAAAGCAACAGCTGAATCAGAATGACCCACCCAAAAAGCCAGGCCATTTCCCTTTTGGCCTTATAAAACGCCGGGAATGCTAGACAACCTATTATGAGCAGGGGATTATATAAAAAAATGGATTTCCCAGGGGAAAAAAGAATGCCGAGCAATCCCGTCCAGCCTTCCGTTCCAAATCCTTTTTCGTACCCGGTTTCAAAGATATTCCCGAATCGCACGTAATTGTATAAAAAGATAAATAAGACAAAGCAGGCAATGGGAATCAGAAATCTCACCGCATCCGATACCCAGTCTTTCATTGGCGGATGCTCTGGGTTTTGCTTATCGAGCATCAGGAAAATCAAAAATCCGGGAATCGCCACCAGCGCCGCCAACCGGCAGGTCAGCGCCAGGCCGATAAACACTCCAGCCCACAGAAGGCTGCGTTGGTTTTCAACTCCATGGCTTCCTGTCATTATAAATACCGCCGCCAGCATAAACAATGAAGTTACAGGCTCGCTCATGAAATCTTCGGAATAAAACCAGGCAATGGTGGACAATCCATAACCCAAAGCCAAAAAAACCGATGTCCGGTGGGAAAAACCGAAGCGTTCATCCCCAAAACGGTAAATCAACAAACAACTCAGAGCGGTGACGAAGGCATTGATCATGCTCACGCTGAATAACGTGGCAAAAGACGGCTCGACGGGAAGCACCCAGGACAGGGCTTTTCCGGCAAGATAAAACGGCACCGCCAGCACGCTCATTCCGATGCCGTATTTGGAAAACTTTTCTCCTTCCGGGTCGTCTTGACTGACGCGTTCGGTAAAACTCAGGCTGTGATTTTCAACCATGCTTTGTGTGAGAAGGTACATGATCCTGCCGTCGGCGGATTGGATGGACCCCTGCCCTGTCAGCAGATAAACGGATAAGAAAAATAGAAAAACCGTCAGTCGTTTTTTTTGTCTGGAACCCAAATTCAGTCGGATGGTTTTAAGCTTCATGCGATTTTGATTATCATAAATTGTACCCGCGGTCAAAACGCAAGCATTTCTTTTCAGAAAACCGTTAGGAAAATTTTTGGATTGTGTGTTAACCTCTCGGCACCATGCTGGCGAAAATTCACGTTACCTACAAAAAAGGCGTCCTGGACCCGCAAGGTCAGGCGGTCCATCATGCTCTCACCAACCTGGGTTATAATGAAGTGAAACAGGTGAATGTGGGCAAATACATGGAAGTCCGTATTGAAGGCCTGACCGAGCAGGAGGCCGAGGGCCGGGTCCGGGAAATGTGCGAAAAATTGCTGGCCAACACGGTGATCGAATCCTACCAGGTCACTTTGTCCTCTGCGGAATGAATTTCTCCTTTTATTGATGAAAACTGTATGAAATGCGGGGTTGTTGTATTTCCAGGGTCCAATTGTGACCACGATTGTTACCATATCCTCAAACACGTTTTTGAGATCGATACCCGGTGGATATGGCATAAGGACAATGCCAATCTGGATGAATTGGATTTTATCGTTCTTCCCGGCGGGTTTTCCTATGGCGATTATCTCAGAGCGGGGGCCATCTCCAAATTTTCTCCGGTCATGAAAGCCGTCGTCCGTTTTGCGAGCAAAGGCGGACGGGTTCTGGGAATTTGCAACGGATTCCAGATTCTCGTCGAAGCGGGTCTTTTGCCAGGAGCGCTCATTCAAAACCGTTCACAGAAATTTATCTGCAGGACCGTGTTTACCCGCGTGGAAGCGGCGGACACGCCTTTCACCCATTTATGCAAAAACGAGCCGGCGCTGAAAATTCCCATCGCGCACCACGAAGGCAATTATTTTGCCCCTTCGGAAACCCTGAAACAAATGCAGGAAAAGGGTCAGATCGTTTTCAGATACTGCGATTCGAACGGAGAAATCTCCGACCTGT
The DNA here is from genome assembly GCA_021604505.1 of Nitrospinaceae bacterium. Lineage (NCBI taxonomy): Bacteria > Pseudomonadati > Nitrospinota > Nitrospinia > Nitrospinales > Nitrospinaceae > Nitrospinaceae bacterium. The sequence goes on along the minus strand of BQJC01000001.1, from coordinate 226,426 downwards.
CGAACCCCAACGGATCCGTCCAAAACATCGCCGGCGTAACCAATGAAAAAAAGAATGTGATGGGAATGATGCCGCATCCCGAACGCTGCGCCGATCCGCTTTGGCCGAACTTAGACGGTCAACTCATTTTTAAATCCCTCATCCAATCGCTCTGACCGAACCCGTGCCTCCTCCACAAAAATTTCAGCCGATGCCTGAAGTCACTCCCGATGTAGTGAAACAACACGGATTGACCCTTTCGGAATACCAACGCATCCTCGATTTACTGGGCCGGGCGCCCAACTTCACGGAACTGGGAATCTTCTCGGTCATGTGGAGCGAACATTGCAGTTACAAAAGTTCTCGCCCTTATTTGAAACAACTGCCCACTGAAGGCCCACGCGTTTTGCAAGGCCCCGGAGAAAACGCAGGCGTGGTCGACATCGGCGACGGGCTGGCCGTGGTTTTCAAAATAGAAAGCCATAACCACCCTTCTTTCATCGAACCGCACCAGGGTGCGGCCACCGGCGTTGGAGGGATCATGCGCGACATCTTCACTATGGGGGCACGGCCCATCGCGCTTTTAAATTCCTTACGATTCGGCGATCTGGAAGATCCCCGAACCCGATATTTATTAAACGGCGTGGTCGGTGGCATCTCCAGCTATGGCAACTGTACCGGAGTTCCCACCGTAGGAGGAGAAGTTTACTTTGACTCCTGTTACAACGGCAACATCCTGGTCAACGCCTTCTGCCTTGGGCTGGTTAAATCGGACAAAGTGTTTCTCGCCAACGCCGGCGGCGTGGGCAATCCGGTGATCTATGTCGGTTCCAAAACCGGGCGCGACGGAATTCACGGCGCCAGCCTGCTTGCGTCTTCCGAGTTCGACGAAACCACCGAGGAAAAACGCCCGACGGTCCAGGTGGGCGACCCGTTTACGGAAAAACTGCTCATCGAGACCTGTCTGGAATTGATGAAAAAAGACTGGATCGTCGGCGTTCAAGATATGGGCGCGGCGGGACTGACTTCTTCATCCTTTGAAATGGCGGGCCGCGCCGGAACGGGAATCGAATTCGATCTTTCCAAAGTCCCGCTCCGCGAAGAAGGCATGACGGCTTATGAAATCCTGCTTTCCGAATCTCAGGAGCGCATGTTGTTCGTCGTCGAACAAGGGCATGAAGAGGAAACTTTGGAAATTTTAAATAAATGGGGTCTCGATGGCGCCGTCATTGGCCGGGTGATCGAATCCCCGGAAGTCCGCATCTCGTATCAGGGGGAAGAAGTCGTCAACCTGCCGATTTCCCCGGTGGTGGATGGCGCGCTCAACCTCAAACGTCCGGTCAGTAAACCGCAATATCTGGACGAGGTGGCGCATCTCGATCTTACCGAGCTGGTGGAACCCGAACGCGGCGATAACGCGCTCAAAAAACTACTGTCCAGCCCCAACATTGCCAGCAAGGAATGGGTGTACGAACAATACGACCATATGGTGCGTCTCAACACGCTGGTTTTGCCGGGGTCCGATGCCGCCGTCATGCGTATTAAAAATACCCGCAAAGCGATTGCGCTTTCCGTGGACTGCAACAGCCGCTATTGTTACCTCGACCCCTTCATGGGAGCGCAAATCGCGGTTGCGGAATGCTCCCGAAATGTCGTCTGTTCCGGTGCAACTCCTATCGGATTGACGAATTGTCTTAATTTTGGCAATCCGGAAAAACCGGAAATCATGTGGCAATTTGTTGAGGCCGTGCGGGGAATTTCGGAGGCGTGCAGGTTTTTTGATATTCCTGTGGTCAGTGGCAATGTCAGTCTTTATAATGAAACTAAAGGAGCTGCAATTTTCCCCACTCCTACGGTTGCGGTGGTGGGGCTTTTAGAAAACCTGGATCAGCATTGTACGCAATGGTTTAAAAATTCAGGAGACCGGATCGGCCTTCTTGGGATGACTCTGGAGGAAATCGCGGGCAGTGAGTATGTCCAGCAGACCTTTGATTTGTGCCGTGGAACCCCCCCTTCTCTGGATAAAAAACAGGAAAAAGCCGTTCAAGAAGTTTGCCTGGAGTTGATACAGGAAAAATGGATTCACTCGGCTCACGATTGTTCCGATGGAGGATTGGGTGTGGCGGTCGTGGAATCCTGCATTACCGGGCCGGATGGTTCCCTGGGAGCGACTATAAACCTGGATTCCACCCTCAGAAAAGACTCGCTGTTATTTGGTGAATCCCAATCCCGTATTCTCGTTTCTTTTAAAGAGAAAAACCGGGAATCGATAGCTAAAATGGCGCAAAAAAAAGAGGTGCCCTTTACCGTCATCGGTGAAGTTGGAGGCTCTCATTTCACAGTCAATATAAATAACGCTGAATACGTTCATCAGGATATTCAGACTTTGAAAAATATCTGGAAAAACACCCTAGGGGATTATGCTCGATAAATTTCATGATGAATGTGGAGTGGTGGGGGTTTATGGCCATCCGGAAGCCGCGAATCTGGTTTATCTCGGGCTTTATTCGCTTCAACACCGGGGACAGGAAAGCGCGGGTATCGCTTCCAGCCGCGATGGGAAGCTGCATCTGGAAGTCGGTATGGGTCTGGTGGCCGATGTATTTCAAGGCGACCGTCTGCTAAAACTTTCAGGTCCTATGGCCCTCGGGCACAATCGTTATTCCACCGCCGGCGACAGCGCTTTACAAAATGCGCAACCCTGCCTGACCAATTACTCGGAAGGCTCACTGGCTCTGGCGCACAATGGAAACCTGGTGAATGCTGTGTCCATCCGTCAACGGCTCGCCGCTTCGGGTTCGATATTCCAGTCCACGAACGACAGCGAAGTCATCGTCCATTTGATGGCCCGGGCCAAGGACGAGACCTTTGTCGATCGCGCCGCCACCGCACTGACAGAAGTGAAAGGGGCTTATTCTCTCATTTTAATGACCGAAGACGAGATGATCGCCGCACGCGATCCGCAGGGCTTTCGTCCTTTGTGTCTGGGAAAGCTGGATGACGCCTACATGGTCGCTTCCGAATCCTGTGCCTTTGACTTGATCGAAGGGGAATTCATCCGCGAGTTAGAGCCCGGAGAGTTACTGCTCATCAATAAAGACGGTTTAAAATCTTACTTTCCTTTTCAGAAAACCCAAACCCGGCAATGTGTCTTCGAACACATTTACTTTTCCAGGCCAGACAGTTATCTGTTCAACAAATCCGTCTATGAAACCAGAAAGGAAATGGGCCGAGCGTTGGCACAGGAACACCCTGCGGATGCGGACATCGTGGTTCCCGTTCCCGACTCCGGCGTGATTTCAGCTATGGGGTTTTCTGAGGAGTCTGGAATTCCCTACGACATGGGCCTCATCCGAAATCATTATGTGGGACGGACGTTCATCGAACCGCAATCGCAGATTCGTCATTTTGGGGTCAAAGTAAAATTGAATGCGGTCAAACCGGTTCTTGAAGGAAAGAAAGTCGTGATCATCGATGATTCGATCGTGCGCGGAACCACCAGCCGAAAAATCGTGAAAATGATTCGCGATGCCGGAGCTAAGGAAGTCCATATCCGCATCAGTTCGCCGCCGATCCTGTTTTCCTGTTTTTACGGAATCGACACGCCCAACAAAAGCGAGTTGCTCGCATCCAAGCACGATCTTAATGGAATCAAGGAATTTCTACAGGCCGACTCGGTTCACTACATCAGTATCGAGAAAATGCTATCGGTTTTCAAGGATCATAGTGGAGACTACTGCACCGCCTGTTTCGACGGGAATTATCCGGTGAAAATCGAGGATCAAGAATCCGATACCGAGCAGTTGGACCTGTTCATGGCCCCTCAGCAATAAATAACCGCCCGGTTTATTTGGAGCTTGTTCCCACTTGTTCAGGGCTGACGGTTTTTTCGGATTCCTTCGCCTCCGCTTCTCCTAACACTTCCCCCAGAGACCGGAGATCTTTTTTGTAATCGGCCAGGGTCTTGTCCAGATCCTGTTGTGACTGCATCACCCGGTCAAAGATGCTTTTGATCTTCATATAATCGGATTGACGGAGCACGACGTTTTCACCGTCGGAAGACCGTTGTCCTTCAGGCAAATCCCGTCTTTCATCCACCATCCCTTCCCTGGGTTCTTTTCCCATAAGGCCGCCGAAAATCTTCTGCAGGGCCTGATCGAGGGTCGGCTCCATGGCGATGTTGTCCTCATAACCGACAATGACCCGTTTCAACTCGGGGATTTTTCCCGCATCGGCCTTGAGATACAGGGGACGGACATAGAGCAGGGCCTCTTCAACGGGAATGACCAGCAGGGTTCCCTGAATGACGCTGGACCCGCGCTGGTCCCACAGGGAAACCTGACGGGAAATCTCCGCTTCCTGATTGATGCGGGCAACGATCTGGCTGGGGCCGTATACCAGTTTTTGTTTGGGAAAGGTGTATACAACCAGTTTGCCGTAGTCTTCGCCGTCACTTCGGGCCACCATCCAGGCCGAAAGGTTGCTCTTACCCTGCGGAGTGAAGGGAAGCATGAGAATATACTCTTCCTTTTCCTTGGAGGGAAGCTTCATGATGGTGTAATAAGGAAGCATGAACTTTCCGTCAATCTTGGGAATTTCCCATTGGTCCTCTTTGTTATAGAAAACCTGCGGGGTTTTCATGTGGTACGTCGCATAAAGGGCGGTTTGAATCGCGAACAGGTCGGAAGGATAACGGATGTGGCTTTTCAAGTCCTCGTTCATCTCTTTCAAGTCCTGGAACAGATTGGGAAAGATACGCTGATAGGTGAGGATGACCGGGTCCTTGGGATCGGAAATATAAAAGTTCATGGAACCTTCATAGGCGTCGATCACGATTTTTACTGAATTTCTTATATAATTTGCTTTTTGAGGGATTGCGATCATTTGTGAATAGGGGAACCGATCGCTCACGGTATACGCGTCGTATATCCAGAACAGCCCGCCATTGGATATGACCAGATAGGGGTCCTTATCCAGCTTGAGAAAGGGCGCCACTTTTTGCACGCGCTCGGTGATGTTGCGGTACATCAGAACGCGGCTTTCATTTTCGATATCCTCTGAGAAGAGGATTTTCATCGTCTTGAACCGGGCGGCCAGAAGGGCTTTACGAATGAAAGACCCAATAGCGAAACCGCCTTTGCCCTCATAGTTTTTATAGACGTTCTTTTCTCCCTCGGGATAGTCGAATTCCTTAGTGCCCGTATTGACAAACACATGGTCGTTGGAAAGTTCGCCAAAATAAATCTCCGGACGGGTGATTTCTAAATCCACCTCTGACCGGGGAGGGATGTCCTTAATAAATAAAACCGGCAAGCCTTCGGGAGTCACATGATTCACCGGGCTAAGAGACACTCCATAGCCGTGGGTGAAAGTCAGGTGCTCATTGATCCAGGTGCGGTTGGGAAGACTGCTCGATAAAAGTTCTCTGGGCGACAACAGGGTCTGCCGATAGTTGCCGTTGATCATATAACGGTCATTGTCCACTGAGTTGAACTGATAATACGTCCTGATTTCCTGAATCTGGCCCAAAGTGTCCAGCAACGGTTCCTGGTCCCAAAGCCGGATATTTTCTATGGTTGCGGCGTTGGCCTCAATAAGTTCGGCGGTGAGGGACGTGGACCCCTTCAGCGCATGGGTTTCGGTTTGGTCCAGGCCGTAACCTGCAAGCGAACCGGCGATAGTGTGTTCGATGTAGGGCGCCTCCTTTATCAGTTCGTTTGGGGTCACGATGAATTTCTGTAAAATGGTGGGGTAAATGTTGCCGGCAAAAAAAAGAATCGTCAGACCGCCAGCCGTCATAACGACCTTTTTAAACCCTCCTTTGATAATACTGAGGAAACTCAACACCGCTCCCAAAACCGCAACCACGGACATCGCAGTGAGCAAAGGAAGACGTCCATAGTCGTCGGAAAAACCAATACCGGTCACAACGCCATTGCCTTTGGTCAGCAAACCATAACGTTGAAAATAGAAATCGACTGCTAACAGCAAAAAGAAAAAGCCTGCAAGGAGCAACAGGGTCCGCCGGGCCTCGGGGAGAACAACCACGCCTGAAGGGCCAAGGTAGATAAATCGTTTGAAAAAATAAATCAGGCCGACACCGATGGCGATCACCACCAGGGCTTCCCATAAAACCGATTTAAAAAGCACCCAAAATGGCAGGACGAATAAATAAAAGGAAAAGTCCTTGCCAAAAACCGGGTCGGAACCGCCAAAGGAAACCCCATTGAAAAACATCAAGAGAATGTCCCACTTTTGAGACATCACAAGACCTGTCATGGAGGCGATCACCAGAGGGCCTAAAATGATCAGCGGTTTTAAATTGGTGGCCATCAGATCCAAAAATGGAAGGTCTCTTTTCACCTGATCGGAAAGCAATACCGGAAGATGCGAGGTCTTTTTGAAAGTATGGCGAAGAAAAAGACAAGTGACCGCGAAAAATAAACCTCCGACTAATAGTCCCAAACCCATTTGAGAGCCGACGGTGGTCCACAGAACCGATTGGAATCCGAGGCTTTCGAACCAAAGCCAGTCGATATAAAAAACCAGGATTTTATCGGCGAATAAAGAACCCACGACGACGGCACCCGTTAAAATAAACAACCATTTTTTTATTTTATCCATTGATTCCTTCTCAATTCTGTTTCCATTTGATAGAACAACCCATAGACGGGATCTGCTCTTCTGTTATTTTCTCTCCGGCAAGGGCCGCTTCGACCGCTTCTTTAAGATCCGTTCGGGTCACCTTCTCCGGAACTTCCCAATTGTCGTCGATCCGCCCGCGGTACAACAAAGTCCGGTCCTCGCCATAAACATAAATATCTGGGGTGCAGACGGCATCGTAGGCTTTGGCGATTTCCTGCGTTTCATCGAACAGGTAAGGAAAAGGGATTTTCTTTTCCTCTGAAATCTTTTTCATATTCTCCAGGGAGTCATCCGGGTACCGGGTAGCGTCGTTGGAGTTGATGCCCACCAGTTGCACCCCCTCAGCCGCCATCTGGTTTTGCAAGTCGATCAATCGGGAAAGAACGGCTTTCACGTAAGGGCAGTGGTTGCACATGAAAATAACGACCAAAATGCGCTTATTTTTAAAACTATCGAGGGTGTATTGCCTGCCATCCACACCCGGAAGAGAAAACTCGTGAGCCGGCTCTCTCAGCGGTACCATCGTGGAATGCATCAAAGCCATGCGCGATTTCCTTTTGCCGTTGGACGAAAATTACCGTGACGCGGTTATTGTTATAAACAAACCGTTGAATAATTGTATTGATTTGAATTTACAAGGCGAATGCTATCAGCTTCTCCTAAGCAACTCAATAGAAAACGGTTAGCACAAACCCGGGCAGGATGTGGGGATTTGCAGGCCAAAGAATCTCATCTTGAACAGCGACCGGTGACGAGGTCAGGATTTACAGGTCATGCCGGTGACGCGGCAGGTGTAGCATGCGGACTGGGTCAGAGGAAAGGGATGCAGAGTGTCCTTAAGCGAGTCTCCCATTCGGGCTTCATCGTGTTCCACGAGAATGGGACAGACATAAACCCCTTTTCCCGTCGCCATACGGGAGGAAGAACATTGCAGATTAGTGATGTCGTAGGACTCGAAACATTTTTCGGTGACGTGCTCGTCTTCGTCGTATTGACGAATGTTTTCCGCCAGCCTTCCGAGAAGAAATCCGGGAAGCACCTTGATTCGCGGCTGAGGAACGTTGAGCTGACGCAAAAACTCCAGAAATTTACTTTCCATGGCAGCGTCCTGCTCTTCATCCCAACTGCGGGTGATGGTCAGAATAGGCGAAAATCCAGATTCGGAAAGGTTGCGGATTCCCCCCAATGCCCGGCGATAAGCGTCTTTTCCCCGAACCTTATTGTTTTCTTCCTCGTCAAAATTTTCCATGCTGACACGAAACTGCAAGGGAAAGGAAGACCGGTCCTGAATTTCCCGGAGCCTCGCGGATTTTTCCGCAGTGATCAAGGTTCCGTTGGTGAGAACATCCAAGGGGCCATAGGATAGGATTGTTTCTAATATTTCAAAAATCTCCGGGTTGATGAACACCTCGCCACCGGTGATGTAATAATCCTTAACGCCCAGTTCTTTCGCTTCTTCCAGGGTTTTCTGCACCTGATGAAGCGTCATCATCTCGTGACTGTGGTTTTTAGGACCGCAGCTGATGAAGCAATGGGTGCATTGCAGATTGCACAGCGTGCCACCCACCTGCATCCACAGGGTCTCGAGCCTGGTGAGGGGGACTTCAGGAACTTTACCGACAGGATTTTTTACGGTTGAGTTTCTTTCGCGATCTAAGGATTCCATGATTTAACCCTAACAAAGGACAACACGCTTTGCAATCGATACCCGACCTGGAGGCACCTTGAACTTTTCAGTCGAGTGAGCTTTCAAAAACTTACAACAGGGATTCGAGAAAAGCCCGATTATCAAGAGGAAACAGAGGGTCAGGGGAATTTGGGAACATTGGAGAAAACACATTTTCCGCAAGGATGCGCCTCTACGGAAAAAGTTCGAACCTGACCCCTAAGCGCAGTGCGTCGTGACCAAACTCGTCCTCCGCGCAGGCGCTACAGTCCCGCTGATTCGTAGGAATCGCTGATGTTTTTGATCCTAAGTTTGCGGCGGAAAGCGGCAAAACCTTCGGAGGCTTTTTTCCCCAGCCGGGACCGGTAAATGGGGTTGGTGGCCAATTGGGCTGATTTCGATTCCTCAGTGAAAAATTTCGTGTCCAGCGGACTCAAACACCGGCAATTGGGGTACAGCCACTTCAAGGTCAACCGTTCCCGTTCCGCGGCATCACGCAAATACTGGGCCACTTCCTTCACCCGTGTAAAATCCCTCTCGCTATTAAAACTCGTGGCCAACAGTTTCAATTGTGGAACGATTCCCCGCTGAATCAGGTGATCAATTTTTTTCCGGACCAGATCCTGCGATTCCGTGCCCAAAATCAATTCCGTCCACACCGTTCCCTGAGGGAAAATTCCCACAGCATATTCCAACGCCTCATTCACCTGATGCGCCGGAACGAGATTTCCCTGGGTATCCGAACCGGCAAACCCGCCCAGGGGGAAATCCAGAAGATCGAACCCCGCCGCGTACATCAGGTCGATGGTTCGCTTTTCCTGGGGAGGAAATCCTTTCAAGGCAACAAAGGTTTTAAATTTTTTTTTGATCCCCTCCACGATCGGGGAAAGCAGTTGAAAACCGCGGTCTTTGTCGTCGCAATAATCCATGTTGAGCTGAACCAGATCCGCCGCGCCTTCTTCAAAAGCGGACTGAACAATCGAGAGGACATAATCCGTCGACATATTCAGTTTTTTCCCCTTGTCCACGGCGCGCAGAAAAATGTTCAGGCAATACCCATCCAGGCAGATGTTCTCGGAAAACGGCGTTCTTTTCTTCATCAAATCCTTGAGAAACCCCGGTAACGGAATGATCCCGACTTCCACCTCCTGGCCATCTCCCGAATTGAGAAACAAACCTCCGTCCCGGGTGTTTAGTTTCATGCGAGCCTGGTCTTCGGTTCTCAGGATGGTTTTAACGATGAAATTTTCCGCCAGGGCCAGCGCCACTTCCTCACCGGGCGCGCCGGGACACACACCGCAGGCGACATCGGGATTCTCAAGAATCTCAGGCGGAATGAACAGTCCGCGCTGGATCAGTCCCAATTTCAACTGGCCGTAGGTTTTGACGCGCTGACCGGCTTTTAACCCCCGCGATGAGTTCAAGGCATTCACAATTTCTAGTGTTTATAAACGGTCCAACAATTTCTGATGAATCCCGGAAAACCCGCCGGAAGACATGATGAGCACAACATCCTGCGAGCGGTTCTTTTCCGCTATGAATTCGACGATATCTGCAACCTCCGGAATATAGTGCGCCTTCGTTCCCATTCGATCGATATCGTCCACAAGCCGTTTTGGGTCCAACCGTTCTTGCGGCGGAATTTTCTCAGTCGCATACGGCTGGGCGATAATGACTTCGTCCGCCTGGGCGAAACTGGATGGAAAAGTTTCCTGAAACACATTGCGGCGCGAGGTGGCCGAACGGGGTTCAAACACCGCCCAAACCCGCGCACCGGGATACGCCTCTTGCACCCCTTCGATGGTCAATCCGATCGCAGTGGGATGATGCGCGAAATCGTCGATCACCACCACGCCGTTTTTTTCCCCGACCACTTCCTGCCGGCGCTTGATCCCTTTGAAACCGGCAAACGACCGGCAAACCTCCTCAGCGGGAATGCCAAGCTTGATCGCCAACGCGGAAACCGCCACGGTGTTTTCCACATTGTGCCGTCCCACCATGGGGAGACGAATTTGCCCGACATCCTTGCCTTTGTGGCGAAGGGTGAAACAGCCGTTTCCATCTTCAAAACAATAATCGGCTCCCAACCAGTCCGCCCCTTCGGTCAACCCGTAGGTTTCCACCGGACAGGTGGCGTTTTTTAAAACATCCGTCACATTTTCATCTGCAAATCTTACCAGCAAAAAGCCCTGAGGGTCGATTATTTCTACAAATTTTCGGAACGAGGACTTGAAATGATCGAGATCGTCGTAAATATCCGCATGGTCAAACTCGATTCCTGTGAGGATGGCGGCCAGAGGGCGGTAATGCAAAAACTTCGGCCCCTTATCAAAAAACGCGGTGTCGTATTCATCTCCTTCAGTGACAAAATAGTCACCTTCCGGGACCCGGTAGTTGCGGTCGAAATTTTTCAGCCAGCCGCCGACCATGAATCCCGGTTTTTTTCCGCAGGCATGAAGCACCCAGCTCAAAAGAGCGGTGGTCGTGGTTTTGCCATGCGTGCCCGTCACCACCAGCGACTTGCGGCCTTCAAGATAAAAACGGGCCAGCGCATCGGGAAACGACGTGTAGGGAATACCAAGATCAAGAACGGCTTGCGCCTCTTCATTGGTTTTGGAAATCGCGTTGCCGACGATGACCAGGTCGATGTCTTTGGTGATATTTTCGCGTTTGAAACCGGGTTTGACGGGAATCTTAAGATCGGCCAGGAGCGTGCTCATGGGCGGATAAATATTGGCATCGGAGCCTGTCACATCAAAGCCCGACTCTTTAAGGAGCCCGGCAAGCGAGGCCATACCCGTCCCACAAATCGCGATAATGTAAATTTTTTTAATATCTTGAGGATTCATCCGGTTGGAAATTTTAGAGGTAGACCAGTATAAAGTCAAGGCACCTGATCTATGGGTCGTTTAGTGAAGAGACCTTTGGTCACTTGTCATCGCGAGCCGCATAGCGGCGCAGCGATCCAGACCGTCTGGATTCACCCCTTCGGGGCATGAAGGCAAGGGTAAAATACCACATACCCCTGTGGGCACGAAAACTTAGGAATATTTTCACGGCTTCGTCGCCGTTGGCTTCTCGCAATGACGTATGGGAAAAAAGATCACTCCCCAGGCAGGATGTTGGTGAACTGGTACTCTTCGACATCGAAACCGATGGTCATGTCGAATTTGGTTTCCCCCCATTGCTCGATGGATAAAAACCGCTCGCCTTGTTCATCGGCGTAATCCCACACCACGAAAGGCAGTCCTTCTTTAGCGTCGCCTTTAAAATACTCGCCGATGTCATCGGTCTCGTAATAAAAAGTCTCTCCTTCGTAAACGACCTGTTCTGGGGGGTCTTCGTTTTTGATGATGTGTTGGGCGATGTCTCCCTCAAGGAGAGAGATGGGTTTTTTCTGACAAAGGGACCATTCGACCTCACCGTCTTCTTCCACGCGCTCGAGAAACCACAATTCGGACCCCTGTTTCAATTCCCACTCGTCGGTCACCCCGCCCTCTTCCCATTTGTAGTGATTGCGCGCCAGGACCTGATGGGTTTTCATGTCGCGATCGACCAGAAAACCGGGTTTCAGTTTGGAGAGAACGAGGTCCTCTAGCTTGGGTTGTTCGTCTTTTTTATTTTTAAAAAAATCGAAGACCATGTCAGGAGATTTTCATTTTGGCTTTCAATGCCGCCAGACTGTCGGACGCCGCCGGAAGTTGTGATCCTGTGCCGAGGGCCTTGGTGATTTCATCGTCGATGCTGGTGTTGGTGTCGGCAATATCCCCATAGGCAGTGGCGAGGGACTCGTCCTCTTCGACTTTGGCGCGCATTTTTTCCAGCATGGCGATGGTGCCGCCGGCATCGACCTGGGCGATTTGCGCGTTCAGTTTTTTGGTCGCGGACGCGGTTTTTGCGCGGGCTCTGAGTGTGATCAGATCGTTTTCGTAGCGTTGAATCGTGGACCGTAGTTTATCGACATTTTTCTGCAGTTGGTTGGACATGTTTTCCTGCGCCGTCATCTCCGTGCTCAAGCGGACGGCCTCTTTGGCGGCGGTTTCTTTTCTTGACAGCGCTTCGGTCGCCAGGCGTTCGGCCTCGGCCATGTCCAGGGACCCGCTTTGACCCTTTTGCAAGAGCGCCATGGCTTTGCTTTCATAATCCGCCGCGAGTTTTTTCTTGTTCTCGGAATCGTTACGCATGCGGATGACGATGCCCTTGACTTGCGCCAGGCTTTGCATGGACGTGGTCAGATCTTTTTTCAGATCGCGGATGCCCTGCTCGGTCATTTTGATGGGATCTTCGATCTGGTCCACCAGCGAATGAGCTTCGGCTTTGCCCAAGCTAAAAATTCTGGAAAGTAGTCCTGCCATGTTGATTTTCTCCCTTTATGTCGATGACGGTAATTTTATTTGAATGAAAGCAGTTCGCCGCTGTATTCCCCCAACGCCAGGCTCAATGCGTCGATACTGCCTTCCAGCTCATTGCGGTCGAGGTTTTCCAGTTGCAGGGTGTCCCGGAACAAAAGTGTCGTGCCTTTATCATCCAGAACAAAAGCGCCGTGCACCAGTGTGCGGTTGATCTGCAATAAGCGTTTGTACACCTCAGCCGTTCCTTTTGGCAGAGGCAGGATCACCTGTTCTAAAATCACGATCGGGTCCTCGCAATCGACGACCAGATGGTTGACGCCGCGTTCCTCGTCGTTGACCACCACCAGTTCTTCATTGGAATCTTCCTGTTCGATGGAGAACCCCATGTCCAGCAGATACTCTTTCACGTTTTCAAAATTGGCCATTCTCGACTCCTCATTCGCGTTTTGACAGTTCTTCATCTAATATACGGTAACTTTCGGTCAACCGCCGGGTCAATTCATCGGCGACTTTTCTTTTCTCGCGATCGGCATCGTGCAGATCCGGATGATATTTTTTCAGCATTCGCTTCCAGGCCGACTTCACCGCCTCGCGGTCCGACCCTGCGGGGATTTCCAGGTTTGCGTAATATTGGGCTAACGGGTCTGATGGCTCCTCGGGCCGGTGGTTTTCTTGCTGTTCTGCAAAATTAAAAGACGTTTCGTGTGCCGCACCTTCAGCAAATTTTTCGCCGGATTTTTTGTCAATGCAGCCGTTTAAACTGGCGCGCGCGATATCGACCAATCGTTTGAACATCACGCTGTTGCCCCCGTTGAAGTGAATAGGCAGGTTTTACTGACGATGGATAACCTGTTTTCAGGATACGTGTGAATGGTGAAAAACCGGTTCGCCGCAGGATCAACCGCGACCCCTGTAAAGGGTTTGGTAGCATTCGAAATTTTTGAAGCTTCAAAACGATGGGTCAATATTTTCATGGGAGGAACCTCTCCCATGGAGCGCAGAAAACCCTCCATATCATCAAACAGACTGGGAACCATTTCAATGTCTACCCCATACTGAATATTTCCCACTTGATACTCTTTGGAATAGGTTTTCCCGGGCTTCAGCGGAAAATGATCCAATGACTTTCCTGTCAATTCACCGGAAGAACAAGCGATGAATTCTGTGAGCGACACTCCGTTTCCCCGGCTGGTCACACGATGACTTTTCCCTATGATGCAAGTCTCAAGCTCGACCTGGTTATCGAGCGTCCACTGCCCTTCATTGAAAATGGTGACCGGACCCTCTGGAATACCTTCAAACAGGCTGAAATAAACAGGATCAAACATAGGGTGCCAATAACCGCGAAAAAAATTAAAACTGCTGGATCAAGGTAAAAATCCTACTTGGCAGGGAGGGTTCTGTCAATATCAATCCTTTTTGGTTGAATCGGTCGAAGATTGGCACCATCTTAGATGCAATAGACGTCCTCTCACCATGTAAAGTTTGAAAACTCATGGAATACCGCCGCTTCGGACAAACCAATGAAATGCTTTCCGTAATCACTCTCGGAGGCATGCGCTTCACGCATGGCTGGATTCCGCCGCGCGATCATCTGCCCGCGGAATCCGTAAAAAACTGCCTGGAAACCACACGCCAGGCCTTGCAGTTGGGAATCAATCACATCGAAACCGCGCATGGCTATGTCAAGAGCGAGCATCTCTACGGTGTGGCGCTTAAAGAGCTGGCCGTTCCCCGCGATCAGGTCAAAATGATGACCAAGGGCGCGCCCATGACCGCCGATGAAACCAAGGAACTGGTTGAGAGTCAGTTAAAAGCCCTGCAAATGGACTATGTGGATTTCTACGGGTGGCACGGCATCAACAATCAGGAGCGGTTGCAGGCGGCGGTAAAAACCGGAGGGCCGGTGGAAACCCTGCACCGTTTAAAGGAGCAGGGGCTGGTTCGCCATATCGGATTTTCCACGCATGCGCCGCTGGATATCATTCTGGAGGCGCTGAATACGGATTTGTTCAGCTTCGTCAATTTACACTTTTACTATTTTTTCCAGCGCCATTTGCCGGCGGTGAAGCTGGCGGGGGAAAAGGATATCGGTGTGTTCATCATTTCGCCTAATGAAAAGGGAGGACTGCTGTGGAAGCCTTCGGAAAAAGTCAGGCAGGCAATCCAACCGATGACGGCCATTCAATTCAGTGGCCGGTTCTGCTTGAGCCATCCTGAAGTGACGACTCTGAGTATGGGCATGCACCAACCCGAACATTTTTCCCAGAACCTGGCGATATTGAATGACGAAACCTATTTTTCTTCGGCAGATGAAACAAAAAAAACCGAAATGGACTCTTTCCTGAGCTCCACTGCCGATCGTTGCACGCTTTGCGACCAATGCCTGCCCTGTCCTGAGGACATCCATATTCCGGAAATTCTCCGCTTTAGGAACCTTCTGAGAGCCTATGACATGGTGGACTACGGAAAATTCCGCTACAACATGCTGGAGGGAAAAGGCCATTGGTTTCCCGGTAATTTTGCTTTCAAATGCACGGAATGCGGCGACTGCCTGCCGCGTTGCCCGGAAAACCTGAACATTCCAAAACTATTAATGGAAACACACGCAGAGCTGTTTGACCGAAAAGGCTATTTAAAAAATAAAGTTATAAATTTTGCGAAATCAGCCTTCCAGTTTTTTAAAAAATTTTTTCCAGGATAACGTTTTGAAAATCCCCCGAAAAGCTTCCCAGCCCCCCCCCCAATTCATCGCAATCGCCTGCAAAAATAATTGACCACGTCCTCATCCTAACTTACCATTAAATAATTCCCAAAGTTAATGTAAATTTATATCACCTTCATCCCGTTGCCCCTCTTCTCCCACTAAATGGAAAAGCGAGAATGTTTAAAAATAGAATTCTGGACGGAAAAATTCTCCTGATCGATGATGAGCCTGGAAACGTACGCATTTTTGTGCGCATCCTTAAGGAAGCCGGTTTTAAAAATGTCACCGGCATTACCGATTCGCTCCTGGCGGTAACCACTTATCAAAACTTCCGCCCGGACCTGATTCTTCTGGATTTAAAAATGCCGAAGCTGGACGGGTTCGGCGTCATGAGCGCGCTAAAGAAGGTAGAAACAGAAACTTATCTACCCATTTTGGTTCTCACCGCCCAAAGAGATGATGCAACCCGGCTTCGTGCCCTCGAATCCGGGGCAAAGGATTTTATTTCCAAGCCTTTTGAGACGACGGAAGCACTCACCCGAGTGCGAAACATGCTGGAGGTGCGAATGCTCCACAATGAAGTGCGAGAGCATAATGCTCAACTGGAATCCAGAGTTCGGGAACGCACCCGGGAACTCGAAGAATCCCGACGGGATATTCTTCACAGGCTTGTCAGGGCCGCTGAATACCGGAATGACTCCACCAGCCTGCACGGTGTCCGCGTCAGCCACTTTTGCTTAATAGTGGCCGAACAGATGGGCATGTCCAATGAACAAAGCAATTTGATGCATCTGGCCAGCCCTTTGCACGATATTGGTAAAATCGGGATTCCGGATGAGATCCTTCATAAACAAAATGAGTTAAATAGAGCGGAACGGAAAATGATGAACCTGTCCCCCATCATCGGCGCCGAGATTTTATCGGGCAGTGATTCTCGTCTTTTGCAATTGGCGGAATCTCTTTGCCGAACCCACGGGGAAAAATGGGATGGATCGGGCTATCCCAGTGGATTGAAGGGCAAGGAAATTCCCATTGAAGGAAGGATTCTGGCCGTCTGTGATAAATTCGACGAGATGATCCATCCTGTTAAACAGGATGCCCCCCCTGCAACCATCGAGGAAGCCATGGAAAAAATAAAACAGGACAGCGGAACCCATTTTGATCCGGAAGTGGTGGAGGCGTTCCAACTGGTTTTACCTGATATTAAAGAGGCGACGGTTGGATACCGTTCCGGGAACCTCGAAATAGAATCCGTTCTGGGCGATTGAATTTGCCCGATAAAATTCTGCTCCTTTTGTTTCTTCCCATTCCCTCCGATTAGATTTACTCTTAATATACAAAAATGATTGACCCAAGCCCAATTATGGCTTATTATGGATTAATTGGGTAAGTTAATGTAAACTTAAATTTCTTCCCCACTTTTAAATTTTTACTCTCCCTATACTGAAGATGGCGATTATGTTGAAAAATAAAATTGAAGACGGAAAAATTCTCATAATCGATGACGAACCCGGAAACGTTCGTATTTTTATGCGTGTGCTGAAAGGGGCGGGCTTTAACAATGTCATCAGTATCACCGATCCTCTGATGGCTGTGGAAACCTATCAATCGTTCCGCCCGGACCTGATACTTTTGGATTTGAAAATGCCTAAGCTGGATGGTTTTGGAGTCATGGCGGCACTGAAAGAGGTGGAGACCAAATCTTATTTGCCCATTCTGGTTCTCACCGCTCAGCGGGATGATTCCGCCCGTCTTTTGGCACTGGAATCCGGAGCCAAGGATTTTATTTCAAAACCTTTTGAAATGACGGAGGCGCTCACACGGGTTAGGAATATGCTGGAAGTGCGACTGCTTCACAATGAGGTCAGGGACAACAACGTTGAGCTGGAATACCGGGTCAAAAAACGTACTCAGGAACTTGAAGAGTCCCGAATGGATATCATTCACCGTCTTGTCCGGGCTTCCGAGTTCCGGGGCAATGCCACGAACATGCACGGCATCCGCGTCAGTCATTTTTGCTCCATTCTGGCGGAAGAATTGGGCATGCCTCACGAGCAAACGAATCTCTTGCATCTTGCCAGCCCTTTACACGACATCGGACACGTTGGGATTCCTGATGAAATTCTGAGCAAAAAGGGGGAATTAAGCGCAAATGAATGGAAAATCGTGAAACTTTCGCCTATCGTCGGCGCGGAAATTTTGTCGGGCAGTGATTCCAAACTTTTGCAATTAGCGGAATCGATTTGCAAATCCCACGAAGAAAGATGGGATGGCTCCGGTTATCCTTGCGGCTTGAAAGGCGAAGAGATCCCTATTGAAGGAAGGGTCGTTGCCGTATGCGATAAATTTGATCAAATGATCAACCCCGGCTTTCTTAATTCAACGTCCTATTCCATTGAAGAAGCTATTCAAAAAGTGGAACAAAAAAGTGGAATCGAATTCGACCCTGAAGTGGTTGCGGCTTTTAAGCGAGCTTTACCAGACATTAAAGAAGCGGCGGAACAATTCTCCGAACAGGACCCCGCAACCGTCCTCGATCACTTCCGCCCTGCGCCCAATTGAGCCGCGCCCCTTCTTCATACTGATTCTATAGTGTTAATACGACAGGAACTCCTTCATGATGAAGTGCTCTCAACGGAATCCTGACTGAAATGATTTTCAAAATTTCCTGGAGGATTCTGCGGTCCTTCAGGAAACCATATCCTTCGTTGTCAACATCCCTACAATTTCCCCGTGCTTAGTGACTGCAAGGTGCTTGATTCTTTTTCTCAACATCAATTCATTGGCTTCGCTTCGGGTGATGAAATAATCCTGGGTCAAAATGGGCTTCGACATGATCGAATAAACGCGAGTCGCCTGTGGGTCAAGACCGCCGGCCAATACTTTTTTCACCAAATCGGTCTTGGTCACAATTCCCAAAAACTCATCGTTCTCTTTCACTAAAAGTGAGCTGATCACCTTTTCACCCATTATTTTTGCGGCCTCTTGAGCGGTCGTCTGCGGATCAACACTGACGACAGGAGAACGCATAAAGTCACGAATTTCATCCATTTTTTTCCTCCTTTTGGTTGCAACCTTTATTCAGGATAGCGGTTTTTTCGCTTTGGAGCAATGCCAACCTACTGCTTCCCTTTTGCTCGACACCGCAGGCGCATCGGATCAACAAACACAATATCAAGCTTTTCCGTCCGACGCGGCAACCAAATTTCGTTTGCCGATGGCAGGTGCGCATCCATTGGTATGATCCTCCGGTGATAAAAATATTCCCAATGCCAGCAGGAGATAACCGCTCAGAGCAGGACCGTTTTAGGCAAACAAAGGTGATCGGGAACAGGTGGGGTTTTTCACTGCGCGGTCCGTCGGGCCTGGGGGTTGGCGAAAATGATGGATGCTTAGGAACAGGCTTTCAAAACTTCAGCGATAGTTGGTGAAGTTCATGGCGATTCCAAAATCTTTTTCTTTCAATTTTGCCATCACCTCCTGCAGATCGTCCTTGTTCTTTCCCGTGACCCGCAACTGGTCGTCCATGATCTGACTTTGAACTTTAAGACCCATGCCCTTGATGGCCTTACCGATTTCCTTGCCTTTTTCCTGAGGGATGCCCTGCTGGATTTGAATGCTTTGACGAACGCTATCCCCAGCGGCGGATTCTACTTTGCCGTACTCAAGACCTTTTAAAGAAACTTTGCGTTTGACGAGTTTGCCTTGCAGAATGTCGATCACGGATTTTAATTTGGATTCGTCATCCGAAAGGACGACGACCTTGCTCTCTTTTCTTTCCAGCGTGATTTCGCTTTTACTGCCTTTGAAATCGAACCGCTGACGGATCTCCGCCATCGCCTGGTTCACGGCGTTCTGTACTTCTTCCAGATTGATTTCGGATACAATATCAAATGAACAACTTTTGCTTGCCATTTATTTTCTGTCCTCCAGCATTTGTTGGAATTTAACGTTCACAAAAACCAATTAGAATTGCATCTAACAGGGTGACGTACCTTAGCATAAATGCATTCCGCTCAAATTGTAAAATATTTGGACATCTCAGGGGTATTATCGGCCTTAGCACATCTGTTGCATATAGTCCGAAAGCCTTTTTCCCACCTCATCGCGGAAACGCTCTTCTTTTATTTGCAAATTCTGTATTCGGTCCAGACGAAAGTTTCGGAAATCTTTGCGCATCTCACACCATGCCGAAAGCAACCATACCGGGCTGAAAAAAACCAGACACAAAGGCCGGACCCGACGGGTGGAATGTTCGCCATCTTCCCTGGTATAGCTGAATTCCACGATGTTCTTGCCGCGAATAGCCCGGCGCAGGCCGGTAAAATCGATATGAATTTTTACCTCGCTTTTAGAGGTCAGGGAAAATAAAAAGGTCTCCGATATTTCTTTCTGCAATCTTTCCGGAAGTACCGAGCCGATTTTATCCAGTGCCTGGTTGGCCGCGTTTGCCAGTTCCTTATCCCCCCAGCTCTGGACCATTTGAGCGCCCAACATGAGCGCATCCAATTCCTCGACATCGAACATCAGCGGGCGCACAACGTAATCTTTATCGAGCATGTAACCGACACCGGCTTCCCCGATAATCGGCACGCCTGAGGTTCCCAGATCCGCGATGTCGCGGTAGATGGTTCGTACGCTCACTCCCAGTTCCTCAGCAAGTGAGCTTGCTGTGACCACCTGTCTGCGGGCTTTTAAATATTCGACAATACGGAACAACCGATCCGCTCGACGCATGGCAATTTCCTGTTTTTGAATCAACGCCCCCGCCGCAAGCGGACGATGTAACCCGCAAGGATTTTTATTCAAAAACCCTAACAAGCTTCGGGGAATAAAATCCACCAGTGGGTTTTAGTTTTAGCATACTGCCATACTACTGACAATATGCTGTCAGCAGAGTCATGCACAATACAAAGAATCGATGCGCAATTAATGAGTCAACTTTTAACGAATGGAGGCCAAAGATGACAACGATTCCAGAAGGGTTTACTTCCGTAACCCCGTATATCGTCATGGACGATCCGGTTGCGGCGATTGAGTTTTATAAAAAAGCGCTGGGAGCGGAGGAAAAAATGCGTTTTCCTACGCCGGAGGGCGGGGCAATGTATGTTGAATTTCAGGTCGGCAACGCCCGAATGATGATCGGCAGTCCCTGCCCGGACGATGATGCAAAATCAGCCAAAAGTTTAGACGGCTCTCCCATATCATTCTATGTGTATGTGGAGGATCTGGAGGCTTCCTTTAACAAAGGTAAATCTGCCGGCATGTCAGTAAAAAAAGAGGTTGAGGAAATGTTCTGGGGGGACCGTATGGGAACACTTAGAGATCCGTTTAATGTGGAATGGACCCTTGCGCAACACATACGCGATGTCTCACCGGAAGAATTGCAGGAAGCCATTAAAAGTATGGCTGGCTGACTAAAATCAACACTTCAATTAACCTCAATCAAAGGAAGAACACGATGTCTGACTTAATTGAAATTGTAAAACAGATGACAACCGCATGGCAGAACAAAGATGAAGCAGGGCTGTGAGTCGGCATAACCCTGCTTTATTATCTAGAAAGCGGTCGGCAAAAAAACATGCCGACTGCTTTCTAAAAAATCAACAGCAAGGAAACTATCATGAGCAACAAAGACAACAGCATCAATTATATTGAATTGCCGATGGTCAAAAATGCCGAGACCAAAAAGTTCTACCATCAGGTGTTTGGTTGGGAGTTCACCGACTGGGGGCCAAACTATATCGGTTTTTCCGGGGCCAGTATCGATGGTGGTTTCAATGGAGAAGGTGACGCTGAGGTGTCCAGCTCGGGGGTTCTTGTGGTCCTGTACGCAAAGGATCTCGACCAAAAGTTGGAGGCCGTGAAAAAAGCCGGGGGGAAAATCACCAAACCGACCTTTGAATTTCCGGGAGGAAAACGATTCCATTTTAGCGACCCCAATGGAAATCAGCTTGCCGTGTGGTCGGAATAAATATTTTCGAGACGACTCATGAAAAAAAGATGCGCGTGGCCCGGTTATCATGGAAAAGAGAATGAACTGGACACAAAATATCACGACGAGGAATGGGGGGTCCCTGTCCACGATGACAGGCTGTTATTTGAGTTTCTTATTTTAGAAGGTGCGCAGGCGGGCCTGAGCTGGACAACGATTCTGAAAAAACGGGACACCTACCGCAAGGCGTATGACCATTTCGATCCTGCAAAAGTTGCGAAATATAATGCGGCGAAGCAACAGAAACTTTTGCAAAACGAAGGCATCATCCGCAATCGTCTGAAAGTAACGGCGTCCGTCGACAATGCAAAAGCATTTTTAAAGGTGCAAAAAGAATTCGGCAGTTTCGACAAGTATATCTGGGGATTTGTCAGGGGCGAAACCATTCAAAACAAATGGAAATCGATGAAGGAGGTCCCTGCCACCACCAAAGAATCCGACGCCATGAGCGCGGATTTAAAAAAACGCGGGTTTAAATTTGTCGGCCCTACCATCTGCTATGCGTTCATGCAGGCGACCGGTTTGGTCAACGATCACACCACGGATTGTTTTCGATATAAGGAATTACGATAAGAGATCCAGGGGATTTTTAGACAGAAATTTTCATTGTCGTTTTTTAAGAGGAACCTATCGCCACTACGCTTTTTTTATTTTTACAACCGTCCAGAAGTTCGTTGGTGTTGCGGTAGGAATCATTTTTCTTAAGGACGGCTTCCAAATGTGGAAGGGCTTTTTGGCAACGAAGGGTTTTGGCATACATCTCTCCCAGAATGTATTGCAGGTGCATGTCCTCCTGATCCACCATGCTGTAGCGGGTCGCGTAATCCAGCACGTTTCCGGGTTCCCCGAGCCCGCGGTAACTGTACACGATGCTTTGCAGAACCTGAACATTTAAGGGCTCTTTATCCAGGGCGACCAATGAATAGTCCAGCGCTTTAAAAAACTCTTTTTTCATATTGTAATACTGTGCCGCTGAAAGAATCAGGCCGGGGTTTTCCGGGTTCTCCTCAAGTCTTTTCAATAATTCCACCAATCCGACTTCCTGCATCATCACGCGTATTTGACGGGGATCGTTTTTCGCAACGGCATCAAATTTCTCCTTTGCCATTTTAATCCGGCCCAATTCCATCAGACTGTAGCCTACGTACATATCAGCAAAACTTCGGCTTGGAATATTGGGCGGAACTTTTTCCAAAACAGCGATGCTCTTCTGATACTGCCCGATCTGATAATAAGCGTGACCGAGATTCAGAAGGGCTTCGATATTGTCCGGTTCGTTTTCCACTTCCCGAATCAAACGGGCGACCTGATTTTTTCCGGCCTGCAAATGGTAACGAATGAGATTGTTGTCTTCCACCAGGGACAGGGCCTTTAACAGTTGCCCGCGGTTGCTGTACATAACGCCCCGCTGATACAGATCCATCATGCGGTAATGACGGTTCAGGATCGAACGGTCCTGTTCTGAAAGATGATGGATACGCCGGGCAATGTCCTCAAAGGGAGTGCGGTTGAAAACATATTTTTCTTTTCCCGACAATCCAATCGTGGCTCCGAGGTCGAGATAAAATTCTATGACCGGGTGATTGTCGGTGATCACACCGTAACCTTCTGCAACCGCTGCGATCTGCTCTTCAAGAAACCAGAGGTTGCTCAGGAAAGAATATGCGTCTGGTATTTCGATTTCGGCAAGGGCTTGGCGGACAACAGGCTCCTCTAAGCGTTGTTGCAATTTTTTAAAATCCAAATCGATCGGCTGATCCGAACCGATGATCAGGATCTCGTTGGCCACCGACATCCAGGCGAGCGCGTGGGGAAACACCTCGCGGAAGGTTTTGAAGTGCATTGCGACTTCTTTTTCGCCCTGGCTGTGAAGCGGAATCCATTGCGCCACGATGCCGCCGGGTTTCAGCCGCTTCCTGGACAGCTCGTAATATTCCTTTGTATAGAGGTTGACAGTGAAAGCCGTTCGTGGAGGCGGGGGTTCTGAGGTGATCACGTCGTACTTTTTATCGGTGGTCAAAAGATGATTCCTGCCGTCCTGCAAAATAATATTCACCTTCGGATTGTTGAGCACGTCGTGATTTTCCGAGGCAAAGACGGTCCCGGCCCGGATCACGCTGGGCGATAAATCCAGACTGTCCACGGAGCGGATGCTGGGATGAATTCCCGCGGCGCCGGTGGTCTGCCCGGTGCCAAAGCAAACCACGAGCACGTCCTCCGGCGAATCCACCAATAAAATCGGAACGTGAGCAAACAGCTTCATATACCGGGAGGCGATGACGTTCGACGCCGACATGGATATCCCGTTGGTGATCAGTCTTTTTGCCTCCGGGTCCAGGATTCCATAGGTATCTTTAAAAACCGCAACGGTATCCGTCAGACCCTCTTCGAAATATAGAAGCGCTTTGGTGCTGCGCTGCCCGACACTGTCGCGCATAAAAAACTTGTCCAAAAGATCGCCTGGAATGGCAAAATTTATAAATATAAGAACCGCTGCAAAAGCAACCGCAAGTCCGCGGCGAACGGCGGCTCCCAAATAATTTCCTTTAAGAAAAAGCAGGATTCCGAGAAGAAAATTCAACGAGGCGACGAGCATCAGACTTTTCTGACTTCCCAGTTCGGGAAGGACCCAGAACCCCATCAATAACGATCCCAGGATGGCACCGAGGGTGTTGGAAGCATAGATCTGCCCCGTCCCGCGTCCGATATGTTCGTGCCCTCCGGAAACGGTCTTGATCAACAGAGGAAAGCTCATTCCCAAAAACAGCGTGGGGATCAGCATCAGGCTTGAGGAATCCATAAAATAACGAAACAAGGTGGCCGCAGGGTCGGTCAGCCGGTAACTGTTCCACGGTGGCGAGAGCAGGTGCTCCATATTGTAAAGCGAACCGATCACGAACAAACCGATCCCCACCTGTAGAAAGATCAGGACCGTTCTCAGGTTGGCGACGCGTGAAATCACCGGAATGACCAGCCAGCTTCCCAGAACGATTCCCAGAAGGAAGACCGCCAGCATCATGCTGAAGGAATACACTGTGCTGGAAATGCTGAACACCAGAAGCCGGGTCCACACCACTTCATACGCCAGGGCCGTGAAACCGCAAATGAAGCTGACTCCCATCCAGAATTTTTGTTCCGGGTTGGCCGAAAGTGAAGGAAATGCAAATTTTGGCGGCCGGACACTCAACGTCCCCTCCCCTCCAGATTCCTGGTAAACGCGGATGGCGCTGATTCCGATAAACAGGTTCACGAAAGCAGTCATGAGAACTGTTTGCAGAACCCCCAGCACACTGATCAATAAAAATCCGGTGAGGAGACATCCGACCACCGCTCCCAGTGTATTGATACCGTATAAAATTCCGATCTGGGTCCCCAACCGGGCGTTGTCGGTCACATAATATTTGCTGATGATCGGCAGAGTGGCACCCATCAGTGTCGTCGGAATAAAAATCAGCACGAACGCCAGAACTGCTTTTACGGCGTTTTGGACGATTATGGAATCCGGGAGCCAGACATGAATCCAGGCGTAAAAAGAGGAAAAATTCGCCAGGAGTAATGAAAGAAGACCGCAGATGACAAAAAGACCGATTTCGATCCACCCATAAACCAAGAGAGGGGTGTGATCCGGTCCCTGCAATCCTTGTTCCTGAGGCTTCTTCTCAATTTCGTTGCCGGGACCCACGGGCCGGGTCAAATGGTCGATCGCGGTCCCGAACAGGTAACTGCCGAAACCCAGCCCAGCCATGAAAGCCGCCAACACCACTGACACGGAAAATACCGTATGTCCGAACACCAGGGTGAGCATCCGGGTCCAGACGATCTCGTAGATCAGGGCGGTGATGCCGGAACCGAAGAAGAGAAAGTAAATGATCGGGGAACGTTTCATAAATTATTATTTATACACCAGTTTGCAGGCAATGGAAAACCTCCAAAATAATTGACATCAGAGGCGGTATCAAGTAGTTTTTTAGTATAGGAAACGATTGAAAATCATTTACCACAGTCCCCCTCAAGGGGCTTCAATATTATGGAAAAATCCAACGTTGACAAAATGGATCATCCCTACGCCAAAGAAAATGGCGTCGAGTGGACTGAAGAAGCGTGGGAGCGGGTCAAACACGCACCGGAATTCGTGCGCCCCGGGATCAAGAAACTGATGGTGCAACGCGCAGTCAAGCGCGGGTTCAAATACGTCACTTCAGATTTTCTGACCGAGATCCGCAATGAATCGATGATGCTGGTTTCCAAACGGGTCCGGCAGTTCGGTTTCGAAGAACTGTCGATGGGCGCTTTCGACGAAGCCAAGGAAAAAATGAAGGAAAGCCCCCGCAAGGTGGAAGTGATCGAAGAAATTCAGGATTTTCTGGCCCTCCGAACCGAGAAAAAGGACGACATCATTGAAAAGTTCAAAAACTATATGGATGTCGCTCCCACGCAGGGGATGCCCTGGAGCAAGGAAGCCTTGGCGAAAATGGAAAAGGTTCCGCCTTTCGTCCTCGGCATGGCCAAGCAGACCATCGAAGGGCGCGCCCGTGAACGCGGGGACAAGATGATCACCCCCGACATGATCGAAGAAGTGTTCACCAATATCATGCCAGCCTCCGCTAAAGAAGCCATGGGCATGGAGGTGTCTGAGGAAGACTATAAGCGCGATGAAGAAAAAGCCAAGGAGCCGGAAAAGCCGCCGGAGCTTTCCCTGCAATGGGATGACGATGCACTGGCTAAGGTCAAGCGCATTCCCATCGAGTTTATCCGCAATATGGCGATCAAGCGCATCGAACAGGAGGTTGCTAAAGAAGGGAAAGAAGTCGTTACGGAAGAATTATTTCAAAAATACCGGTTCACCTTTTAATTCTGGGGATTCTCATGACACTGACTGCAGATTGGATCGTTCCTGTTGGCCTGGGCCTATTGACAAGTTTCATCGTATTCATGGCAAACCGCCTAAAACAAGCTCCCATTCGCATCAAGGACAGCCGCAAGCGCAGGTAATCAGCAAGCTCCTGGCAGAAGCTCCGTGATTTTCTACATCCCCGTGGGGTAATCGAGGAACTCCGTTTGCACTTGGAATTTTTCTTCCAGGTGGCGGCCCACTGCCTTCACCCCTCCCGTTTCCGTTGCGTAATGCCCGGCTAATATGAGAACACAGCGGCCCTCTATGGCTTCATGAAAGTGATGATTGGCGCCTTCTCCGGTGATGTAGCAATCCAGCGGTTCATTTTTAGCCTGACTCAGGATGTCCGCCGCGCCGCCGGTCACCAAACCCACCGTTTGCACTTCCCCTTTGCCGATGACCTTGACGGACGCCCCCAACTTTGTTTCCAATAGTTGTCCCAGGGAATCGGCGGATTGTGGCTGGATGCGGCCC
This sequence comes from Nitrospinaceae bacterium, assembly GCA_021604505.1. Lineage (NCBI taxonomy): Bacteria > Pseudomonadati > Nitrospinota > Nitrospinia > Nitrospinales > Nitrospinaceae > Nitrospinaceae bacterium. The sequence continues at coordinate 199,714 of BQJC01000001.1, read as the reverse complement.
TTCAACCCGATTTTTTCGCCGCCGTATTCGCCAAAAGGTTCCAGATGCTCCAGCCCAATAAGGTCGGCGAGTGCGCGGTTGTTGCCCAGCACCGGGTGCATGTCCAGGGGGATGTGAGCGGAATATAATCCCAGGTTGGCGCGAAACATGGCCGCCAGTTTGTCGTAATGACTTCCGCGAATGGGCTGGACGCCGCCCCAAAACATCCCATGATGGACGAACATCATGTTACAATTTTTTTCGACCGCCAAATCGATGGTCGCCTGACACAAGTCAACGGCGAGACCGATTTTTTGAATCTCGCCGGTGTTTTGCACCTGCAGGCCGTTGACGGCATTGGGCGAGTCCTTGATGGACGCAATATCCAGCAAATCATCGAGATAGTGGCTGAGTTGTAGAATATCCATACCGGGGAGTATAACGGAATCCCGCTCAGGGAAAAATGGTTTTTAAAGAGTCATGACCAACTTCATTATAAAAAATATTGTTCAGCGGATTGTCCTGCTGTTTTTCATTTCGATTATTTCTCACGCTATCGTGCACCTAGCACCGGGGGAACCAAGCCTGGTCGATCCGTCCAATCCGCGCATGAAGGCGGAAGACATTCAACGCATCCGGGCGGCGTTTCATCTGGATGAACCCTTGCACATTCAGTACGTGTACTGGCTGAAGGATCTTTTTACCGGCGAACTCAAATCGTTCAAGGACAACCAACCGGTGCTTGGAAAGATATGGGACCGGTTCCTGAATTCTCTCCCCCTGTTTGTCCTTGGAACATTGATCACCTGGTTTCTGGCATTTCCCGTGGGCATTCAAGCGGCGATTCGACGCGGATCGGCTTTTGACAAAACCAGCACTTTTTTGTCTTACGCCATGATCTCCATCCCAGGGTTCTTTCTTTCTTATATCGTCATTATATTCATGGTCAAAACCTTTGATGTGCCGGTGATCGGCATGCGTACTTTCGGACTGGAAGATTCCGCGCTGATTTTCCAGTCGATGGACCGGATATGGCATCTGACCATTCCCGCCCTTATGTCGGCAATTGTAGGGACGGCCATATTGTCCCGCTATGTGCGTTCGCAGATGCTGGAAGTGATCAATCAGGATTATATCCGCACCGCAAGGGCTGTGGGTTGGTCGAACGACGTGGTCATTTACCGCCACGGCTTAAGGAACGCGCTGTTACCCTTTATCACCATGTTCGGCCTGACCATTCCCGGTTTGATCGGCGGCTCCGTCATCTTTGAAACCATCTTCGCCTGGCCTGGGATGGGACGGTTGGGCTATGAAGCTATTTTATCGAGGGATTTCCCCGTCATTCTAACGTTAAATTTCATCTCGGCCATTCTGGTACTGATAGGAACATTCGTCTCGGACCTTCTGTATGCGGTGGTCGATCCTAGAATAAAATTTTGATAAACGAAACATGAACCAGCAAGCACAAATCATAGAAGCCGAAACCCTGCCCCCGCAGATGGGGCTCTTCCAGGAACGCTGGGAGATTTTCAAACACAACCCCATGGCCTATTTCAGTTTCCTTTTCCTCGGGGTCTTGCTGGCCCTTGCGGTTCTCGGGAAAGTGTTTACCAGCACTATTGTTGTGTTCGACCCAAAGGTCGTGCGGCTTTCGGAAAAGTTTCTCCCGCCGCTCACAACATTTTCCAGCGAGATCACTCCTAAAGAAGATGCGCCGACTTTTGGAATCTATTTGATGGGAACAGACGAATTGGGACGCGATGTGTTTGCCCGCATGCTGGAAGGAACCTCTGTATCCCTCACGGTGGGTTTCATCGCCGTGGGCATTTCCATAACCGTAGGTATTTTTTTGGGAGGTCTTGCCGGGTTTTATGGCCGGGTGAAACTGGGGTTCATCACCGTTGATACCCTGATCATGCGGTTTGTCGATATCATGCTTTGTTTTCCTACCTTCTTTTTGATTCTGACTGTTGTGGCTCTTCTGCCTCCGAGTATTTATAACATCATGATCATCATCGGGCTTACCAGTTGGATGGGAACCGCCCGCTTCGTCCGTGCCGAATTTCTGTCCTTGCGGGAGTTGGACTACGTGGCGGCGGCACGCAGCCAGGCCATTCCCGAATGGCGGATTATTTTTGTTCATATGGTGCCAAACGCCATGGCTCCGGTCCTGGTATCTGCGACCATTGGTGTCGCTTCGGCCATTCTCACCGAGTCGAGTTTGAGTTTTCTCGGGTTCGGCGTGCAACCACCGGACGCCACCTGGGGAAATATTTTATCTGATGGTAAAGCGTTTATCTTCGATGCCCCGTGGCTGACCTTTATTCCGGGAATCACCATCCTCATCGTGGTGCTGGCATTCAATCTGTGCGGAGAAGGTTTGCGCGAAGCGTTCAACCCCAAACTGCGCGAGACCCGGTAACAAGCGACTCTTTCTTTTCATAATTATCCAGAATTTAATACTCTCATGATTTATCTGCAAAACCTGAATAAACAATACGGCAAGAAAATTCTCTTTAAAGATGTCAACCTGCACCTGCGCCCCAAAGAAAAGCTGGGATTGATCGGTGAAAACGGCATGGGGAAAACCACCCTGTTTCGCGTCATCACGCAAATGGAGTCCGCTGATTCAGGACAGGTGGTTGTTCGAAAAGGCGCCCAGTTGGCCATGCTGGCCCAGGAACTCACCAGCGACGGAGAAACTATTCTGGAACGTGTGGTGATGGGGGACGCGCATTTCGCAGACGTCAGCCGGAAAATGCATTCCCTGGAAAAAAATACCCGGCTTCACGAGGAATCTCCGGAAAAATGGAGCCGGCAATACGGCGAACTTCAGCATGAGTTTGAACGCCTGCACGGTTACGAACGCGAATCCAGAGCGCAGACGATTTTATCCGGTCTCGGGTTCAAAGCGGATCAATGGGAAAAACCTCTTTCGGAATTTTCCGGCGGCTGGCGCATGCGGGTGGAACTCGCCCGGTTACTATCTCGCAAGCCTGACGTTCTGCTTCTTGACGAGCCCACCAACCACCTGGACCTGCGCTCCGTCATCTGGCTGGAATCGTTTTTGAAGTCGTATGAAGGCAGTATTCTTCTCATCTCCCACGACCGGCGTTTTCTTAACGGTATCATCAAGGGAATTGTAGAGCTGGACCGGGGATCCTTGACCCGCTATACCGGCAATTACGATAACTACGAATCTCTTAAAGAAGCCCGAGAGGAGCAGCTCCAGGCGGAGGCTGTGAACCAACGCAAAAAAATCGCCGATATCGAAAAATTCGTTGAACGTTTTCGCGCCAAGGCCAGCAAAGCCACTCAGGTGCAGAGCCGGGTCAAAATGTTGAGCAAGATGGACCGGGTGGAGACGGCCACGAAATCGAGAACCATTCATTTTCGATTTCCGCAACCCGCCCGCACGGGCAGGATGATCATCGAACTATCGGATGTCGATAAAAGTTATGGCCCGGTCGAGGTGTACAAAAATTTTTCCACACGCCTGGAACGCGGCTCGAAGGTAGCGCTGGTTGGAGAAAACGGAGCGGGAAAGTCCACCCTGCTCAAACTCATGGCCGGAGTCCTGGGTCATGACAACGGTGAAATCAAGCTGGGCGCCAACGTCACACGCGCTTATTACGCCCAGCACCATTCGGAAACCCTGGTCCCTGAGCACACGGTCCTGGAATCCCTGGAAGAAACGGCGGGTCATCTGATGCGCACTCAGAAGCATAATATTTTGGGCGCGTTTTTGTTTTCCGGTGACGATGTGAACAAAAAAGTCGGCGTTCTTTCCGGTGGAGAACGCTCGCGGCTGGCGTTGGCCAGAATATTGTCCAATCCCGCCTCTTTCCTGCTTCTGGACGAACCCACCAATCATCTCGACATGCGTTCCACCGAATTTCTGGCCGCCGCTCTGGCCGATTACGAAGGCAGTCTTTGCGCCATCTCTCACGACCGGTATTTCCTGGATGGAATCATCAACCGGGTCTGGGAAGTTGAAAACGGCACCGTAAAGGAATACATCGGCAATTACAGCGATTACGAATATTTCAAATCCAAGGAAGCGGAACGGGAGCAGGCGAAAGTTTCCGAAACGGGTTCAAAGAAAAACAATCAAAGCGGCCAAAAGAACAAAGAACGCAAGCGGGCCGAAGCTAAAGAAAGAAGCGAGAAGCACCGCCAGATAAAACCTAAGAAATCCCGGTTGAGCGAAGTGGAACAACGCCTGGAACAGGTGGGAACTGAAAAGAGCAAGGCCGAACAGGAACTGGGAGATCCAGACATTCACCAGGCGGGCGAGAAAGTACGGCTACTTGAAGTTCTCCACCGTCAAAAGGAACTCTCCAAGGAAGAAGACCGGCTCATGCAGGAGTGGGACGAACTCACCCGCGTCATCGATCAATGGGAGGCGGAGTTCGCAAATAAATAAGTGGGACTCTTTTGCCATTCACAACCGTTTTTAGATACAATAATCGCATTCACACATTCTAAGAAAAATTTGCGGGGCTTTATGCGCCTCTTGGATTATAATAAATTTTCCCCTGCCTTCCTGATTGGCATTTTTCTTTGCATGTTCGGGCCCAAACCGGTCCAGAGCGAAGAACAGCCCGCCTCAAATAATAAGCCTGCAACTCAGGCAACCAAAAAATACAACCGGCTGATTCACGAAAAAAGTCCTTACCTGCAACAGCATGCCAATAACCCGATCTTTTGGTATCCCTGGGGAAAGGAGGCTTTCCAGGCGGCGGTTGCCGAAAACAAGCCGATTTTTCTCAGCATCGGTTACTCGACCTGCCATTGGTGCCATGTCCTGGAAAGGGAATCGTTTGAAACTCAGGAAGTGGGCGATTTGTTAAACGAAAGTTTCATCAGCATCAAGGTGGACCGCGAGGAACTTCCCGATGTGGACCACATTTATATGACCGCAGTTCAGGCCATGACCGGAAACGGCGGCTGGCCGATGACGGTGGTGATGACTCCCGAAAGGCACCCCTTTTTCGGGGGAACCTATTTTCCCAAAGAGGAGCTGATCCATCTCCTCAATACTCTGCGCACCGCCTGGACCGAACAACCTGAAAAAATTGCCGCGGTGGGAGCCAGGGTTCAAGAGTTCCTGCAGTCCTCCAACGAAATTGCCACCAGCATCACCCCCTTAAATGAGGAGATTCTGAAAAATTTCTACAAACAACTCAGCAAACGGTTTGATTCGGATTACGGCGGCTTCGGCAGCGCTCCCAAATTTCCGCCCACTATGCAATTAAAAGTATTGTTGCGCATCGCCCAGCGGACAGGAGATAAAAAATCGCTTGCCATGGTTGAAACCACTCTGAATCACATGGCCCGTGGAGGCATGTACGATCACCTGGGAGGTGGATTCCACCGTTATTCGACAGACCGTATCTGGATGGTGCCGCACTTCGAAAAAATGCTTTACAACCAGGCCGGGTTATCTTCCGTTTATCTGGAAGCGTTTCAAAGAACCCAAAATAAGATGTTCGAGTCGGTCGCCCGGGAGACTCTGGATTATGTGTTGCGCGAAATGACAGGCCCGGAAGGAGGATTTTATTCAGCGGAAGATGCCGACAGTGAAGGCGAAGAAGGGGTGTTTTATGTTTGGGCTTCTGACGCTTTAAAAAAAATACTGAACCCGAAAGAATATGAAAAAATCTCTAAAATTTATGGCGTGACCCACTCCGGTAATTTTGGATCCCTTAATGAGGGAACCAACATATTCCAGCTTCAGGAAAGTTTCGCGTGGAAAATCAAATCCGATCGCGCCGTGCGGTCGATTCATAAAAAACTTTTTTCTGCCAGGGAAAAGCGAGAGCATCCCTTTAAAGACGATAAAATCATCACCGCCTGGAACGGGCTCATGCTGAATTCCATGGCGCAGGCGTACCAGATTTTGGGAGATCAAAAGTATCTGGCCGCTGCACAAAGCGCCGCCCGGTTCATAAAAAGCAATCTTTACATAAACGACAAATTACTGAGGCGCTTCCGGCAGGAGGAAGCAAAATACCCCGGTGGACTGGACGACTACGCCTATTTGATCCAGGGCCTGATCACCCTTTACGAGTCGGATTTTGATGAACGCTGGATCCTTTGGGCAGAAAGTCTGCAAACAAAGCAGGATGCATTGTTCTGGGATCTCAAGGAAGGGGGTTATTTTCTTTCCGAAGAAAACGCCAACTTCCTGCCCGTCCGCAACAAGGAATTTTCTGATGGCGCGCGCCCCAATAGTAATGCGGTATCGGCTCTAAATTTACTCAGGCTGTATAACCTGACGTTCGACGAGAAATATATCCTTAAAGCGCGAAAAATTTTAAGCACCGCCGGAGATAGAATCCACCAGTTTCCTACCGGATTTTCGCAGATGCTGATCGCCTTGGATTTTTATCTGGATCGGTCCAAGGAAATTGCCGTGGTCGGCCCTCAAGATTCGCCAAAGAAAGATGCCATCCTTAAAAAACTCCATACCCGTTTCATACCTAACAAGGTTCTTGCCTATGCCCCACCGAAAACAACTTCGCAATTGACCATTCTGAAAGACAAGTACACTGAAAAAGGGGAAACCATGGTTTATGTCTGTGAAAAGAATATTTGCAAATACCCAACGGGTGACATAAACAAAGTTTTGAAGTTGATAGAAAACCGAAAACAATATTCCTTGAATTGAATGGGGATCGTGATCACAACCCTGCTTTCCATTTTCGTGGTGGGTTTTTTCCTGCTTCTTCTGACGATCGTGGTGATGCCGGCATTATTCGGCTCCCCCTGGCATCCTCTGAAACCGGGAACGATAAAGCACATTCTCGAATTTGCGGCCCTTCAGCCTGGGGAAAAAATTTACGATCTGGGATCGGGAGACGGACGGGTGTTGATTGAAGCGGCCCGTAAATACAATGTAATGGGTGTGGGACTGGAAATCGACCCGGTCAAGGTCTGGATCTCGAGATTTCTGGCCCAGCGTGCCGGTGTTTCCGACCGGGTAAAATTTTTGCGCAAAAACTTCAACGATTTTGATTTCCGCGATGCCGACATCATTTACGTTTATCTCACCCATCAGGCACTCGACCGCTTGCTTCCCATAATTCTGCCGTATCTGAAATCGTCCACGCGCATTGTGTCTTACCGGTTTTGCCTGCGCAACATGCAGCCCAGTAAAAGCAATGAAAAGCAGAATCTTTTTATGTACCGATTGGACAAAGGCGTGAAGGTGGATCGATATTCTTAAGGTAAATAAACCTTATGAGCAGCAGAAATCAAAAAATCATTACGATGAATTATTATTCTTCTTTAACCAATCCCTCCCACACATAAGCCAATTGATCCCCGGATTTGACCACCAGCCAGACTTTATCGTTGAAAACGACTTTAGTCCGCCTGACCAAAAGGAGGCGATCGCCTTTATTCGCTTTTCCTATTTCCGAGAACACCGCACCGGGCCCTTTTTTCAAGGTAACCCCGTCGATTAAAACCCGGACATATTTTTCTCCCCCGGCTGGCGGGGGACTTTTCGCTACGGGAGCCAATGGCGTTTCAATTTTGGCCGGCTGGCCTGGCGCGGGAACCGTCACCGGAGCCGGAGGCGGCACGGGGGGAGCCAGTTCTTTAACTGCTGGCGGTTCCGGAGGCTCCAATTTGGCAACCTGCGGGTTCTCCGTTTCCCTGGGTTCGGGAGCCTTCGGAGGTGCCGGAGTTTCCGTCTGGGGCTGATCCGGTTCTGTGAGTACGGAGCGTTCTGTTTCAAGTGAAGCCACGGTTGACGCAACGGATGCGGTCTTCCCGAATTTCACAAAAACGGGATTGGAAACCAAATGGTCTACGGAACTTACGATTACATTCAACCGGTAATAAACCGGTTCCGTCATATCCACCTGGGAATCGATCATTGTAAGCTCATAAGGAAGGACGACGCTTTCCCGTTTGATCACTTTGCCATTTCGAATGAGGAAAACTTTGGCTCTTTTTTCGTTCCCGTCCGTGGAATGAACTTTAAACGTAATCTCGGGAAAGTCTGTGGAGACGAGTTGTTCGCCCATGGTGGATTTTTTTCCAGTCGCGACATCCTTGACAACAAACTCATCCAACGAGAGGCGATGCGGACCCGGTTGGCGCACTGCATACATCCTGCCTTTGCGCATGGCGTCCATGACCGCTTCCTTCTGCTTTTCGCGGACCAGAAAAATGGTTCGCACGGCTCCCAGGATGGGTCCCGATTCTCCCGCACATTGAAAGTTGTTTGCTCCATACCCCCACACCGGATGATTTCGTTCGCCTCTGAGATATTGAACCAATACATGATCCCAGACATTCCCGGGTTCGGTTATTGAGACGGGCTCGTCAGCCACCGCCTGGAACCCCGTATAATTGCGGGACAACACAAGGTCTTCCGGATGAGGCAGGGTTTCCAGGTTGATGGTTCCCCACTCTCTTTGACCATTGACGGCCTCGACATCGTCCCAGAACACCATGGCCCCCTTGGACACGGCATAATCGATCACTTCCTGATAGGGGTTGATCCCGCGGTCACCATGATACTGATCATATAGAGAACTTCTAAAAGGATGATTATTGAAAATCAACAGCATAAAAAGAATGGCCAGGGGAACGGTCGCTTTCCGGTAGTAACCTCGAAAAACCATCGCCACGGCGACGGCAAAAAGCAAACCAAACCCCAGGACAGAGTTTTGAAATTTTGCCGAATAATTTGTCGAAAAATTACTATCAAGAATCGGAAGTTGCTCAAAGTCTTCACCGTACTGCAGACCGATGATGGACAGACGCTTGTCCCAGTTATGGGCGATTAAATTTTTCTTTAGCACCCCCCCCGTCCAGTAGTAAAAAGGAGAAACATCCGCACCTGGGATCAGGATGGTTTCGCGGTACTGTTTGTTCTTGTCATGAATATTGGACAGGTACACACCGGCGCTGGTGCTGAGAATCGAAGGGCCTTCTATGGTCTTTTTTATCAGACGTTTTAGAGGGAAAATTCCATACTGAATGGAATTTCTTACCTGATCATTGAAAATAACAATATCCAGTCCGGCCTGTTCCGCCATGGTGGCGGCTTCCTGGACATTCGCGCATCCGATGCTGTATTTGGTTTTAACGTCCGCGACCCCATCCAATTGAATGTATTTGCCAAAAGCCAGGTCAGGAATCAACGCGACCATCCCCTGGCACACAATCATTGCCCACATCAAAAATGTGCGGGAAAATTGACTCAAACCATTGAAGAGACTGACAACTATGGGTTTGTTGTCGGCTCCCCGGGTTATTTGTGCGCGAGCTTCATCCATCGGCTAATAATTTCAGCGGGCAATCATTTAATTTCAGCATGGGGATATTCCGGGCCTATACTAGCATTAAATAAATCAAAGCCAAAGGCAGGTTTTATGGAAAAAGTCTGGGCATCCAGATTTTTACAGCTTTTTGATCCCCTGGCTTCCCGGCTCCAAATTGTTGTGGACGCAATTTTTGATTGTGACTTGAAAATGTGGTACAAATTTAATTCATGATATAATAAAAACTTAAGAATGAGTAAGTTATCCTTGCAATTCAAACTGGGAGCAAACAGGGTCGCATCGGATATTCGGCTTGCTGTGGGTTCTTCGTGGACTTTAAGGAAATTGTGAATGGCTTCCAAAATTCTGGTCGTCGACGATAGCATCACCATCCAAAAAATTGTGGGCATGGCCTTTGATAATGAGGATGCTTCCGTGGAAGGGGTTGGAAATGGCAGTGAGGCCCTGGTAAAACTCAAACAATTCAAACCGGATGTTGTTTTGGCGGATGTCAATATGCCAGGGCTCAACGGTTTTGAGCTGAGTCAAAAAATAAAACGATCCAGTGAATTCAATTCCGTTTTCGTTCTTCTGCTGACGAGCGATTTCGAAGATTTTGATGAAGATCTTTTCCGCGATTCTCTGGCCGATGACCACATCACGAAACCTTTCAAATCCGAGGACATTGTCCTCAAGGTCAAGGAATTACTGAGCCAGACCGATGACTTTCAGCCGACTGAAGAGGACGAAGCCGAAAATGTCATTAAGCTTTCTCCAACTGACCAGCTAGAAGAGGAAACCGTTGTGGAACTTGGAAAAGACCAACTCACAAATTCCCCTGAGGAAAACTCACCTGAAGAGGAGGAGGTCCAACTGGAGCTCTCAGACGACGACATGATGATCCTCCTGGAGGATCCTGAGCCAGATGAGCTGGTGGTGGGAGTAGAAGAAAAACAAGACAAAACAGCGGACGAGGATCCCGCTTCAGAAGACGATTCTATCGACACCACAGATTCATCGGATGACGCTCCCGTTGAACCCGTCAAAGGCACGGTGGTTTCAGAAAAAAAGGTCCCGGAAGAATCGTTGGAAGAATTGATCCGGCGAGTGGAAGCGCTTTCCAAAAAATCGGACGAGATTCGAGAGCAAAGTGCCGAAGAAGAATTACAGCCCATGGAAGCTCTCGATGAGATGATTAAGGAAGTCACTGCGCTTAAAAAAAATTCCTCCAACGGTAACGAGGAAGGCAATGGGATCGCGAAAACCTCTCTCCCCATGGACACGGCGGAGATGGACACCATGGTTGCTGAGGTGAATTATCTCAGCGAAGAAAATGCCGAGGAGTTGGAGGCCGCCTTTAATGAAATCATTCGCGGGAGCATGAATTTACCTTCTCCGTCAACGGAAGAATCCATGGAACAAAGCGCGGACCTTCCCGAAGCCGCAGAGACGGCGCCGGAGTCCGGGACGCTGGTTGAAGATTTGCAGGCTCATCCATTTGCGACTGCCGAAGAAGCCGATACGGCAACGGAAAAAAGTTTCGAAAATATCGGTGAGTTTCAGAGTTCGCAGGAAGAGCTTTTATCGCAGATGATGGGAAAGGAAGTCGGGGAAATTATTGAACAACCCCTGACGCCTGAAATGGAAAAGGAAATTGCCAGGCTTTCTAAAAAGATTACCCAATCCGTAGAAACAATCGTCAGGGAAATCGTTCCCGGTATTGCCCGATCGATGATTAAAAAGGAAATTGATAGAATTAAAAATAAGGAAAACGGTTAGCGGTTACCTCTTCCAAACTTCGATTTTCCTATTAGGTAAAACTCCCTTCATTGTGTTGAAAGATTGAGGCAGGCAGGCGACATTGTTTCACGGCCCACTCGGTACAATCCATAAATACTAAAAGGACGGACGGGGATTTCAGAGCGGATTCCCGGCCGGAGCAGGTTGCTCCAAGATTTTGTCCTTAATATTTGCAAAAATTATTGCACATTCTTTATGATCCAACTCGACAAAAGGTACGATCCCAAACAAGTTGAAGCGCATTGGGGGGCTTATTGGCTCGACAACGGGCTTTATCACGCCGATGAAAATCTGGACTCTGAAACCTTTGCCATCGTGATTCCTCCTCCCAATATTACCGGATCTTTGCATATCGGGCATGCTTTTAACAACACCCTGCAGGACATCCTGACTCGCTGGAAACGCATGTCCGGGTTCAATGCCCTCTGGCAGCCGGGGACCGACCATGCCGGTATTGCCACACAAAACGTTGTGGAGCGGCAGCTGCACGCCGAAGGAACGGACCGTGAGGCATTGGGTAGAGAAGAATTCATCCAACGGGTCTGGAAATGGCGCGATGAATCGGGGGGAACCATCGGCAACCAGCTGAGAAAACTGGGCTGTTCTCTCGACTGGGAGAGAGACCGGTTCACGATGGATGAAGGTCTGTCGCGCGCGGTCCGGGAGGTGTTTGTCTCGTTGTATGAAGAGGGTCTGATTTACCAGGGAGATTACATCATCAACTGGTGCCCCCGGTGCCACACCGCGCTTTCCGATCTGGAAGTAGAGTATGAAGATGCCATGGGCCACCTGTATAACATTAAATACAAAATAAAGGGTGAAGACCGGTTTCTCACCATCGCCACCACCCGGCCTGAAACCATGCTCGGTGACACCGCTGTGGCGGTCAATCCCGACGACGAGCGCTATCAGGGACTGGGAGGAAAAACGTTGCTCCTTCCGCTGGCAGGCCGTGAAATTCCGGTCATTGAAGATTCGTACGTCGACACCTCGTTCGGTTCCGGCGCTCTCAAAGTCACCCCTGCGCACGACCCCAATGATTTTGAAATCGGTCAACGCCATCAACTTCCCACGGTCAATGTCATGAACCCGGATGGCACGATGAGCGAGAAAGCCGGCACGGATTATGCCGGGCTGGACCGCTACGAGTGCAGGAAAAAAGTAGTCGCGGATCTGGAAACTCAGGGTTTGCTTGTTAAGATTGAAGATCATATGCACTCCGTAGGCCACTGCTACCGGTGCCGGACGGTCGTCGAACCCTATCTTTCCAAGCAGTGGTTCGTTAAAACGAAACCGCTTGCGGAACCTGCGATGGAAGCGGTGAGAAACGGATCGATCAAAATCGTTCCGCAATTCTGGGAAAAAACTTATTTTGAATGGATGGAAAATATCCGCGACTGGTGCATCTCACGGCAAATCTGGTGGGGCCATCAGATTCCCGCATGGCATTGCCCCAAATGCAAAAAAATCACGGTTGCGAGAGAAACCCCGGAAAGGTGTCAGCACTGCGAATCGGAGGAACTGGTTCAGGAAACCGATGTGCTCGATACCTGGTTCAGTTCCGGCCTGTGGCCGTTTTCCACCCTCGGCTGGCCGGACCAAACCATGACCCTTAAAAAGTTTTATCCGACTTCGGTTCTGTGCACCGGGTTCGACATTCTGTTTTTCTGGGTGGCCCGCATGATCATGATGGGTCTCAAAATGATGAAGGAGGTCCCTTTCCGCCAGGTTTATATCCACGCGTTGATCCGCGATGCGGAAGGACAAAAGATGAGCAAGACCAAGGGCAACGTCATCGACCCTCTGGTCATGATGGAAAAGTACGGCACCGATGCTCTCAGGTTCACCCTGGCCGCCTTCGCCGCTCAAGGAAGGGACATCAAACTTGCGGAGGACAGGATCGAAGGGTATCGAAATTTTTGCAACAAATTATGGAATGCTTCGCGTTTCGTTTTCATGAACCTTGAGGATTATAAGGGCACTTGTGAGTTGGACGACTCTCTAAAACGTTCTGCGGCGGACCGGTGGATTTTAAGCCGCCTCAATGCCGCCAGCAAGGAAACCAACGAAGCTCTGGAAGAATTTAAGTTTAATGAAGCCGCCTCGGTTGTTTATAAATTCATCTGGAACGAGTTTTGCGATTGGTACATAGAATTGTCCAAATCCAGTTTGTTCAAACAGGGACCTGAAAAACAGGCGGTGCAAAATGTGTTGGTTCACGTTCTGGAAACCAGCTTGAAGCTTCTGCATCCTTTCATGCCTTTCATCACAGAGGAGATCTGGCAGAAATTACCCGCCGAAGGAAAGACCATCATGACCGCGGCGTTTCCAAGATACGATGACGCGAAAGTGGATGAAAAAATCGAAGAAGAACTTGGGCTGGTGATGGATATTGTGACCAGTGCGCGCAATATCCGCGGGGAGATGAATCTCAATCCGGGGCTTACAGTTCCCCTTGATATCAAGACCGACGATGCCCCAAAAACCCTGCTCATCAAAGCCAGCGCCAAATTGATCAATGAGTTAGCCAGGGTCGAACTGAGAACCGTCGATGCTTCGGTTGTCAAGGCCAAGGCTTCGGCATCTTCAGTGCTGGACGGGATGGACATCATCATTCCGCTGGAAGGCATGATGGATTTTGCCGAAGAGAAAAGCCGTGTCGAAAAAGAGTTGAAAAAAATCGAAAAAGACCTCATATTTTTAGATAAGAAATTATCCAACCAGAATTTTGTCAAAAAAGCGCCTCCCGAGATACTCGAGAAAGATAAACAAAGAAAGCGGGCCCTTTCTGAAAAACAAACCAAGCTCAAGGTCCATTTGCAGACCATAGAGCAAGCAATTTCCTAGACCCGTCGCAAAAACCCTCAGAAGGTTTTGCAAAGGAGTCAAACCATTTATGGATGCCAAAGTAGAACTCGCAACACGAGATGAAATTTCTGAAGATTCCAAATGGGATCTTTCCGGTCTTTATTCCGCCGACAAAGCATGGCAGAACGAATTTAAAGCCCTGGAATCCGAAGTCAAAGGTTATGCCGCGCATCAGGGTACGCTTGGAAATTCGGCGGCGGCTTTGAAAGCCTGCCTGGAATTTGACATGGGCATTTCCCGCAGTTTGGAAAAGCTGTACACCTTTGCCCATCTTAAAAACGACGAAGACAAGACCAATAACATTCATCAAGGAAACTTTGAACGAATCGTCCGTTTGGCGTCCCAGGTCGGTCAAGCAGGAAGTTTTATTCAATCCGAAATCATGGCGATTCCGGAAACCCGCATGCAGGAGTTTCTGCAAGACAAGGAACTGGAATTTTTCAAAGTTCATCTGGAAAAGATCTTACGTTATCGACAGCACACCCTGTCGGAAAAGGAAGAGGCACTGCTGGCATCCACTGCGGAGATGGCGCGGGCGGCAAGGGAAGGTTTCGATATGCTGGATAACGCCGATTTGAAACTGGGGACGGTCAAAAATGAAAAAGGCGAGGAAGTCACCATCAGCCAGGGCAATTTTCAGAGCTTGATGCAGAACTACGACCGCAGGGTCCGGCAGGAGGCTTTTGAAACTTTTTACGCCGCCTATGAAGGGCATCAGTTCACCTACGCATCGCTTCTATCGAGCAGTGTCAAAAAGGATATGTTTTATGCTAAGAGCCGGCGATATCCTTCTGTCCGCGAGCAGGCCCTGTTTGCGGAAAACATTCCCGTTGCGGTGTACGACAACCTTATCCAGAGCGTTCACGAAAACCTCGCCCCGCTTTATAAATACTTCGATATAAGAAAACGTCTTTTGAACCTCGACGAACTGCATGTGTACGATTGCAGTGTACCGCTGGTGAAGGATATCCACTGGCAAATGAGCTATGGGGAAGCCACGGAAAAAATCACCGAAGCCCTGAAACCTTTGGGAAATGACTACACCGATGCCGTCAATAAAGGGTTGATGCACGAACGGTGGGTGGACCGCTATGAAAACAAGGGAAAGCGCAGTGGCGCCTACTCGTCCGGATGTTATGACTCCAATCCGTTCATTCTCATGAACTACCACGAGGACAACATCAACAGCCTGTATACGCTGGCGCACGAAGCAGGCCACTCCATGCACTCTTATTATTCAAAAAAAAATCAACCTTACCTGTATGCCGATTACACGATATTCGTGGCTGAAGTGGCTTCCACGTTCAACGAGGCACTGGTCACCCGTTACCTGCTGGCGCAGGAAATCGACCGCGACATGAAGATCTATCTTCTGTGCCGGGAGATCGATAATTTTCGCGGCACGCTCTACCGGCAGACGATGTTTGCGGAGTTTGAATATCTCATTTATAAAGAAGCAGAAAGCGGTCAGCCGCTGACCGGCGAAGCCCTGCAAAATATCTACAGGAAACTTTTAAAATTGTATTTCGGGGAAGGCGTGGTCCTGGATGATTGCCTCTCGCTGGAATGTTTCCGAATTCCGCATTTTTATTTCAGTTTTTACGTCTATAAATACGCGACCGGAATCTCCGCCTCCTACGCTCTGGCAAACCGGGTGGTTGAAGGCGGGACCTCGGAACTAAACGACTATTTGACTTTTCTGAAATCCGGAGGCTCCAAATACCCTATCGATTTACTGAAGGGCGCCGGAGTCGACATGACATCTCCCCAACCGGTCGGGACCGCTTTGGAGAAATTCTCCGCACTGGTCGATGAATTAGAAACATTGACCGCGCAAAATAAATGAAGCAAACAACAATAAAGCAGAATTGGCCCACTCCGCAAAAATGTATTCACGGAAAATCCACAGGCCAATGAATTCAAACCCAATAAATCGAGGACCATCGTTTTGAAGAAACCAGGTCATTCCCGCCGCCCACCCGGAAAATCCGGGGGAAACCAAAATACCCCCCAGAAAAGATCCTCCAAAACGCCCTCTAATCGACGACCCCGGCAAAACACACAGGGGCAAAGAGCAAAAGCCGTGGAACAATGGATGACCGCTCCGTCGCAAACACTGAGCTCCCACATTTCCATAATCAACAAGCGGCAGGCAGAAAATTCGTCGGGCAAACCTTCCGGGAAAAATGGCACCAGGGGTTCCAATGCAAAAGGCAGTGGAAAAAATAAATCGAATTGGGACAGATCGAAGCAAAACGGATCTTCCCCTTCACGCGACCCGCGAAAAAACAATCACTCCAACAAGGCCAGACAAAACAACGAGGCCCGGGGAGATGGGCGTTCCCGGACCAACAATGGACCCGAACAAGGGGCTAAGAAACCGCGAAAAGTTGCCAACCTGGAACCTTTTGAATTGTTCTGTGCCTATCATCTCGGCATCGGACCCAACAAGCAATACAAACCCTCCAATATTAATGAAGTGGCCAATCGATTTGGATTGGACCCCGCAACCATCCGTCAGGCTTTGAAGGAATATGGTATGGATTCCGCTTCTCTGTTGGATCGCGATTTTGACATGGCCCTGGCGCAGTTAGACATTCAAGTGGCCCCCGAGGGAGTGGATCGAACGGAGCTTGCTAAATCCATTTATGAAGATTATCTGGAGGCGCCGTATCAAAAAAGAGATTGGAAAAAAATCCTTGAAGAGGATCGGAAGGAAAATCGTAAAATTTTTGGCGGCTGATAAAAAATAATTCACTCAAGGCCTGGAACGTTTATCCTGTATTTTATTTCCCCTGTTGAACCGCAACCCTTCCCGGACAATCCTGTCCTGAATTTTCAAGGCCTGCCCATTATGGCATTTCAAATCGTTCATCAGAATAGAAAAAGCGAACCGCTCCCCATCGAGTGATTGAAAGTACCCTGAAAGAGAGCTGACGGAGTTTAAGGTTCCAGTTTTCACGCGGGCTTTTTGAGACTCTTCCACCCCGTTCATTCGCTTGCGAACGTTGCCATCGACCCCCATCACCCCCAGAGCCGAGATGAACTCCGGAAAAATACTCAAATCTTCCCTCACATCGTCCAATACCTTGACGATTTGGTTGGCCGTCAAGCGGTTCTGCCTAGAGAGACCGGAGCCGTCCACGATCTTAAAACGACCGGCCTGAAAGCCCAAAGATTGCATGTATTGGTGAATTATTTTTAAACCTTTTTCCGTAGTCCCCGGTGGACCGAACTGCTCCGCCGCCATAGTTTTCACAATTTGTTCGGCGACAAAGTTGTTGCTGAATTTGTTCAGCCCCCGAAGCGCCAGAGCGAGCGGTTCGGATTTGTGGTTGACCAGGAGCCTGGCTCCTTTTGGAACGGTTCCCAGAACGGTTTCCCCTACAAACTGGATGCCCACACGGGCGAGATACTCCTTGAACACACTGACGGTGTATTTTGTGGGATCGGTTATGTTGACAAAATACCTTGCGCGCGGACGGCTTTTTGATATTTTTCCGGTTATGGAAATTTCATCGTAATCCCCCCGGTCCATCCGGTGCACCGTCAACCGGCCCCTTTTGCCATTCGGCAAAGTCCGGGTGCGGTTGTTGATTTTAAGGTATTGCGTGTCCGGCTCCACAATGATCCGAGGTTTATCGCCGGACCCGTCTCCCGGAGACACATAAACGGTGACGGTATTAAAATTGAAGGAAAGGGCTCCCAAAGGAGCGTTGTAAGCTTCGGCTCCCCCTGGTTGTTCCCAGGTTTTGACGCGCAGAATCGAATCAAAATAAGAATCGTCCGCGATGATGTTGCCGACGATTTTGCGCAGCGGGAGATTTTCCAATTCGTTGACCAGAAGCCACATCTGCTCCGTGACCAATTTTGGATCTCCGTAACCCTTGATATACAAATCTCCGTAGAGAGTATCGCCTTCCAACCTTCCCGTCGTGAACAGGCGGGTGGAAAACCGGTAGTCGGGACCCAGGTGCTTGAGTGCCGCGGCCGTAGTGATCAGCTTCAGATTAGATGCTGGAATAAATTTCTTATCCTTTCGAACCTGAAAAAGAATCTCATGCCTGTCCAGAGAAAATATTTCGACCCCGTAGTTCTTTTTCTTCAGGCAGGGATGGGTCAGGATTTTTTCGACCGCTTGATGGAACCCGCGGACTTTGCCAATTTCCGGCTCAGCCTGTGATGGGGATAGGGGGAAAAGAAGGACTGTGATAATAACAAGAGGAAATAAATACTTTTTTTTAATATCGTGACCCTTCATAAAAAATAACAGGACTAAAATCTAATTTGCGGTCTCATCACAGTATAAGGGAGATCGTCATTTTCAGGAACTGTTTTAGAAAAATCCGCGAGGAAAAACCAGTTGTTTTTACAAAGATGCTATAATACCGCTTTTTTTGGAGAGGATAAAAACGATGGATATCGCGCATGTAAAATATGGGATCCTTATTTCAATGGTCGCGATTTTATTTGGCGGCTCTCTTGGGCTTTCCTTCGGGTGTTGCGAGGATGATGTAAAAGGATATTTGAAAGCCGAAGCGGATGCGGTATTCACGGAAAAGTATGAGGGAAAACAGGATAAAAAAGATGCGGTGGTGAAAAAGTCCTGGGTCTATATGAAACGGGCGCACCTGCACTCCCAAACCATGGGCGTGATCGCCATCGCCTTTTCCCTGCTTGCGGCATGGCTCCACTTCCATCCTAAAATTCAACTGGGCGTTTCCCTTTTCAGCGGATTCGGCAGTCTCGGCTATGGCGTGTTCTGGTTATGGGCCGCAGCTTTAGCGCCGGGTATGGGTTCCACTCATGATGCCAAGGAAGCGGTGGGGTTGGTGGCGCAGGTTTCGGGAGCCTCGTTTTTTCTGTCGGCTGTGGCTGTGTTTTTGGTTCTGGCTTATAAGATGTTTTCCCGTAAGCAATCGGAATCGCGGGGAAACCCTTAGTCGAATGATTTTTAAACTTTTCTGAGTTAAACGATCTATGAATTACGACTTGGTGGGAATCGGCAATGCTCTGGTGGATATTGAAATCCTGGTGGAGGATTCTTTCATTGAGGAGCAATCTCTGATCAAGGGGGGAATGAAATTATCTACCTCGCAAGAACAGACGGAGGTTTTAAACTCCCTTTCAGGCAAACCGACCAAGATTTCCTCCGGCGGTTCGGCGGCCAACACCGTGCATGGAATCAGTGTCCTGGGAAGCCATGCATATTATCTTGGCCGAGTCGCCAATGACAACTACGGGCAGCATTACACGAAGGACATGAAAGTGTGCGGGGTCGGCTTTCCCGGTACCGGATCGGAAAATCACGGGACCGGAACCTGCGTCGTCCTTGTCACTCCCGACACCGAACGCACCATGCTCACCCACCTGGGAATTTCTGCTTCCCTTCACCCGGATAATGTCGATGAGACCATCGTCCGCAATGCCAAAATGATATACATCGAAGGCTATCTATGGACGGGGGATGAAACACGAAATGCTGCCTTGAAAATGGCTGAAATCGCAAAATCCGACGGGGTTCCCGTAGCATTTACCCTGAGCGATGCGTTTGTCGTCAATACTTTTAAGGAAAGCTTGAGTGACTTCATCCGCTGGAATGTCGATGTTCTTTTCTGCAACGAGGTGGAAGCGCTGGCGATGACCGATACAGACAATCCCGAAGACGCGTTCGAAGCCCTCCGCAGAATGGCCAACACCGTATTTATGACTCTGGGGTCCAAGGGCTCCTGGGTGGGCAATAGCAACATAAATACTATGGAAACGGTCGGAGTTTTTCCCATTACGCCTGTGGACACGACCGGGGCAGGAGATCTATACGCCGCGGGCGCGCTTCACGGAATGATCCAGGGTTTTAACTTGAAGGAATCCGCTATTCTTGGAGCCTACTGCGCCGCCCAAGTGGTCACTCACATGGGTCCGCGCATGCCGGTCCATTCCCACACAGAAGCTCAGACTATCCTGAACGAATACAAGACGATCAAAAATTAACGCACGGTTTAAACGTTGTGAGAATAAAAATTTATCCTCGGATGAAAATAAGAGTGCCCTCTTTCTCTCGATAACCTGCTCAATTTTTTGATTTTTTCTGGCCCGGTTTGCCTGAAAACAGTTCTTAAATCGAAACCTCCGACAAACCCGCTAATTATAAAATCGGGCTTTCCCAATAGGTATTGAACGGAACTTTTTTGGCTAAAATTTTCCCCCTGCAATCCTTAAATTTATCAATAATTCCATAAGATTTATGAGATAATTAATTACAATAAATTTGAGTTAAATCATTTCGGGTAAAGGGGTTGCAATGAACGGGAACCGCGCTCTGAACCATCTTTTTTTCACCTTTTTTTCTTTCTTGATCCTGACCGGAGTTTTAACAGTTTCACCGGCCCAGGCTACCGCCGAACCCTTTTTTCAGGGGGCCAAAGTGTGCCAGGAATGCCACGACGCTGAGAATGAAGTTTGGGAAAAAACCAAACACTACACGTCGTACCGCACGGCCCACAGAGAACCTAAGGACAAAAGTAAACCCTCTCCCAAAAAAATTCTTGCCGCGGTTGGCGGACAAAAGAGAATGAAAAGAAATAAAGCCTGCTCTCTTTGTCATTACACCCTGGAACAAAAAAATGCTGAATCCAAAGCGGTCGCCAGATCAGGCAACTCCTGCGAAAGTTGTCATGGTGCATCCTCCGAGTGGCTCGCCATCCACGACAATTACGGTGGAAAAAATATCAAACGCGACCAGGAAACGCCTGAGCATAAGAAACAACGATTTGAAAAATCTAGATCCGCCGGGTTGATCTGGCCGAACATGAAGTACCAGGTGGCTGAAAACTGTATGACCTGCCACGGTCTGGCGCATCCTGATCTCACAGGCGACACCTTGGCTAAAATGCTGGGAGCCGGCCATCCCATCAACCCTGATTTCGAGTTGGTCAAATATTCGCAAGGCTCCGTTCGCCACCGCTATTACCCTCCCAACCGGTCCACCAATGCGGAAATGACCCCAAAAGAACAAGCCGAGCTCTTTGTGACCGGTCATGCCGCCGCGCTGGTTTCCGCCGCGGAAGCGCAATCAAAATCCAAAGAACCCAAATACACAAAAGCACAGAATAAAAGAGCCGAAAACGCCAAGGCGGCTCTTTCCGCCGTCAAAAGCATCCCCGAAGCCGCGGCTTTGATCGCCTCGCCCACTCGGGAAAATGCTCTTAAATTAGTGGACGCGATCCAAGGAAAAGATTTGACTGCGGAGGTTGGAAAATTGCTCCCCGCCAAGGGAGACTACAAGTAGAATCCGAACGATACGTTTTTAAACTGGATCTTAGTTCAAATCTATTTTCCGCAGGTTAGATGACTGGGAGGGGCGGGGTCAAAACTGGTATAATAACTCGGTGCGCCCCCCGAACCCGTTGTCGCGGGATTCCTGGAAAGCGTAGTGTCCGTCTATTTGCAATTGAAGCCGGTGTAATAACCGCTGCCGAAATTCAAAACCCACGGCTATGTCATCGAAACCGTTTCCACTGGCGGTGATGTCCTTTCTGCCGGCCACTTCCAGGGTCAGACTGCGGCGGTGATTTTGCCAGAACGCTTCATACCCTAAGGCGAACCCCACCACGTCATCGGCAAAGCTGTTGAGCTCTGAGCCAAAATTTCCAAGGCTTGGGGAGGCAAACAGAATTCCTAACGCGCCCAAGGGTCCGCCAACCACCGGTTCGCGGCCTGCCTGGGTGAAATTCCCTGCCGAAACAAACGTATTGAGGTAAACCACGTCATCGGAGGATCGCGGCGTGAATGAAATTTCCGAGGAAAGCAGAGTTCCATTTCCCACCTGAGCGCTGTTGGCCCCTTCGGAAAAGGACGTGTTGACACGAAATGCTGTGTTGAAATGACCGATCCGCTGGATGGCGGACAATCCGACATAAAAGGCATCCTCATCGGTTTGTTCATTGGCATCTTTCGTATAGATAAGATCCAGATTTATCGTCGTAAAGTAGGTGTCTGCAGAATTGAACATCCCAAATATGTTCGTGCTGGTGTCGTTCACGTTGACGGCACTACTGCGTCCCACTTCGTTCCACCCATAAAGAAGCGAGGTGCGCAAATTGCTCACGCCTGGAAGGCGGATGTTATTTCGGACCAGCCCCACTGCATCTATTTCGTCATTCAACAGAATGCCTTCCTGAAAAAGCAACAACTGCCGCCCGACAGTGAAACCATAGTCCAGCTTTTTATACCCACCCGGATCGAGACCTGGGAAGAGGCTTCCTAAATCCCCTTCAAAAAATAAAGTCCGTATATCGGCATTAAACTCGGCTTCGTTCCCCCCGCGATTATCATTGAAGGTGACCCGCGAAAACCGGTCCAGACGGTTCCTGTCGAGAGGACGCATGCCGAGAATGATTTTTTCGGTTCCCGTCAACTGCAGGTTGGCATAAATATCCAGTCGGTTTCCCCACTCCGCCGAAGGGCTTTGAACCCCGTCATCAAAATAATAAACTGCGGAACGCATGGTGGCGAAGATCCATAACTGAGGCTGCCAGACGGCTCCCCAAGGGGTCTCGAACCCTTCGTAAAGATTTCCGGTTCCCAGAAAAAGATCGCCTCCCTCATAAATGAGCGGCGGACGGTTTCCTGTATCCGAAGGCGATTTCAATTGCACCCGTTCATCGGAAAACCGCGGTGTGTCGGTGGTTTCCCCCAAAGGATACAACCATCCACCGAAAGCGGAGGCCGCCCCTGACAAAATCAAGCACACAATGAAAAGAAAAAATGGAATGATGTCGAGCAGGGGGAACCGGGTCTTACACAGTTTTTTCATATGCGCGGCCACTCTTGGGAAGCGATGCAATTTTCGCGGTTATTAAAACCTTGAGGACGGGAAGATCACTCGGTCACTTCAAGGGCAATTTCTTTTTTATAAAGGACCTCGTGTCCGGCGACCACACCGTCCACGACTTCGCGCGCGCTCATGCCATAATCAAAACCACGCCCTTGAATCGCGCCGATCAAATTGGCAGGAACCATCGCAGCTTTCAGCTCCACCACCGCCTTATAGGATCCTTTGCCCGTTAAGGCTTCTTCTTTTATCTTATATTTTGCCCAGCGGGATCCTAGTGGCTCGATCCCCCTTCTGTGAACACGTTCGGTGGTCGGCTCCCCCGAAAAAACCAGGGATTGAATCGAAGGGCGAACAAAAGGAATGGTGATGACTGGATAAGGGATGGGAATGATTCTTTCACGCACGGTACCGCGGATATTCTGCACCACAAACCGGGATCGAAGGTCAAATAATTGCGTGTCGAGAGGCACATCTCCGCTGTGAACATAGGAGGATTCGTGATCTCTAACGTCCATGTTCGGGTCGAGATCACCCGATTCAAAGATCACTTTTCCGGAAGGATCCATCACCTTCACATACAACCAGACCAAACGTTCGCCGGTAAACCCCGTGGGAACATTGTGTCCGTCGGTCAGGTTTTGCACTTTCACTTTAAAGCGAATGCCGTCCAGGTCGCTCTTCTGAGTGACGACTTCACCCAGGAAATATCCATTACGCAGGACTTCCAACCGCCTTTCGCGGGCCCACTCCAAACGTTCGAATTGATGGTCCAGAATTTCCCGCGCATCGTAACGGTCGTCCACAGATTCCCAACGCAGTGGAAATTTGGCGTCCTCGGGAACGTTATCTTCGAACTCATCGGTGCCCCACCCGGCCTTGTGATCGAACTGCAACCATTCTTCCATGGTGGCCAATTCCTGGGCGGCGGTGTTGTGGGGAAAAATTCCCGGATGAACAATGGAATAATCCGGTCCCGCAAAAAAGTGCGACGTGATTTTTCGTTTCTTAGTGGGTTTGCCGCCAACCATGGCTGCCGGCCCTTCATGATAACCGGAAGGAACGCCCTCAACCTTGCCCATGTGACAGTCCTGGCAGGTCACGCCCTTTTTTGCCGCCGGCGACAGCCGGTATTCGCTGAAGGCTTCTTCAAGGCGAAACCCGTTCAGCAGGGTCACGTCGTGACAGGTCCCGCAAAAAACGGGATCGGAAATGGAAGCAAATTTTTTGGCTTCCGTGTGGATTTTACGACCCGGCTTGCCGTCCTCCGTCACCACCCGGTATTGGTCGGTGTTGTCAAGGACCCGTGCCAATTCCTTATTTCCCTCTGGGCCATAGATCGGTTTGAGCAAACCGCCTTCTTCCAGCGCCAGCCGTCCACTGCGTTTATTATAATTTTTGTTCAGACGATGACAGACCACACAGGTGATGCCTTCTCGGGACGTGGGGTGACGCTTCAAATTGGAAATGAAAGGCGATTCTCCCAGATTGGCCCCAATGGGACTGTGGCAACGCAGACAAAAGTCTCCGTCGGTTCCACTGGTCAGTTCGTTGATCTCGCTGTTGAGAGACATGTAGACCGGGCTGAGCTGAGCGTACGCATGCGAAGAAACCGACCACTCCTTATAGTGCTTAGGATGACAGGTTCCGCAGGTCGCGGCGGATGGGTAACGGTTCTCGGCAAAAAGTGCCTCATGGTCCGCAGCAGCTTTAAGAGCGATGTCTTTTTGCTCATCTCCACCGGCGGCCGGTTTTTCGTTGGACTCTTCCTTTGCTTCCCCGGTCTGATCTTTTGTTTCGGTGTCTTCGGGCGCAAGGTTCTTGACCATCGCTTCAGAGGATTTTTCCGCTTTCATGGAATCCCCGGAGCCAGGGCTTTGCCCCATTTTTATACAGGAGGCAAAAAACAATGAAATAGATGCTGCTAGTATTAACGGAATCAAAAATGACTTCATTATGCGGGTTGTATTTCTCATAACGGCTTCCTAAAGTTGATTTCTGATGGCATAAATAAATCCGTCAACACGACACAAACGACCAGCAACAAAGGCTTTACCGGATGAGTAACCACCTATGGACTCATCCTCTAATCCGCTTCATTTTTCCAATTATTCCAGTTATCGCTATGCCGAGATTCAATTTGAAACTTATATTTATTTTGTTTAAACTTCAATATAATTTTTTGTAATATAAATCACTTATGGTAATACAAGGTTTTTCGAATACCCCAAATTCCGGGTATTTTTCCGGAACCCTAAAATTGTTTCAGATGCCGCTCGCCGCCCCAAGGACCCAGATCACATCGGCGCATTTTTTTAAGTTTTATTAACTGTAAAACTTCGGAGCGAACTCATGTGCTTGTAATACTTCTAAAATTCAAAGCACTGGAAAATGCAGACATGTTTTTTTTACAGTTAGCGTTTTATTTTTTTGAGGTTTTTGGTAAACTGGATTTCGCCAATCCAACTTGTTGATCAAACCTCGATCATCCGCATATATCACCCTGATTATTAAAGCCATCAGTTTTTCGCGAGGAGGAACAGTATGAAGAAATCCTTACAGAGTTTAGGCACCCTTCTGATTCTTTTTTGGGCGGTCGGATGCGGTTCGATGGGAAAAGATTTTTCCAGTGATAAAGTGCAGAACATCCAAAACAACGTGACCACCCAGTCGGAAATCCTTGACTGGTTTGGAGTTCCATATAAGGAGGGCGTTGAAAACTCTCACACCATGTGGACCTACCAGCTTGACAAGTATTATTTATTCGCCGAGACCAAATCAAAAGATCTGGTGATTTTGTTTGATGAAAATAATATTGTAAAAGCCTATCGATTCACGTCCAGCATCGACGAGTAGCCAGGGGATTTTGGGATCGGATGATTGGCAGTCCCCTTGCGGAAAATGAATGAACAAAATTTCTCTCATCGTCTATGATTTCGACGGCACTCTGGTCGATACGCTGGACGACATCTCTCTCTCCGTAAACCTTGCCCTTCAGGAATTAGGGCAACGGCAACTGGATATCGAAGTGATTAAAACCTGTGTCGGCCGCGGGGTGGCAACGCTCATGACCCGGGCGCTCAACGGCACCGGATGGAACGACATCGACAAGGCAGTTGCCGTTTTCCGCAAACACTACGCTGACCACCTGATGGATCACAGCGATTTTTACCCCAACTGCAGGGAAACGATCGAACATTTTTCCAACCGGAAACAAGCCATCTGTTCCAACAAACCAGAAGATTTCGTTCGAAAAATTCTCCAACACCTGAACTGCCTTGATCCCTTTGAATCCATCATCGGAGGGGACAGCTTCACGACACGGAAACCCGATCCGGAAGGACTCAACCATCTTCTGAAAAAACACAATGTCGCTCCCCATGAGGTCCTCATGGTCGGCGACAGCGCACTGGATATTGAGACCGGGAAAAATGCCAGGGTCAGGACCTGCGCAGTGACTTATGGAATGGGGGACATGCAAGCCCTGCAAAGACTGCAACCCGACTGGACGATTGACGATATTTCTGAATTGAAAAACCTGGTGGGTTAAAGGTGAAAACGGACGGCACCTTTCAATAAATGTCCCAGTCGCCTTTACGATAGTATTTCAAAATAATGTGGTTGAACTGTGTGTTCACCTCAACCCCCTCCGACTTCTCGAACAGACCTTTGCCGAAATGGGCCATGGAAGTCATAGCATCTTTATTCAAAAATCGCGTCTGCAATCCTGAAAATTCAAGGTTGAGAAGGTTCTCCTTGAGCCGATCGGCAGGCATCGCCTCTTTCTTCACTCCCAGGTTCCAGCCCCATGTACCCATCGTCGGAATGGAGTTCTGATAAGGGACCACCGAAAACCCCGCCGCTTCCATACTTTTTTTGATGCATAAAAATGCTTCGGGTGAATAAACAGGACTCGTGCTCTGGGTCACCAACACACCAAACGGCTTTAAATGCTTTCTGGAAAGCTCGTAAAACCCCAGTGAATAGAGAAAAGAAAGGGAAATGGATTTGGGGTCGGGTAGATCAACGATGATGGCATCGTAAAGATCCCGTGAATTTTGAATGAACTGGTAGGCGTCCTGGTTGATCACTTGAACGCGGGGGTCGTTTAACGCGCCCTCATTGATTGCAAGAAGAATTTCATGCGACTTCGCCAAACGGGTCATGGCCGGGTCCAGGTCAATGACGGTAATCTGTTCGACATCCGGGTATTTCAACAGTTCCCGCACGGCCAACCCGTCTCCGCCCCCCAGGACTAAAACGTCCCGCCGCTCTTTTATCAGGCTGATGGCCGGGTGGACCAGGGGTTCATGGTAGCGATGCTCGTCATGGGTGCTGAACTGGATGCTGCCGTTTAAAAACAGCCAATGGTCTTTCTTCCATTGGGTGATGACGATTTTCTGGTAGCGGGTCTGTTCCGCATAAATAATTTTATCCTTATATTTATGCTGTTCGCCATACAGAATGATGGGCTTCGCGAACCCTGCCGCACCAGCGACAACAATAATCATCGCCAAAAACAGGACCTTCAATATATTAGCCCAATTGAGCAATCCTGAAAATTTCCAGAGGATCAATCCCGCCACCAGCAGATTGATGCCGCCCAGTAAAACCGGCGTGTAGGTCAATCCTAAAAAAGGCAGGAGCAGGAAGGCGAATAACGCGCCGCCTGCCAGCGCCCCGTAGTAATCGTACTCCATTACGGAAGAAATATTGACTCGCAGCGGTTCGTATTTTTCATTGATTCTTGTGACCAGCGGAATTTCCAGTCCCGTTAGAAAACCGATCAGGCAGGCGATCCCATAGATCACGAAACCGTTGTGAATGGTAAAGGCAGCGATCCAGAATGAAAAAATCGCCGAAAAGGTGCAGAACAAGGACAGGCCGAACTCGGTGAGGACATAACGGTCGAGAAGATGTCCGGACAATTTGCGGCTTTGGCGGCTTCCCAATCCCATGGAAAACAGCATGAGGGAAATCACCATCGTCCATTGTAAAATGGTGTTGCCGAGAAGATAGCTGGCGAGGGTGGCGAGCGTGTATTCTGTCACCATCGCGGCGCAACCGGTGGCGAACATGCAGATTTTAAGTATCTGGCTCAATCCGGAGCGGGAAGCTTCAGGGGAGGGGCCGGTTATCGTCGATTCCATACGAAGCCAACAAAAAAAGATACGCTCTGGTTACAAACACCAGACGATCAAAAAAGAAGAACCGATGTAGGACCCGGCTTCCAGATAAGCGGCGCCTATGTTGGGGTGTTCCTGATTGACCATTTCGTCGGCGAGACTGCGGCTGGGGAGAAGCACGCGGTCGGTAAAAATCCTCGCGGCGGGTAAAAGCAGAAGACCCAGAAAAACGAACCAGACGAAGGTCATTAAATTGCTTCCCCACGAGACAAAATCTTCCGCCGACGCGGCCCGCAAAAGGTTTCCGATGGCGATCAGGGCTCCGGCGAAACCCACCCCCACGGCAACGTTGTCTTTTTCAATGTGCTCGTGGATATTGTAATGCGTGATCAAGTTATAGTAATGACCGATCAATACCAGAATGGCCTGACCCATAGCCCAAAAAACAATGGCGGTGTAGATATTGCCTCCCGTCCCGTACACGGCTCCGAAGATATTCAACCCCGAGGCAACAAACACCGCAAACTCAACCACCCCGGTGCCGCAGTTCTGATCATCCAGAATTTCCTTCTTGATATTGAAATCGAAGAGAATAAAGCGGTCATTGATCAGCGCCGAAATATTGAGAAGGAGAATGGCGAGCAGTCCGTAAACCAGCAGGTCGATCAAATCATCCGCCAAGCCCGCCGACGGGCCGGCGATCACCCCGCCGATGGCTAAAATCAATCCCAGGTGATATCCGCTCATGACCAGGGCGAGGGCGGCATTGTCCTCTTCCACCAATTCGTGCGGGACGTTATACCCCGTCCTGAAAAGACGAAACACTCCGTGCCCGAGGGCGAACAACCCCAGAGAGGCAGTCAAATAAATTATCGAGGTCAATAAATTATCCAGCCACATGATTATTTCCCAAACCTCATTCCACGGCTTCGAAAGGAGCTTTTACTTCTTCCTACACGGCGGTTGATTTTGTCTTTGAAGCGGCTTTGCGCCCCACTCATCTTGGCCGCCTTACGGGCATAAAAATTTGGTTTTTGTTTTTTGGTCACTGCGCCGTTGGTCCCGTACTGTTTATTGGGACCATAATAGGGGCGACCCCCTGTCCGGCTGGTGGTGTAGTCATTATAATGCATCCGGTTCATTCCGAATCCGGCCCAGTTCATGACCTGGGAGATGAGCATGTATTTTCCGTAAAACTCCCAGAAACTTCCACCGCTTTCATCCTGCCGCCAACGCCCGTATTCCGGATTGCCCACGTATTGATATCCATTCGGGAAAGGAGTGCTGGTCACCTGACCGTCAGGCGTTTTTGCGGCCAGGGCCATTCCCAGAAACGGCTCGTTTTTTTTGTAAAACGGCTCGGTCACTTCCACAAAAGGACGAACCTCCTTTTTTTCCCCTCTGTCGATACGGTATTGATGAAAATAGGAGGGGACAAAATTCCCTTCTTCGCTCATGTCATTCAGGATAATGGCATATTCTTTTTCTTGAGAAAGTTCCTTTTGCAGTTTTTCCACAGGGTCGCTGAACCCTCCGCAACCTGGAAGAATCAACACCGCAGATAAGCCCAAAACCATTGCAAAAAATACGCGCGTTGGGAAATGAAGAGGTCTCATGTATGCCAATGAATGGTTCGTAAATTGTTAACGGGTGGAAATGCTATTATAGTTACCCTATATAAGATGAAAAACCATGTCAACATGGATTAAAATTTACTTGTCGACTTTAAAAAAAAGCCCGCTCTTTTTTTACCGGAGGAATTCGCTATAATTAAGCGTGTGATTTTTCAATACCCCCCAATAACCGATTTTTAAAACCCTGAATGAATCTATTGGTTTGGAAGCGCTTTAGGCGATTGTTTCGACAACGGGAGTTCCGTAATCCCGTCAGCCTGGTCTTCGTGCTATTCGGAATGATCCTCGTCTTTGCGGCGGTCTTCTCCGCCTTTGAACAGGAGGCCAGCTTTGCAGACGGGCTATGGACCGCTTATATCACGGTGACCACCATCGGTTACGGTGATTTTTCCGCGCAAACCACCGAAGGAAGAACGGTCACCGTTCTCACGTCTTTATTTGGAATCGGCTGTTTTGCGGTATTCACGGGTATCATCGTTGAGAAGGCCCTGCAAAGGAGGATGAAAAAAATGAAGGGAGAAGGCAAGTACACGGGAGAAGGGCACGTGCTGATTGTGAATGCTCCCTCTTATAACGAAATGAGCGAACTGCTAAAAGAAATGGATCTCAGCCTCGACTTGAAAGGCATCCCGCGGGTGATTCTGACAGAATCGCTTCCCGGAAGAGACAAAGAAATCCCGCATTTACTTTCGAGCAAAATTGACGGGTTCATCATGGGGCTTCCTTCCTCACGAGAAACTCTGGAAAGAGCCAATATTTCGAAGGCAAAAGCCTGTCTGTTCATGTCCGCAACTACGGACCCTAAACTGGACGACACCAATACCCTGACCGCTGGACTCATCGAAAATAACTGGCCTCAAGTCCTCACCATCATTGCCTGCGCCCGACCGGAGACGATGAAAAACCTGAAAACGTTCAATATCGACGGCGGCATCAACACCACCGACTTGAACGTTGGATTGCTGGTTCAGGAACTGGAGGACCCTGGTGTGTTTGAGGTCTACAGCCAATTGTCATCCAACGCCGAGGGCAGCCAGATTTATATCAGCCGAACTCCGCTCGGCAACTGGAATGGAGATATAGACGAACTCACGCTCGGGCAGATTAAAATAGCGGCGATCCGCCTGGACCTTCCAACAGAAATTGTGGGCATTAAACGCGAATCCGAGGACAAAATATTACTCAACCCCGCGAACGGCGAGAAGTTGATCGCTACGGACCGGCTGGTCTACATGGCGAAAGCGCGGTTTGACTGGCAGAAAAAAAGTGCGGACATTTTAAACCGTTCATACTCATGACAACGGCACCCTGATCCATTGACAGATAATGACCTCCTTTCGTTTCATTCATTGTTCCGACCTGCACATCGACAGTCCATTCAAGGGATTGCGGTCGGTTCAGCCCGAATGGGCTGATAAGCTCAGAGCGTCCACGTTCCGGTCATTTCAAAACATCGTGCAGCTGGCGATTAGAGAAAAAGTGGATGCGGTGATCATCGCCGGCGATATCTACGACGGCGCCGATAAAAGCCTGCAGGCGCAGTTGAAATTCCGCCAGGGTCTGACAGATCTTTCCAATGCAGGGATCCCCTCTTTCATCGTGCATGGCAATCACGATCCTCTGGACAGCCGATTCGCCACCTTAAAATGGCCCGACCATGCAACCGTGTTTTCGGGAGAAAAGGTGGAATGCCATCCTGTGATGCGGCAGGGAACACCCATAGCCAGGATCTATGGAATCAGTTATTCCACCCGGGAGGTTAAAGAAAACCTGGCTTTGAGATTTGAAAAAACTTCAGAGGAAGGATTCGCAGTCGGCGTTTTGCACACCAATGTCGGCCATAACCCGGACCACGACGACTACGCTCCCTGCTCACTGGAAGATCTGGTTTCCCGGAAAATGGACTATTGGGCTCTGGGGCATATTCACATTCACCAGGTGCTTCGCGACAACGATCCTGCCATCGTTTATTCCGGGAACACCCAGGCACGACATAAAAATGAGAATGGCAAGAAGGGCTGCTGTCTTGTTTCCCTGCATGAAAATTCACCCCCGGAAATTCAGTTTGTTCCGACCGACACCGTTCGTTTCATAAAAGAGACCCTTGAGGTCAGCCAGGCAGAAACTCTCGACCAGGTCATGGATTTGATTCGCTCTCGATGCATGGAGATTTCGTCTGAAGCAGAGGGCCGCGACGCGGTGGCGCACCTCACCTTGACTGGACGCACTCCAATGCACGATGAACTCCAGCAACCCTCCGCCATCGATGACCTGACGGCAAACGTCCAATCCGGTTTCGATGGACAAACGCCGTCCGTGTTAGTCCATTTGACCCTCAAAACCCAGGGAACTTTCGATATCGAGATTTTAAAACAGGGGAACGATTTTATCGCTGACCTGCTCGCGCTTTATGAATCGATGGAAAAGGAGGAAGGAGCCGATGCCTTAAAGCATGCGCTCTCACCCCTTTACGAGAACTGGGCAGGAAACAGATATCTGGAGAAACTTTCATCGGAAACGATTCGAGATCTTTTGTTCCGGGCGCGCAACCTCTCTCTGGATCAACTGGTGGAAGAGGAATGAACCACCCTTTAAATTCATCCCTGCCGCATGCAAATCAGTGAAATTCATATCGACGGTTTTGGAGTCTTCTCCAATAAAAAGGTGAGCGGCCTGACCTCTGGACTGAATGTCTTCCACGGAGAAAATGAAGCAGGAAAAACCACGTTGATCGAATTCGTCCGCCGGATGCTGTTCGAAGTAAACAAGCGCAGCAAAGGGTTCAATACTTATCCTCCTCTGTCCGGAGGCCGGCATGGGGGAAGGCTTAAAGGCCAACTGGCGTCGGGGGAACCTTTTCTCATCTCTCGCAATTTTTCCGGCAAGGACGATGTCACCGTATCCGCCGCAAATGGAGAACTCAGAGGACAATCCGCTCTGGACGTCATCCTGGATCATGCCTCCATAAATATTTTCCAAAATATTTTTGCTTTCACGCTGGACGAACTGCAAAACATGGACTCCTTGAAGGATGGTGGAATCAGCAACCAAATTTACGGCGCCGAACTGGGCCTTGGACGCGTTTCTTTGAAACAGGTGGAAGGTTCCATCAGTAAACGTGCGGATGCGATTTTTTCTCCACGGGGAAAAAAAACGCAAGTGAATGTTTTATTGCAGGAAATTAAAAAACTCGAGCAGGACATCCGCAGCATTCAAGACCAGGCGAAAAACTATGACCAATTGATGGGGCAGTTAGAGCACTGCGAGGAACAACAGAACGCCCGGCAAACTCAAATCGAGGCCGTGGAATCCGTAATAAGACTCCTCGAAAACCGAAAGGAATTGCTTAAGGCCATTGATGAAGAAGAGGCCTGTCTAAATGAGCTGAATATTGAAAATGAGTCTTTGCCCGTCAATCACGATTTGCTGGCCCTGGAAGCGGACATTATTTTTTTACAACAATCAACCCAGGCGGTCCAATCGTCCCTGGAAGATCAGGGGAACGTGCAACGGGAAAAAACCATCCTCGAAAACAAGGTTCAAACCGATCTTCGGGAGACCGGAATCTCGTGGAGCGAGGAGCGGGTAACAAGTTTTCAATTTAACCGAAGTAAAGGCGATCAAATCAAATCGTTTCTCAGAACCTTTGAGGATCTAAGACAGGAATTAAAACTCGCTGAGGACCGGCTGAAACAACATCAGGAGAAAAAAGCCGAGGAACTATCACAAGGTTCCAGCATCCCGGCGTGGTTGAAGTTCATCGCGGGTGCCCTTTCCTTTCTGGGCCTGGCAAGCGCCGCGTGGAGTCTGATAGAACTTAACATTCCCCTTTTAGCGGCTGGCATTCTTTTCCTGTTTTTCGGTGGTTTTATTTTCTGGAAAGCGGTGAAAGGAAAAAAAGGGTTCATCAAAGAAGATCTTCTCGCAAAAACACTGGAGGAAAAATTAGATCAGGCGCAGTTAGCCATCAATCGAAAGAATTTAGAGTGGCGCTCCTGGTTAAAGGAAATTGCTTTCGATGAAACACTGGAGCCTCTGTCAGCGCAAGACATGGTAAACAACCTCAAAGAGATTCAAGGTGAAATTTCCCGCAAGGCGGAACTGGAAGCGCGCATTCGGGAAATGGAAAAATTCAGGGAGGAGATAACCCATCGAATTGACAAAATAAAACCTTCTATTCCTGAAAAACCGTGGCAGGATCATGTTCCCACCAATATCAAAATCATCAGCGATTCTTTCAACCAGATGAAGGACACTCAGCAAAGGAAACAACAGATCGAAAAACAAATGCGGCAACAGTTTTTCAAAATTGAAAAACTTCAAAACCAGGTGAAAGCAACCGAGGACTCCCTTGCCCGGATCAACGAACAAAGGACGGCGGTGGACAGCCTGGAGGCATTCTCAGGAAACCAAAACTTTGAAGGCAAAACTTCTCTGCAGGAAGATCTGGATCGGTCGACCAGGCAGTTAAAGGAATTGGATGAAGAAAAAAACCGCCTACACGAAACCATCGGGGAAACGCGTACAAAACTTAAACAACTGACGTCCAACGAAGAACTGTTAGTTCATCAGGAGACCCTGGAAGCCAAAAAGCAAATTCTCAACGAGTGCGCGGAGGAATGGGCCCATCGTAAAATTGCATTGTTCATGCTGGACGCCGCTAAAAACCAATACGAAAAAACCCGCCAGCCGGGAGTGTTAAAAGCCGCGGAGAAAATTTTTTCAGGAATTACCCAGGGAAAATACCCGAGGATCGTCAAACCCATCGGCGAGGACGAAATCCTGATTGAAAACAAAGCCGGCGACCGGAAAAAGGCCACCGAAATGAGCCGTGGAACTCGCGAACAACTTTATCTCGCCATGCGCCTGGGGTTGATCGAAGAATACGAATCCCGCTCGGAACCATTACCCATCATTATGGACGACGTTCTGGTCAATTTCGACGACCTCCGAAAAATCCGGGTCATTGAAATGCTCAACAAGTTTGCCCAATCCCGGCAGATCATCGTCCTGACCTGCCACAAAGCCTCCCTTGAAGACTATCTAACATCAGGAGCCAACGAAATCCGGCTTTGAATTTCGAGTCACTCCGCGCCCCAAAATAGCTAAAAGCTTTTACAGCAGAAAACTAATTCCATTGATCCCGGATAGCGTCTATGTTCACATGTGTATCAATCTTTTTTGTTTTTTCGAATGTATTGGAGGGATCTGACGATGATTGGATGGGCCGCCACATTTCTTATTATAGGAATCATTGCTGGAGTTTTGGGGTTTACGGGAATCGCGGGTACCGCGGTTAACATTGCGTGGATTTTATTTGTCGTGGGGCTTGTGCTTGCTGTTCTATTTGCTTTGATAGGACGGCGCCCGCCCTCCGTTTAAGCGTTTTATATTTTCCCCGCACCGGGCTCTCACCGGTCAATTGAGCTGTTTCCGGTGCCAGGAAGTCATTCATCCTGCACAAACGCCCTCCGCATCGTTGTTGAACTCGCGATTATCCGGGGTTTCTCCCGGGCTCTCATCGATATCGTTGTCGGCATCAACCATAATCTTGAAACGGCAGTCTGGGTTAAAACAACTGGGAGGCATCGGAAAAGTCACGTCCTCTGTAGCGCCCCCGGCAAGAGCACCGGTGACTTTTTTGAGATCGACCCCATTGAAAAATGTCACCTGAGTCCTGGATGCCTGATCGCTTCCGACGGCGCTCTGGTTGCGCACTTGCACCACAAGGTCATTGCCATTTTTGCGGCAATACGCCTTTGGCCCCCCTGTGTTCGTAAGAGGCTCGGCGATGAGATCCGGTTTATCGCTGGAGACTGTGTGGGTCGCACAGGCGTTCACCAACAGCATCAATCCAAAGGATAAAACACAAACCACAAGAATTCGGAAATTCATTGCAGGCTCCTGGCAAATATAGAGAAAGGATTTGTCTACCTTATGTTGGCGTTGCCAAAGAGTCAAGCCGAAGAAATATACGCCCCTGTAGGACACCGATTCGTCATGCCAAACCTTCATTCTACAAAAAGGTTCGGTTTTATGGATCATCCAACCTGAGCCGGGGCCGGTTTTTCAGAAAGGTTCGCTTTTGGGTGACGGAAAACAAAGACGCGCGTAGAATAGTCTTCCATTAGAATTTTATAATTTTATTTCCAATACTAATGAAAATGGTTTTATTGCGTTGGTAATTATTTATTCAGAAAAAGGATGTGATTATGACTTCTTCCCTTTTGGTTCGATTAATGGCACTTGCGGCTATCTTTTTGGGAGGGTTTACCGCACCCGATGCGAGTGCCAGTCCGCCTCCTGAATTAAAATTAAATAATCTTAAATGGACTCACTTTTCCTCGGGAATTCGTTCCTACGAATTCGTGGACGTTTATCAATGCGCGCTTTATCTCCCCAATCGTGTTCGACCGATCGCATCCATTAATAATCTGAAGTTCCCGGTCCTCATACGCATTGAAATTTTAACCTCGATGCTTCCCGATAAAATGCCCGATGTCTGGCGGGAGACGATCGAATCAGAAGTCACCGGTAAAGCTTTTCGCCGATTCAAAAAAGGGTTTTCCAATCTGGACGAGGGTGATGTTTTATTGTTTATGTATTTGCCCGGGAAAGCGACAAGTCTATTTCTAAACGACAAATTCCTGTTTAAAGACCCCGGCGCGGGGTTGATGGAAGCCTTGCTCGAACAGTGGATTGGCTCTCATCCAGTCTCGGAGGACTTGAAGGAAGCTCTCCTGCAAGAATGAATTTTCCGTTTTCCAATCCAGCCATCGAGAGATAATTTTTTGCGTTTTACTCTCTCAGGATTGATTCTCGAGGATTTCAGACTGAGCGGCGCAAAGGCAGGCGCCGAAAATAAAAATACACCCGGACAAATAAATCCAAAGCAATAATGCCATGATCCCGCCAAACGCCCCATAAACCGCATTCAGCGTGGCAAAACGTTCCAGATAAATCACAAACAGGATTTCTCCCATTCGCAGTAAAACCGTAGTGCACAGGGCCGCCGCCCACACTTCAGAAAATTTTGTCGACCGTCTGGGTGCAAATTTATAAAACAGGCTCAGGCTGAAGAAAACAACTATCAATGGAACGAAAA
This sequence comes from Nitrospinaceae bacterium, assembly GCA_021604505.1. Classification (NCBI taxonomy): domain Bacteria; kingdom Pseudomonadati; phylum Nitrospinota; class Nitrospinia; order Nitrospinales; family Nitrospinaceae; species Nitrospinaceae bacterium. The sequence goes on along the minus strand of BQJC01000001.1, from coordinate 163,085 downwards.
AGTTCCACAAGCCATACCAAAAATGAAATTCCGGAAAAGGGAAAAGCCAATTCTGAATCATTCGCACCACGGTGGGAAGGGTGATCCCTACAAGCACCGCACCCATCATGATGCCTAATAGCGAGAGACTTTTCAGCGGCAGACGCCACCAGTTGCCCACTTTAGTGCCCCAGGCACGATTGGTGCTGAAAATGAGTGTTGTGAAAAATTTAATAGTCGCCCAAACGAGCATTAAAATGGCAATCACACCGGCTTCCCCACGTGCGCTAACCACTCCTCCGACGGTATCAAATATATAATGCTGCATCTCCCCGCTGATCGGAATATAGCTTTCGATATAATCGATGACCTGTTTTTTGGCTTGTCCCTGGTCAATGAAGGCTGAGGCAAACGTGACCAGGAGGATGACCAAAGGAAACAAAGCAAAGAACGCATAAAAGGCAAAGGCCCCGGCCCGCTGTGGCCCGTCGATCTGTGAAAACTTTTTAACGGCGAGAACAAAACTCGGCCCGATGCGGAAAAGAAATTTTTTTGGTGTGCCGGACATAAGGATGGTCAATTCAGAATAGAATGGAAATCGGCATTCGGAAGGCCACAATTGGGTATAGGACATTTCCTCCAAATGGTCAAATCATTGTTAAACCACTCTTTGGGTTTACAGGGAAAGAGTTGAAAGCCGCCTCCACGCATTTTTTTGAAATTCAGTTGATTAAATAGTAAATAATTTATAAAATATTCAATATTCAAAGGAGAAGCTTTGTGAAAATTGCCCATGAGACCACAGAAGAAATCAAGAATCAGATACTGGATTCGGCCCACAAACGGTTCGGAAAGTATGGTTTCGGCAAGACCACCATGGCTGAAATCGCCAAGGATTGCCTGATGTCTGCAGGTAACCTCTACCGCTATTATCCTAACAAAAAGGAAATCGGAGCAAGCTGCGCCAGGCGCTGTATGAAGGAAGCTGAAGAGTTGTGGCGCGATGTTTTGAAACAAACCGGAATGACACCATCTGAGCGTCTGGAGGCCCTGATGCTGGCAAAGCTGCGCCATATCCACCAGGAGTTTTCGGATCGTCCGCCTCTTTTCGAGCTGGTTCTTTTTATTTCCGCGGAACGTAGGGACCTCGTGGAAAATCATCTCAAAACCCAGCAGTCTTTGGTTGCAGAGGTTCTGGCTGAAGGCAACCGCTCCGGGGAATTTGAAGTGCCGGACGTTCTGGAAACCGCCGAAATCATTCTGGCGGCCACCATGAAATTCATCGCCCCGCATTTCATGGGTGCTTTTACCCTGGAAGAGCTGGAAAAAGAATCCCGGGGGGTTGTCAAATTATTAGTCAAAGGCCTTGCAAAACGCTGATTTTTTGCCTCAATAGATAAATAATTTACCATTTATTCAATATTTTTAGAAACTTCAGAGGATCATAGCGAGAAATATGAATTTTGGCGAAGGCGTCATCCGATACCGATGGTGGATCATTGCCGGCTCTCTGGCACTCATGATGACTGCCGCCAGCGGCGGCCGGTTTCTTGGGTTTTCTACCGACTACCGGGCTTTCTTCAGCAAAGGAAACCCACAACTGGAAGCGTTTGAGCGAATTCAAAATACCTACACCAAAGAGGACAATCTCATGATTGCCCTGGAGCCGAAAGACGGTGAGGTGTTCAGCCGGGAATTTCTGGCGGTTGTTGAGGAGGTGACCCAAGCCTCATGGCAGACCCCTTATTCTATCCGCGTGGATTCCATCACCAATTTTCAGCACACCTGGGCGGATGGCGATGACCTGATTGTGGAGGATCTGGTAGAAGATGCTCTCAATCTTTCCGATGAAGACCTGGAAAAGAAAAAACAAATCGCTTTAAATGAACCGCTCCTCATCAAACGACTCATCAATCCCGCCGCCGATATGACCGCGGTGAATATGATCATCAATCTTCCCGGAAAATCCATCAACGAAACGCCGGAGGTGGTCGCTTTTGCCCGTAAGATGGCGGACGATATCCACAAAAAACATCCTGGAGTCAACGTCTACCTGACAGGCGTCGTCTTCATGAACAACGCCTTCAGTGAAGCCGGACAAGGGGACATGATGACACTGGTTCCGATCATGTACCTGTTGGTGTTCATCATCATGACCTTCGTGCTGCGTTCGTTTCAGGCAACCCTGACCACGGTGGTGGTCATCGCTTTTTCGATACTCACAGGCATGGGGCTTGCGGGATGGCTGGGAATCCAGTTGACACCCGTTTCCGCCAACGCACCCACGATCATTCTCACACTGGCGGTGGCCGACAGCATTCACCTTCTGGTCACCATGCTTCACGAAATGCGGCTGGGCAAAAGCAAACACGAGGCGATCGTGGAATCTCTGCGCATCAACCATCAACCGATTTTCATCACCAGTGTGACCACCGCCATCGGATTTTTGAGTCTCAACTTCGGCGACTCCCCGCCTTTCTGGCATTTGGGAAACATCGTCGCCATGGGAGTGATGGCCGCCTACGTGTATTCGGTGGGCTTCCTGCCGGCAGTGCTGGCGATTCTGCCGCTCAAGGTCAAGGGCACGGTTCAGAATCGGCGCGAGTTTTTCGACCGCTTTGCGGAATTTGTCATTCTGCATAGAACGCGCCTGTACTGGGGAATGCTGGCATTCATCATCGTCATCGCCGCACAGATTCCTAGAATCGAGATCGATGAGAAGTTCAACGAGTATTTTGACTCCCGTTACCAGTTCCGCACTGACAACGATTACGTGGAAGCCCGCCTCACCGGATTCGAATCGATCAGCTATTCTCTGAGCGCCGGAGAGTCCGGCGGCATCAGCAACCCGGATTATCTGGAGACACTGGAAACGTTTTCCGAATGGTACCGTCAACAGCCCGGTGTTCTGTATGTGAACACCCTGACCGATACGATGAAGCGGTTGAATAAGAATCTGAATTTCGACGACCCGGCCTTTTACCGGATTCCGGATGAACGCAACCTGTCCGCCCAGTACCTGCTCCTGTACGAGTTGTCCCTGCCCTTCGGGTTGGATCTCAACAATCAAATAAACGTCGATAAATCGTCCACCCGGCTCACGGCAGTTCTGGAAAGTATTTCCACTAAGGAGGTGCTGGAGCTTGAAGAGCGGGCACAGGCGTGGTTGAAGGAAAATGCACCGGCCAGTATGGCAACCCACGGCGCCAGCCCCTTGATCATGTTTTCCCACATCGCCAAGCGTAATCTGGTGAGCATGATGACGGGGACGCTGTTGGCTCTCCTGCTCATTTCCGTCATTCTGATTGTCGTGCTCCGCAGTTTGAAGATCGGTGTCATCAGCATCATTCCCAATATCGGTCCGGTTTTGATGACCTTCGGGGTATGGGGACTCATTTATCAAGAAATCGGGTTTGCGGTGGCTGTGGTGGCGCCTGTGGCGCTCGGGATCATCGTCGACGACACGGTGCACTTTCTGAGCAAATACCTGCGCGCCCGGCGGGAACAAAATAAAAGCGCCGAGGATGCCGTCCGTTACTCGTTTCACACCGTGGGCACCGCTCTTGGGGTGACATCGTTGATTCTGGTGGCCGGGTTTTTAGTGCTCTCTTATTCGGGATTCACGATGAATTCCCACCTGGGAATCATGACGACCATCGCCATTCTTTCGGCTCTTCTGGCAGACTTTTTATTTCTCCCTCCGCTGTTGATGAAGCTGGAGGGAAAAAAACAGAAAACGACGGAGTTGCCCGGTTCGGTTGCGCCTGAAACTACCTGAAATTTTACATCGCAATTTGTTGATGACAATTTTCGATACCCTGTTCGTATAATTCAATTTTTGCCTCTGGAGAAACGCCCATGTTTCGAATTTTTATTTTGTTTGCAATATTTTTTCTTAGCCCCTTATCCGTCATGGCGGAGAGTCCGGAGGAAAAAGGACTGGCCATCGCGGTGGAAGACGATAAGCGCGATAACGGCTTCGACGATTTCACGGCGAACCTGATGATGATTTTAAAAAACCGCCAGGGCGAGGAGAGCACCCGGGATATCCGCAACAAAACCCTGGAAGTTGAGGGTGACGGGGACAAATCTCTGGTCATTTTCGACAAACCGCGGGATGTGAAAGGAACGGCTCTGTTAAATTTCACTCACAAAACCGGCAGTGACGATCAATGGCTGTTCCTTCCTGCTTTAAAACGGGTCAAACGGATCAGTTCGTCCAACAAGTCCGGTTCGTTCATGGGCAGTGAGTTTGCTTATGAGGATGTCACCAGTCAGGAAGTGGAAAAGTATAATTACAAATGGATTGCGGATGAAACTCTGGATGGCAAGGAATGTTTCGTGTTCGAACGCTATCCCGTGTATAAAAACTCGGGGTACACCCGGCAGGTGGTCTGGCTCGATAAAGCGGAATACCGTATCTACAAGATTGAATTTTACGACCGCAAGAATGCGCTTCTAAAAACCCAGACCAATAAGAGATACAATCAATATCTGGGCCAGTATTGGCATCCTGAGGAAATGTTTATGGAAAATCACCAAACGGGGAAAAGCACGCTTTTAATTTGGTCGGATTACCAATTTCGAACCGGGCTGAGCGATAAGGATTTTAATAGAAACAGCCTGAAACGCGCGCGTTAGGTTTCATGACTTACCCGAACCATCACAATGACCGAAGACGGTTATCGACCCACCGTAGATACGTCTTCGGGATGGTTCTGGGTCTTTTTTCCTTGGCAAGTGCCAACGCAACCGCCCATGAGTTTTCCGGATTCGTGGGAGGAGAGGCCAGAGTATTTTCCCAAAGCGCCATTCAACCGGGACAAAAGGATCATTCCGGTTCTTTCGTGGCCAACCCGGAGTATTACCACGAATTCGAAAGCGGCAGCAGTTTCACGTTTGTCCCTTTTTTCCGCCTGGACAGCGCCGACGACGAGCGCACTCATTTCGACATTCGTGAACTCACCTATCTGTGGCTCCACGATAGTTTTGAGTTGCGCCTGGGAGTGAGAAAAGTTTTCTGGGGCGTCACCGAGGTGGTGCATCTGATCGACATCATCAATCAGACTGACCTGGTAGAAAACGTCGACACGGAAGACAAATTGGGCCAACCGATGGTCAACCTTTCCCTGGCCCGCGACTGGGGAACGGTGGATTTTTTCATGCTTCCCTTTTTCCGTGAACGCACCTTCCCCGGACGGGAAGGACGCTTGCGAGGAGCCCTTGTGGTGGATACGGACCGGGCGGTTTTTGAAAGCGCCGCCCAGGAATGGCATACGGACTGGGCCTTCCGTTACAGCAACACGTTTGGCGACTGGGATGCCGGGATTTATCATTTCATCGGTACGGGCCGTGAACCAACTTTGCTTCCAGGTGCGGATGGCGCGGGCAATCCCATCCTCATTCCTCTTTACGAACAAATCCATCAAACCGGACTCGACCTTTCCTATGTGGTGGAAGACTGGCTGTGGAAGCTGGAGGCCCTTTACCGGGCGGGACAGGGAAATGAGGATTATTTTTCCTGGACCGGGGGGTTCGAATACACTTTCACTCGAATTTACGAAACCTCTATGGACCTGGGTGCGCTGGTTGAGGTAATCTTTGATGAGCGGGGAAATCAGGCAACCACCCCTCTGGAAAACGACATCGCCCTGGCCTTACGTCTCACGGTCAACGATCCGGAAAGTACGGAAGTCCTTTTGGGTTTTGTCCAGGACATGACCGACAACGCGCGTTCTGCATTTCTGGAAACCAGCCGCCGCTTCGGTGACCACTGGAAATTAACCGTTGAAATGCGCGCTTCATTCAGTCAACCTGTCAGCGATCTGCAATTCGACCAACGGGCAGATGACTTGATCCAGATGGAATTGAATTATTATTTTTAATTAAACTCAAAACCTATGACCCGATTGAAACTCAACCTGCTGGCGGTGATTGCATTTGCTTTTGTCTCGCTTCACGGCTGGACGGAAAATGTGCTTGCGGCTGAAAGTGCGTTGAATCAGCTGTTGCTGGAAAAATCTCATCTCGAAAAACAACACGGGATTAAATCTCTGGAGTGTTTTCCGTTCATCAGGGACATTGGCTTTACAGAAAACCAAATCCCTTTAATTGCCAACTGTCTCCAGGGAGCCCGCACTCTAAAAGCGGCTCTGGTTGAGGTTTCGGAGCCTGATATTCGCACCGTAGGGATCAGCACGCGGTTTCTCAGAACGGGAGGATTTCATACCCTCCTGGTGCCCTGGGACGTTTCCAAAGAAAAATTGATTCAACTTCTGAAACAAAACAAAAGCCCGGATGAGAGAGAAAAATTCCTGGATAAGATCCATGCGTTGAAGCGAGCGATTGCCCAGGAAATAAAGATCGAACAACTCTATTGCAGTATGGAAATATCCAACGAGCAATGTCTGACGGGGTATCAAAATCTGGCCACGGTTGAGCCAGGAAACTCGCTCAAGAAAATGAAGTGGAGAGAAATCGTGATCTCTGCTACTCAACGTCCTCTAAAAGATCCTTATTCATTGGCGTTGAGTTTTAACAGCCCTCCGCAGAATATGCTGGATCACCTTAAAAAAGACATCGACCAGATATGGTCTGCAAAGAAACGGGTGTACGAGGAAATCCAGACCCAGCACGGTCAAGCTTTTAAGGAACGGTTGCAATCGGAGAACTTTTTGTGTGCGCCGGATCTTTCCGCGGAAGAATGTAAGCAGGGGGCTTTGAACTTATCGCAGGCCAGTGAAGATGATATTTTACAGGAAAAATTCTGGGGACGGGTGACGATCGACCGGTTCAATACGCTTGTGCAGGATGATTTTCATGTCACCCTGCGCTATGATTTACCCGCCGCCGAGATCATCAAGCATTTTTCGCAAAAACCGTCCCGAAAGGAAGCCACCCGAAATACCATCCGGGCGGAAAAGCTGGAGGGCCGGTCTAAAAATAATCATGCCGGCCTTAGAGCGGTTTGCGATCTGGAGGGTCTCGGCTCTGAACTTTGCGCTAAAGCGTTTCAAAACTTCATTGATTTTTTGAAAAAAAACCGCGACTACCGGGTGTCCCCGCCGTGGACAGATCTCATGTTTGTGGATGGCTCGCAGCTGTCGAGAGTCAATTTTGCTCTCAATTCCTCATCCAGGGATACTTATATCTATATTGATGCGAACACGGCTTTAAAAGAAATGCGGGATTATCTGATGGCGTTCAGCAAAAAAACGGGTGATAAGAAATGATGGAAGGGCTTTTATTCGGGAGTCTTCACTTTACCTTCCCTGACTTCCTGAGGAAGCAGGTAATGACGCGTATCGTATTCCATGGATGTTAAGACAAATTGTCTGGCCAGCCCTGAATTGAGGTTGACGATGATGGGAGCGACGAGATTGGCGGTCATCTCCAGGTAGTTTTCAGGAAGGGTGACGATGGCGCGCGTCATCAGCGTGTGTCCCGGTTCAAAACGGATTTGTTTTTTTTCCTCCTCCGTTAATTTGACTGAATAGTCGGGCACGTAAAGGAAGGGATCGGTGATCACAAATGCCAGGCCCGGCGTTTTAAGCGACTGCAACCATTCCATGGGGCTTTCTATATTGGGATTGAAAGGCAGCCGTATGAAGTCTCTTTCCCTTTCAAATCCGTAAAGACCTACAGGGAAATTGAGGATCTCGTTTTCCTTGACCTCAAGAGGGCCAAACCGTGTTGTTTCGTATATCATGTATCCAGATTATCCAATACCAGCTGAGAAATTTTTCCCAAATCCATATCGGCCGGGGTGGCGGCGGAGCGATTTTCCTGCTTGATTCTTAAAAACACCTCTTCTCGATAGATTTTGGTTTCTTTTGGCGCCTCAATTCCCAGGCGAATATTTTTTCCTTTTACATCTATAACGGTTATTTTGACTTCTTCATTAATTTTAATACTCTCGCCAATTCTTCTCGTGAGGACAAGCATCGGTGGATTCCATTCCGTTTTATTGGCAAATCGGTAATAAAGCCGGAGTATAGCAGAATAAAGGGCGATTTTTTAATTATTTGTTGAGGGGGTGGTTTGGAGGGTTATTCATTGACAGGGTGCGGACGTTTATGATAGTTTTCGCTCTTTCCTCGGCAACGGTAAGTCTTTGTAATGCGAGGGTAGCTCAGTCGGTAGAGCAGAGGACTGAAAATCCTCGTGTCGGCGGTTCGATTCCGTCCCCTCGCACCACTACCCGTGGAGGGAGTTTGCAGAAACCTTTCCCAACGATCCACCGTTCCTCTGTGCCATTTAGCAGTGATCGATTTCAACAAGCTTAGCTCAGATTTGCTGGCACACCGCTGGTCCCATTATTGACGTGCGGTGGGCTGACTGCCGGTTTATCCGATCTTGTCACCACAGCCCCCTGCCTTTCCCGCATCCCGCTTTCTTTAAAAGAAAAATTAGAAATTATTAAAATGGGGCGGGTAAAATGGACAAATAAATAGAAAGGGCCTCTCTTCCCGTTTAAATGTATAATGCCTTTTGGACATAACCATCGGATCTTAAAATTTTATAATGATTGAGGGCAATGGTTTCAAAAATTGAAAATTTACAAGCGATACCTATTTTTTCATCCTTGTCTCAGGCGCATCTGGAAGAGCTGTCAGAAATTGCACATGAGAAAACCTATCGAAAAAACCAGGTGATATTTGATCAGGGCGATCCGGGAAATTCTCTGATTATCATTTTGGACGGGTTGATCAAAATTTCTCTTGTCGATTCCAACAATCACGAGTTTATTATTAAAACGTTTGGGGAAAATGATTTCTTTGGGGAAATGGCTCTTCTGGACGGCGGCCCCCGGAGCGCGACCGCAACGGCGGTGGAAGATACCCGGGCGCTCATTATATTCCGCGATAATTTTATCGGGCTCATTCAAAAAACCCCTTCGGTGGCTCTCGGAATGTTGACGGAATTATCCAATCGATTGCGAAATACAACCGAAAATATATCCAACCTGACCTTCTTCGATGCGTATGGAAAAGTTGCCCGATGCCTCCTGGACCTGGCGGAAAAAATCGGCAAAAATGAAGGTGACGGGATGTCTATGGAACTGACCTTGTCGCGTCAGGAACTGGCCAATATGGCTGGATTGTCCAGGGAGACGTTTGCCCGTATCCTCAAGGAGTTCCAGGTGCGTGGTTGTTTGAAAGTCCAAGGGAAAAAAATGACTATTGTGGATGAAAAAGTCATGAGACGGGAAATCGTTTTATAAGCGTGAAAAACCCCCACCCCTCCTGTTCCCTTAATGAAAAATTCCAGTTCCTGCTCCCCTATTTGGTTGGAAGATGAAACACACCGTCCCAAATTTCAGGCGGTGGTTTTAGTTTGAATCGCAGGCAACGATTTCTGAACGCTCTGGTTGGCCCGTCCTTAGGATGAAACTTAAGAACCTTTTCAAATGAAGCAATCGCCGCCTCCCAATTCCTCTTCCGATAGTGACGCAGTCCCTCATAATAAAGCGGCAGGATCCGGCGTATTCTTTCATCCATCTGTCCGGATTTACCCAATAATTCATACACCTTCACCGGCGCAACCCTTCCTACCACCCGGATGTATTCCAGCTCACGGACTTCTATATCATTTTTTGCCTGTTGATAGGTCGTGTCGCTGATCAGGCAAAATGTCCCGTATTCCTTATTTGCGGCTTCCAGGCGGGCGGCTAAATTGACCGAATCTCCATTGATCCCATAATTCATGCGGTTTTTAGAACCGATATTGCCAACCACCATGAGTCCGGTGTTGATCCCGATTCGAATATAAAGTTCCGGCCTCCCTGACTTTCTCCAGTGCTGGCGCAACACCCGGAGCCGATCCTGCATTTCGATCGCAACCCAGCACGCGCGTTTGGCGTGTTCTTTAAAATACAATGGCGCCCCAAAAAAGGATTTGATGGCATCCCCATCGTATTTATCGAGGGTTCCTTCATATTTGAAAAGAATTCCCGTCATCTCGGTCAAATAGGCATTGAGAAAGTTCATGAGCTTCTCAGGGGAATATTTTTCCGAGAGCGAGGTGAATCCCACGATGTCTGTAAATAACGCGGTCAGCTCTTTCTGTTCGCCTCCCAATTTCAACCGGCCCGGATCTTTCATCAGTTGATCGATCACTTTTTCAGGCAGGTATTTGCTGAAAACATTTTGGATCTCTTGTTTCTGTTTCATTTCGGTGCCGTACCGGTAGACCATGATGGAGGCCATGATCAGCACATTTTCCATCAAGGGAAAGACATCGGTCAGCCAGAATCTTTTATAGACCATGACCCAATGGCTGACACATAAATGAAGCACCAGAGTAAGCACTGAAATCAATAAACCCAGACCCGGGCGGACTCCGGAATACACCCAGGTCAGCAAAAAACCCAGAACGATCAAATAACCCATATCGATCAAATCGATCGACTTGGGTTGATGCAGGGAGTTTTTGTGCAGAAAATTATCGATAACGGTTGCATGAATTTCCACTCCCGGATAGTTAGGATCGAAAGGAGTGATTTTGACGCTTTCCAATGCGGGTGCGGTCGCTCCCACCAAAACAATTTTATCTTTCAGGCTTCCCGGCGGCACGGCATCTAACCGATCGTGAATGATATCGGTTACCGAAAAATGGGGAAACGTTCCCTGCGGGCCCATGAAATTAATTTGTGCCTCGCCTTTATCATTGGTGAGAATTTGCAGTGGGGTCTCTCCATCGAGCAATACTTTCTCCACCCCAAATTCTCCCACACGGAACAAAAGAGTCCCTTCGAGGAATTTTTCCAAAACGCGAATCGCAAGCGGCGGGAAAAAATAATCCTGATTGCTTTTCTTATCGTGATATTTGACGATGAGCGGCAACTTTCGAATGGAACCGTCCGGCTCCACGTCGATACTGATAAAACCCACTTGCTTGACCGCCTTCGAGAGAATGGGAATATTGGACTCGACCGCAAAGGCAGAGCGAAAATCCACCAGTGACAAATCCAGATTTCGGTTGGACTTGATGAAACCTACAAATTGCGCGGACTTGATATCCTGCAGAAACTCGTGCAACGTCCGATCGGAAAGATGATCCAGGCCTTCCGGGTGAAAATGGAAAAAATAACCTAAAACGGAGCGCTGCGATTTCCCAAGTGCCCTGGCAAATAATCCATCGTCATCCGAATTTTGGATATAACGTTCCACGGTTTCGAAAACCGCCACATTGCCATCGGCCTTAACATCCAGTTCTTCTTGCAATCGCTTCAGAGTTTCAATTCCAGAGCTTTCATCTGGAGATGAAAATACCATATCAAAACCAATGACCTTGGCTTCCTTTTCCACCAGTTTTTCAACCAAGCGGGTCAAATGCTTTCTAGGCCAGGGCCAACGTCCCAATTCGTCGATGCTTTTTTCATCGATGGCGGCGATCACCACCTCAGGCCCGGGCGAGAGAGGCCCCCGCCATTCGAAGTGAGCCTTTTGGAATAAGAGTTCCAAATGGTAAATGAGCGGCGAGTTTATTCTATAGAAAACAACCACAACAACTGTAATCGATAAGCCGAGAATCCAGGGTGTTATTTTTTTCATTGCCGCCAAAAAAAATCAAAAGTTTTTTAGAAAATCAATTGTACCATGCAACATTAAAATCTATTAACTTGACATAAAATTCGTAAATTCTAAAATAGATGCCAAATTAGCCGGGAAATCAATGGGGCGAACAAAATTTATTCAACCTAGGGGAAAAAATGAAGATTAGAAAAACCTTTTCCATTTCAAGGTCCCGATTCTTTTTACAAACTTTTGGGTGCGTACTTTTTGTCTTTCTTCTGCAGACCCTGTTTCTGCCCAGCGCTTTTTCCAAGGTGAAGGGAAAAATTACCCGGGGTGAATTTATAAATATAATGGCTCAGCACCAACCCGAAAATCCCTTATTCCCTAGAAATCTCGGCAAATTGTCGCAACAGCAATTATACGCCCAAACAGCCCTTTCTTTAAAGCAACAGGGGTTTAATATTCTGGAAGGCAAAGGTTTAGACGACCCGCTAAAAGATATCGAATTTGTGACTCTGACTTATGCGTTTACCGGAGCGCCCGCCGGGAAGAATCTGCTCGATCAGAAACTTTTTTTGAAGAAAGCCGGTATCGTTATTTCCGCTGATATCGGTCTCGCCACCGGCGTCGAAGGGAAAGTGTTTCAATATTCCGAAGGGGAGAACACCGGAAGACGAACCGAGCTTGCATCCCCTGTTTTTTTGAAGGACCGTATCAACACCGCCGTCAATTCCAAAGTGTCTTTTTCCTTCGATGATGCCAGTACCCTTTCCCTGGGGGAAAACGCAAAAGTGAGTATCACCAAACACATCTATGATCCTGATCGAGAATTGCGTCAAACCGTGGTCCAGGTTTCGCTGGGAGCGGTCCGGTTTGTGGTGACCAAGGCAAAATCCAAAGATTCCACGTTTGAAGTCATCACTCCCGCAGGCATTGCCGGAGTGCGGGGAACGGAATTTGTCGTCGTGGTGGAACCCAATGGAAAGACCACTTTTGTCGGGCTCGAGGGCTCCATTGAAACGATCCCAATCTCACCCACCGGACGGCCCGGCATGCCCCAGGTTGTTTCCCGGGGACAGTCTCTGGAAATTTCCGAAAGCGGCAAGGCTTCTCAGGTGGCTAAAGCTCAAGTGGATTTAACGAAAAAGGCCAAACAGGAAACCACCATTCAACAAACGACCGTTCCTCAGAACCGGGGGATCACTAAAGCCGAAGCTGAGCAAGCCGCGGAAACTGCCAGATTGGCCAGACTGGCGAAGGAAGCCGAAGAGAAAAATAAAAAGACCTCTGAAGGCCAAGGCATCAAAACCAAGCCTCTACCGAGCGACAAAGAAAACTTTTCCAAAGCGCCATTGAAATTGGAAAAATTTTCAGGGTAGACCCTATTCATCGTTCGGTATCAGACGATCCATCAAACCTGCCTTTTTTGCTTTTATTCTCCCACTGAAGCCCTTTTCATCGAAGGGGAAAAATACAGATCCCGCTCTGCCGCACACGCCTCCTTTGTACGGGAAAATGTGATCTTTCTCACATAACTATGTGATGCCTAACCTACCCCCAACTTTGATAAACGTTATAAGTTATTGATAGAAGGTAATTAAAGACCAGCAGCCCTAACCGGGAACACCCCAGAGGCCCATATGGATTTTCCATTTGGCATTCCGAAAACAAGGATTCAAAGGATCCCCCCGAAGCCCTGCCTTAAAGCAAACATCCTGCCTAGTATCGGTGCGTCTTTTAAAAGACCAGTAAGTCATTCATCTGCAACAACCTATCAAGAGCCTCGGGGGGCTCTTTTTGCGGCTCACAAAAAAAAGGTCCGTTAAGCAAAGTTCGCCTCCTTGCTTTGTCTCCGATTCCAGGGGCGGGCATCGCCTCCCAATACCTTGCGGTATACCTTCCCAATGGGTCGGAGACGGACCTTTTTCAAACACCAGGTGAAGAACTCGAAGTTTAACTCATCGAATTGATTCGGAATTTTTTGAATCCTTTTTGTAACCAGGATATCTTAAGTAGCGGATAGCACTACCCGCATACCACCTATCGGGATCTTTTTCGTTCACGGTAGGTTTTTTTATGGTCCGTTGTTTCTAAAAACCGTTTTCAGGAAGAATCACATGGAATTTCATGAAAAAATAAATACGTTCCTTGAGGAAATAAAAGAAGAAAATCAGATTTTCAGTAAGGCAGAAAACCCGGAAGAACAAATCGAGTCTTTAAAGGAAATACTGGACTGTTTCATGCGCGGCGCACACAGTGTCCAGGAAAGGATTGACAACTACAATGACCGCCGCTGGCAGCGTTAATAAAACCACTGGGAATGAAGGTCAAAAGATTGTGAAGCCCTAAAAAAATAAAAATTTCAGGGCTCTTGACAACCAGGCCTTAAAACAGTTGCAGTGATTTCAAATTGGGCAAGGTTGCCGTTTTTTCTATACTCAAAGCGGTATCCACATCCACCTGGTTGCGGACCAAAACCAGGGTCTCCAAATTCTTCAGGGATTTTGACTGCAAAAGAGCCTTGATACCTTCCGGACCGATCTGGTTATTATAGAGATCCAGACTCTTCAAATTGGATAAATGCGGGGAATTTGCAATCGCTACCGCCCCTTTATCGGTGATTTGATTCGCGTCCAAATTTAATATCGTCAGGTGGCGGGCGTTTTTAGATTGAACCAGCGCGATCACTCCTGCGTCTCCCAGCTTGTTACGGGTCAACTTCAATTCTTTCAAGTTCCCAAGATGGGGAGACTCGGCCAACAGCTTTCCCCCGGCTTCGGTGAGATCGTTGCCCCAAAGATTCAGCAATTCGACATGCTTGAACGTTTCCGATCCCGCGAGGATTCCGGCACCCTCATCACCTAACTTGTTGCCTTGCAGGGCAAGAGAAACGATATTCGCATGGTTTGTGGAGTTTGCAAGAATGGAAATTCCTTTGACCCCTATCTGGGACTTATTCAGGTTGATCCCTTTTCCGTCCGGGCTGGTTCTTTCCTTGATATGAGCTGGAATATCCGCAGGCGGTCCTTTGGGTCTGCCGTATCCGTGATGTCCTTTTCCACCGCCTTTTATACCTTCTTTGCCCGCGTGTTTGCTTGGATCGTAACCCCAACTGGTCTGAGTCAGAAACAGGATGGCAATGGCGGGGAAAATCCATTTCACTAAATTTTGCATTTTTACACTCTCCATTTTAAAGGTCGCGGGCACAGCGGAATCCGATATAGCTTTGTGGTTGGTCCGGAATCGCCTTGCCACGGATCGCCGAACGCGCGAGATCCATATTCGATTTCCAGGACCCTCCTTTAATCACTTTCAATGATTCTCCATACAAATCATTTTCGTGCTGGTTGCCGGCATAAGGCTTGTACCAGTCCGAGGTCCATTCCCAAACATTCCCGGCCAGGTCATGAACTCCATAAGGGCTTTTGCCCTTTTCATAATCCCCCACCGGAGCGGTGTAGCGGTATTCGTCCAACATTCCCCGGACATTGCCCAAGGTTGCGTCTGGTTCATTGCCCCAGGGAAAATAGCGGGCATCGTTCCCCCGGGCCGCCTTTTCCCACTCCGCTTCCGTGGGAAGCCGCTTTCCGGCCCACAAACAATAGTCATCGGCTTCCTGCCAGGAAATACCCACAACGGGATGATCGGGTTTATTGAACCGCAACTCATCCATGAACTTGGGTCCGCGCCCTTGCACCGACTCTCGAAATTTCATATAGGCCCGATTGGTCACTTCATATTTATCGACATAATACGCATCGAGATGGACCTCACGCGCTGGAGTTTCATCCTGGTACCATTCCAGGGTTTCGGAAAAAAATTTAACGGCGGCCCATTTTATATCGGCTTCCGTGCTCCCCATCGTGAATGTCCCCGCAGGAATCAGGACCATATCTGACGGATCGGACCCCTTGTTTTCCTCAGCCGCAGCCATACCAATCCAGGAGGCAAAAGAAAAAAAGATCCAAAAGAGGATCATTGCTTTTCTAATCATCATTTTTACTTCTTTAAAAAAAATCACCCTGCTTTTAAATAGTTTAACTGGGAATCAGTCCTGCTTTTTTAGCGTATTCAAAGATATTGCCCGCCCGGATGATGTCGATGACCTCTCCCAGGGATTTCAACCGATACACCTTGTTGGAGGTGGTGTTGGTCAGGGTTCCCGCATCCACATCGATCGATAACCTGTCTCCGGTTTTTATTTCCTCCACCAGACGCACTTCAGATTCAAACGGAATGAAAAAACCACCGTCCACGGAGTTGCGGTAAAAGATCCGCGCGAAGGACTCCGCCACCACGGCGTGAATCCCTGCGATCTCAAGACACGCCGGTGCGTGTTCCCTGGAGGAACCGCAGCCAAAGTTTTTGCCGCCAATGAGAATCGCATACTCAGATTGAAACTCGCCTTCTTTCACAAACGGTTGTTTTCCACTGGGAAGGCCCGCATCTTCCTGCGGAACGCCTGACAGTGCAAATTTCCCATAGTTCTTTCTTTCTTCCGGCTCGGTCAGACTGTAAACCAGATGCTCAGCAGGGATGATCTGGTCTGTGTCGATATCATTCCCCAGAACATAGGCTTTGCCTTCAATCATGTGTTCCATAAATATGTCTCAAATCCGTTTCAATTGTGGATAAATTCCCTCGGGTCGGTGATCCTTCCCGTCAAAGCCGACGCCGCCGCTGTGTAGGGGGAAGCAAGATAAACCTGCGACTGTTTCGACCCCATCCGGCCTGGAAAATTACGGTTGGTGGTGGAAACCACCACTTCCTCGGCATTGGCCCGGCCAAACGTGTCTTTCGGGCCTCCCAGACAGGCCGCGCAGGAAGGGTCTCCCACATTGGCTCCGGCATTTTTAAAAATGTCCATCAGGGTTTCCCCGTCCAGAGTTTCTGTATGAAGTTCCTTTTCTACTTCCTTTGTTGCGGGAACAATGAAGGTTTCAATCGCCACTTTTTTGCCTTTTAGCAGTTGGGCGGCGGCGACAAAGTCGGTCAGCTTACCACCGGTGCAGGACCCTATATAGGATCGATCGAGCTTAACGTCTTTGCATTCGCTGACCAGGGCTTTGTTGTCCGGCGAATGAGGTTTCGCCACAATGGGCTCCATCTCACTGGCGTTGTAGGTTTTCTTGAAATAATACCTGGCATCCGGGTCAGAATGATAAATTTTGTAAGGCTTGTCGGTCCTCTTCTTCACATATTCCAGAGTCACGTCATCGGCCTCGATCACGGCATTTTTTCCACCCGCTTCGATGGCCATGTTGCAAAGGGTCATTCGCTCTTCCATCGAAAATTTGTAGACGGCGTCTCCCGCCCATTCCATGGTGCGGTAAGTGGCGCCATCGACGCCGATATCGCCAATCACCTGAAGAAGAATATCCTTGGCCATGATGTAAGGCGGAAAGGTGCCGGTGAACTCAAAGCGCATGGTTTCCGGAACTTTGACCCAAAGTTTTCCCGTTCCCAGAATAAACGCGGCATCCGTATTGCCGATGCCGGTGGAAAACATACCGAACGCGCCTGAGGTGCAGGTGTGTGAATCGGTTCCGAATAATACCTCGCCTGGGCGGTTGTGCCCCTCCTGGGCCAGGGCAATGTGACACACGCCTTTATAATTTTCGGTGCCCACATCATAATAGTACGGAAGGTCCTGCTCTTTGACGAACTCGCGCAGGATATCGATATTGCGGTTGGCGTGCTTATCGGAGGTGAAAATATAATGGTCGGGAATGATGACCACTTTTTCACGATCCCAGACCTTGGAGTTTTCGCCGAATTCCTTTTTAAAAATGCCTATCGTCCCTGGACCGCAAACGTCGTGGGTCATCAGAACATCGACATCCACCCAAATGTTGTCACCGGGTTTTACCGATTCTTTTCCCGCGTGGGCGGCAAGTATTTTTTCTGTTACGGTCATTGCCATTAAGACGTCTCCTTAAAGTGCGCCCGAACTCTATGGGCGCAACGCATCGTATTCATTTTAAAGGATTCAAAAATAAGGACTTCATATCACCCGGCCATTCCATCGGGCAAAAGCTTCAGTTTTTCTCATCTGCATCCGTTAAGTATATAAAATACCATTTAATCCAGCTGGTACGAACAAAATTTGACAAAAATATTCCCTATTTAGCCCGATCAACGACGAACGGTTCTTTTGACAAGCCTGAAAACCTGATCCAATGACTTTCACCGCATGCTCCATCTAGCCCTCGACACATTTAACCGGTTGATTTACAAGATCCCCCGGAAACCCCGCCATATCCAGATCGAGGTAACCAACCGTTGCAATATGGACTGCTCCATGTGCCCCAGGGAAGACCTGGAAATCGAACTGGAGCATATGGACTGGGACAAATTCGTGGCGGTGGTCGGCCAACTGCTCGTCAAAGAGGACGTCACTCTGACCGGCTGGGGCGAACCTTTTCTGCATCCCCAAATTTTCGACATGATCGCCCATTGCAAGGACCGGGGGCACAAGGTCATGATCACCTCCAACGGCTTGTTCACCAGACCGTCAATCATAGAGCGCATTCTGCAATCCGGCCTGAACACTCTGACGTTTTCAATAGACCGAGTGGAGGGAAGCACCAGCGCCGAGGAAGGTCACAACAACAACGGGGTCTACCAGAATATCGAAACCCTGGCCCGAATGCGGAAAAAAGGATCTCTGTCGCTCCGCCTGCAATCGACCTTACATGCGGACTGCGAAAATGATCTTTACGATGTGATCCGATATGCGGGAAAAATCGGCTGTGAAGTGGTGAATGTCGGCCGTCTGGATCGAAAATACGCCCCCAGCCTGAAACGCCCGAACCTTCAGGAGGAGGAGCGCATTTTTCAAAACGCCAATCGTATCGCCCGTTCTTTAGGCGTGCAACTGGACTGGATTCAGTATTCGGTTTCCAAGGGCATCACGAGATTCGCCTATCAGCTGTTGCGCAAAAAACTGCACCGATCCGGGAAGTATTGCCTGAAAACTTTTGACAATGCCTATATCAGCCGGGAAGGAAACGTCACCCCCTGCTGTCTTTTGCCGGAAGCAAAAATGGGCAACATGCTCGACCAGAACCTTGACGATATCTGGCAAAGCGACGGATTCAACGATTTCAGGGAAAACTACCGGGACATCTGTGGGTCCTGTGATTTGTGGACCATCTCCCAGGTGGACCCCGCAACGCGGGGAGGAAAAGTGGAGCAAGGCTAGCTTCGCTCACGCGCCCCGGAAAACCTCCTGCAGTCATAAACCCATCGCACGTTAACCTTTGATCCAGCCCTAGGCTGGAGGGGCTCGGGAGATCGAACCTCCGACCTCTTGAGGGGGATTTTTAACTGCCTTTTCACAGTTGAATAACAAAAAACCTACTGAATAAAAATCAGTGGTTGCTCTGTATCTTCTTATGTATTTACAGTTTTTTGTTTATCTCTGAATAGGTCATTTAAATTTTTGATTAATATATTCTTGCATTTTACCTCCTGTAAGTTCGGAGGTTGACGCACCGGTTCTGATATAAAAACGCTCATCCTTCCCATCTTTAAGAAATACCGGAGATTTGGAAGGCCAACATTCCACAGTCAAGACTCGTACCTCTTGATAATCGTCAAATCTGGGATGGATATAAAGCATAAATTGGGAACCCAATCGCTCTTTAATAATATTCACCAAATGAAGATAGATCTTATCCTCATTGAGAAAACCATCTATCTCAATCCCCACAGGATCACCGTCATCAGCCACCCCTATAATTAGTTTACCTCCCTGACGGTTTAAAAGTCCCGCAATGGTTCTTAGGCAATCATATTCCATCCTGGGGTCTTTCTCTCCCGTATGCAAATTGGTCCGCAAGGTGGATTTAAACTCCACATCTGTAGTCTCCCCGCCAGACACCAACTCTTCAATAGAAATATTTGAAGCCTCAAACTTATCCTCTTTCTTTCCAGAGCATAGTTTGTGATAACCATCACTAATCACTTTAGCCATTAATTCTCTACGCTGAATTAGAAATTGGCGGTATTCCAGGTTTTCCCAGTCATCTGGAAGTGCATGCCAATAACACATACGCTCCAATTTCTTTAAGGAAAATCGTTCTTTTAAATTGGGGAAATACTGTGCGGGAATTTGATCTGAGATATTTACATTATCCCCCCATTCCACTAAAGCATAGTTTGCAATTTGATTAATATCCCTAGTGTCCGAAATTCCTAAAGACTTTAAATAGGCTTTAGGAAACAAATGATGCCGTTCTAATGAGGACTTTTTCCCTTTGATTGTCGGATCACATAACTCCGAAACTTTCAAATTGGAAAACAATACCTTGGCTTCCAAGAGATTCAAGGAGGCGAAATAGGCAAAAAGCGAGGGACTCAGAGGAGAGGAGGTCGCCAATTCATTGGGAAGAGTAATTTCCCAGAAATCCCTTGTTAGGGTCTCATCGCAAATTTGCTTCAGTGTTTCTAGAAACTCTTCCGGGGTTTTAACGTCTCTGAATCTAGCTAAATCTGATTCCATCGTGGATTCTGGGGAGCTTGTGTATCGACCTGTCATACTCGACATAAAAAACCATCTAGCCAAAACCTGGCGAAGATCAAATTCTTCCACCTTATATTCAATGCGGCCCTTCAAATATAAGGTGTAACAAAACAGCAAATTGTTTTCCGAACTTATCATTCGGCCATTTCGATATCCTGCTTGAATTAAAACTTTCATAAAATCATGCCAATATTGAAGATTCAAAACTTGTTCTTGAGCCTTCTTTAGCACTTCGAATTGTTGAATTCGTATTTCCTCGCTAAATGTTTCTGTCTGCAAATCCTTTCCTCGCAAGATGGAATAAACATATTTCAACCGGGCTCTTTTAAAACCCAAACCAACCGCCACTCTTAATAGTTGGTTTGGATCGGGTTCTATAAAATAGTTGAAAGGAGAAGCGTGTCCGGTGGAAGGCATTCTGGTTTCTTGGCAAAACTTTTCCAACTGTTTTCTGCCTTCGTCCCAGAAAACAGACATCAAAGTGAGTATGAAATCCGCTTGATTTAGTGGCTTACCCTTACTATTTATTCGAACAAAGACTTCCTGAGCTTGCTCTTCATTGGTATTACCTGACAACTCCAGAGCTGTAAATGGAAAACTCAAGATATTAATAAGCTTTGAAAAGGATTTTTGTATCCTTTCTTCTTCCTCTGCTTCAATTTCCCGTGATGCTTTTAAATTTTCAAGGTATTGGCGGACAAGAGCAAAAATATTTGTATTATCGCCCCATATTTTTGAAATGGAGGAGATATAGGATCTGTCTTTTCGTATTGCGGCATCGGCCACCTCAAACTTCTCTAGAAGGGGGTTGAAGGCTATTTCAATTACTTCTTTTTTATAGTTTTCTCTTACAACCGGCACCCCTTTAATGACCGCATACAGCCCGGTCAGTCGCTGTTGGCCATCTACTATAAGCAATTTGGAAACCTTTTGTTTTTGATCAGTTCCTATAGGTTTGATGCCATCCGCCAAGGCATTCTGCCAAAATAGAAAATAGCCAACTGGAAATCCATGATAGATAGAGTCAAACAAATCTCGAACTTTGGCGTTTTTCCAAACGAAGGGGCGTTGAAGGTCTGGAAGGCCAATTTCTCCAAGTGCGATATACTCTATCAAATTGCCAAGATTATAATTAACTTGTTTAAAAAGGGTTTCACTCATTGAAAATCCTTATGTAAAATTTCACCAAATCCTTGACCTGCTCTAATTTGGGGTGCCACTTATTAAGGAAGGAGGCCAGATCATTGCCTTGAAACAAAGTTTACCAGACCAAGACTTGAAAACAACCTTCAACACGTCGATTTGCTTTTACCCCTCTTTCTTTCAATTCCTTAGGAGAGACAGGAAGTCTTGCATTCCTCCGGAGTAGAAAACTGTAGAACATCATAAGGCCGAGTGTATGTCATAAGGCGCAAAGCGTGACCAGAGCCATGTGCAGGCTGGTGGAGGTTCGGCGAAATAGTTCGAACCCCTAAGTCGAAACTTGGATGTGTCGGCAGAAAGTCCATCGCACGTTAACATTTGATCCAGCCCTAGGCTGGTACGGAAATTAACCAAATCCATCCTCCTTTTTTAATAGCCCTTTCGTTCTTCGAAACCGTTCCCCTCCGGCTCTAAGCCACCCCTTGTTATTTGTTTGCAGGAATTTCCTGTATATTGTAGGGTAACGCACTATCTGGAAGAGATTGTGTTATAAGGCGTAATAACATCTTCCAAGGGGCCTGGCCGAACTCTTAAATTTTATCCTGAAAATAGAATCGAACTCGAATGCAGGAACCGGAAGAAAATTCTCAGATCATCGTCGACCGCAGACCTCTGTGGATCGTCATCGTCGATAGAATGCGTCGCCCCATTCTGCTGGCATTGATTTTCGCGATTTTCCTGATCCTGCTCAACGGGAAGGGACCGGAAAACCTTTCTCCTGAGGGGTATAAGGTGCTTTGCGTGTTTTTTCTGTGCGTGAGCCTCTGGTCCACCAATCTCATCCCGCTATCGGTCACCAGCCTGCTGGCGATCGCCTTGATCCCGCTTCTTGGAATCATGGATGCCTCGCATGTGTATTCATTTTTTGGCAACCGGGCGGTTTTCTTCATCCTCGGAGTTTTCATTTTATCGGCGGCAATGGTCGGGTCGGGGTTGAGCGTCCGGCTTTCCATGTGGGTGATGGAACATTTCGGAAACACACCTAAAAAACTGATCACCTCTATTTATTTCTTTGGCGCTCTCAGTTCCTGCTTCATGTCCGAACACGCGGTGGCAACGATGTTATTTCCCATCCTGATGGAAATCGTTCAATCCCTGAATCTTCCACGGGGAAGATCGGTGTTCGCCAAGGCTCTGTTTTTTGCCATGGCCTGGGGATGCATTATCGGCGGAGCCATGACGGTGCTGGGCGGAGGACGGGTTCCCCTCGCCGTGGAAATCCTGGAAAAAACGACGCAGGGACAAAGCACCATCGGCATCCTGGAATACACCCAATGGAGCTTTCCTCTGGTTCTGCTGCTTTTCGCCTGCGGCTGGGTGGTTTTACTGACGATGTTTCCCCCAGACCTTGACGACATCAAACCGGCTCAGGAAGCTCTGGCGAAAAAACACCAAACTCTAGGGCGCATGACGTTTCAGGAAAAAGGCATCGGCCTGGTAATGGCCGCTACCCTGTTCGCATGGTTCGGTTACGGAGACTCTCTTGGAATCGCCAACATCGCCATCCTCTCTTTGGTGCTGTTATTCTCGCTCAACCTCATCAACTGGAAAATGGTGGAACCGCATATCAACTGGGCCATCATTTTGATGTATGGCGGCGCTATTTGCCTGGGCGAGGTCATGGCCACTTCAGGAGCGGCTTTATGGTTGTCACAATCCATTTTCGAAGGAACGGTGCAATCGGGAACTCTGTTCTTGATCTCCATCGCCATTCTTTCTTTGCTGTTCACCACGTTTATGAGCAACTCCGCGGTGATTGCCATCCTTCTACCACCTGCCATCAGCATGTGCGAGGCTTACGGGATCAGTCCGGTGCTGGCGACCCTGACGGTTATTTTGCCGAGTAATTTTGCGTTCAGTCTGCCGATTGCAACACCGGCCTCGGCTCTCGCTTATTCTTCGAGATACATTTCCCTGGGGGAAATGATCAAGGCCGGAAGCCTGCTCAGCCTGATGGGCATGGGCTGTTATCTTTTCCTGCTGGTCGTTTACTGGCCGATGATCGGATTCAAATAAAAAAGAAGGCTGGCTCATGGCGATTCGAGAGGAGACGAATCGCCATGAGTGCTTTGTGTGGATGGAAAACCTGGATTCAGGCTTCCCCGCACTACAATGACGTTAGGTATTTTAATACTTGAGCAAGATTGATGCCTGTAAAGGCAACCGGGCTTCTGTTCCGCACAACCACTGTGATTTCAGGGTTGTGGCCGAAAAGGAAATTTCAGGTTCTATACAGGCATCGGGAAACGGGGTACTAATGTTTGAAACACCTGTGTGGTATTGTTGACAATTAAATAATCACCTCCGATAAGAGGCCGTTTTTCAATCATGGCAAATCCAAAAGTGCTGGAAATTCAGCCCCTGGTTTTAAAGAAACGCATGGACGACGGGGAGGACATTTGCCTGGTGGATGTCCGGGAGGCCTGGGAACATTCGCTGGCGGCCATTCCCGGTTCGGAACACATTCCCTTAGGCGAACTGGCGGACCGGGTGCAGGAACTGCTCTACGAGGAGAACATCGTGGTGTACTGCCACATAGGTGAACGGTCTTACCGGGGAGCGGTCATACTCATGGAGTCGGGATTCAAAAACGTGCACAACCTGATCGGCGGCATCGACGGCTGGTCGCAGGTGGTCGACCCCTCGGTCCCGAGGTACCGGGCGGGAGGGTGAAAGAAATTTATTGGGTTGTAGGTCTTTTTAGAATTTGCGCAACGTTTCCGTAAGGGGATTTTTGTCCCGCTACACCTTCTAGTTCGTGTTCGATATCTACCTCATCCCCAAGTTTACTAGTCCATTTTCCATTGGATAATTGTCTTGCAGCATGGGTAGGGGCTCCGTTGCTATCCACAAAAATAGCCACCTTTTGAAAATCTCTCTCAAAATTATCGTTAAAACAGGGATAATAACCAATATCTTGATAAGCACGGATAAAAGATTCCAAAGTCTCTACTCTAGGGACATTTTCCGGCCAATAATATTGTTCGTATTTGTCTGGCCACCACCATCGAGTTATTTCTTCAAAAGACCATGCTATGCAATTATAATCCTTTGTCCTATGGCTGGTGATTGTATAGTTACCATTCGTAAGCCTTGGAAATTCTTTTTCTAATTTCCTTATGTAATTTGGTGGATAATTTATGCTCATATGTGAATTCCATTGTCCTCGCCCCATTTAAGCCATGCCTGTGCCATTTGATCAAAATTACCTCGCTGATCAGCACTAACAGGATTTTTCCCAGTAATTCTTTTTAAGGCAACAAACCAATGATCGGGTCTCTCTTTTAGTTCTTTAAGCAATAGAGGAACAACATCACATCCAAGGTCAATAATTTCCTTATAGGCTGGATGCTCAACAATTTTTGTAATAGAAGATTGGAAGGCCATATCTGCCCTCCATTTTGAGGCAAGAAAGAAAAAATATTTCTCAAGATTTTTTTTCTCCGTTGAAATAGGAGAAGAATATTCTAACCACGCTTTAAAAATTGTGAAAGCCAAATGAAATGCTGCTGAGCTTTCTCCAATATCAACTTTGTTTTGTATATATAATGTCCCTTTTTTAGGATTGAAGTTCTCAGACCAATCACTGCTTGCTAATTGTCTTTCCTTTAAAAACTGTGAATCAACAATCATCGAAAGAGCTCCGTTGTTTTTTTAGTTATGCTTCCAAAGAAAATTCCATTTTTAAAGTTTCTTAACTCTTCAAATACTTCCCAAACTTCATTACTTTCTGGATCAATATCTACGAGTCGATAACAATCAATGTCAAATATAATTGGCAACACGTTGGTTTCAGTAGACACAGGTTCAATGGATTGACTAATATTTGCTCGTGCCTCCGAATTGGGATCACTCACTTCCAGTCGAACAAGAAAGTTAGTAAGTTTATACGGGGATTCATCAGGAAATTCGGGATAAGTTAAAATATGCTCTTTAAGAGTAATTTTTGGCTCTACTAATGGAATTTCAATTGAGTTTATATATCGCAAGGCCAACCTTGTAACCTTTTTTGGCTTAGCAAGTCTTTTATAGTATTCCCATAAATTTTTTCCTTCATCTCGAAAAGTTTCCCAATGATCATAGGGCTTTAACTTGTTGAAGGTAAAACCATCCAAGCGAGCTTGTACAATTTTTTGTTCTTTTTCTGAACTAAAAAGAAAACCATCCTGGCCACCAGCCGGCTTTTTAATTTGTGGGGGATGGTCCGCTTTAAACTCTACCTCCCCGATCCAGGACAATCTTTTCTTTTTTTCAGGATAGCGGGACTTAATGTCATTTCCAAATTTTTCGAGGTCGTCGAGAATGATTTCTTGGGGAAGTTCAACCTTGATGTCTATAATTGCTTCTCGGATGGGAGCATTGGGAAATCTTTCAAATGATGTCATAAGAATAAAAAAGGTAGGAAGGGTTTTGACATTTGAATTTTGAAATAAGCAATCAAAACTCAAGCTAGAATGTTAGCAAAAAAAGTCCCCAAAATCACCAAATATCAATCTTTCCTGAAAACCCATGTTGTTTACTTTTGGGATATTAGAAAATTTATATGAAAAATGGGGTTTTAACGAAGCTTGTTAAACTAATTGACTACTCTTTATTCCTGGCCGGACCCAAGAAATTTGGCCTAAATAGTGCTTCGCCTTGAAAAACATCCTTACCCTTCTGGTTGTTCCTCAATCTTCTCCATCAGCACATCGCGCATAGCCTGGGCAGGCGCTTTTTTTCCGGCCCACATTTCGAACTGGCCCACCGCCTGATTAATGAATAACTCCACACCGGAGATGACCCTGCATCCTGCCTTTTTAGCTTCTTTGATGAGACGGGTTTCCGGCGGGTTGTACACGGAATCGAACACCAGCATTTCCTTTTTCAAATAGCGGTTGGAAAAAGGCGTTTTATCGACGTTGGGACTCATTCCCACAGGAGAGCAGTTGATCAACACATCGAAATCGTGGTCGCCGATATCGCGGATGCCGGCCAGTCGGCAACCCAGCTCCTCTGCCAGTTTGACGCCGCGCTCCTTATTCCGGTTGTAGGTGACCGTGAGATGGGCCCCTTTTTCGACCACGCCGTAGCCGATGGCTTTTGCCGTCCCGCCGGAACCGATGATCAAAACATTTTTATTTTTTAAATCCAGATGCGCCTCCAACGCTTGAACGGCGCCTGTGCAATCGGTGTTATAGCCTTTCCAACCGTTATTTTCTTTCACCACCGTGTTCACGGCGCCTATTTTTTTTGCCGTCTCATCGACCTCATCAAGCAGAGGCATGACGCTTTCCTTGCAGGGCATGGTGACGCTGAGGCCGGAAAAAAATGCTTTGAACTCGTTGAAAAATTTCTCGACGTTCTTCACGAGAAAGGACACGTAGATATCGTTCGACCCGATTTCCTGAAACGCGCGGTTGTGAATCAGATAGCCCATGCTTTTTGCAACCGGGTTGCCGATGACTCCGTAAATTCTGAAATTTTCTCTCTGGCGGTCGGCGCGATAAACGTTTTTCAAAGTACTTGCCAGGATCTGTCCCGGCGCGCTTTCCTTACCGGTCGCCAATGCGCCAAAGGTCAAAAACCCTCCGAAAAGCGGAGAGAGAACGCGGCTGATCTCGCCATTGTCTCCCATACAAAGGGCGATCAGTTTGCGGTTCTCTTGCTTCGCCCGTTTGAGCAATTGAAACATCTTCAGATTGTCGTTGATATCCTGGGCGTAGGTCACGATTTTTAAAATATCTCCCGGCAGGTCGCACATGATTTCGTACAGCGGTTCGAGATCTTCCAGGGTGTTGCTGAAGTTATGGTACGAAAGAATAGCGCGTGTCTTTCCTTTATTTGCCAAAACGGATTGCAGTAACTCCTTCGGTGTTGAGGTTTCGATGTCGATGTAGTCCGCACCTGCCGCAATCGCCTGCTTGAGGATATCCACTCGCTCCTCCTCCGTGCCCTTGAACTGGCCGCCTTCCAGCTTGGTGCGGTTGGTGACAATCACGGGAAGCGTAGTCGCTTGCGTGAGTTGTGATAAATCGAACCGGGAAATCAGGTCGAGGCGCAGTTCAATGATATCGGCGATGTTCTTGGCAGCGGAAATGTCCTTCAAGGCCTTCTCCATCGAAGGACCGACAATGGGTATGCAAATCATAAGTTTTTCTTTTTCGACAAAGGGTGAGCGAAGGCCTGAAATTAGATCCGGCCCATTCTTGGGAGAATACCAGGCGATGTCAAGGGCTTTGGGGGGTGTTCCCGCCGGAAGTCCGGGTTTTTTAACCCTCAGCTGGTTTTTGAGGCGCCTGTGTCGTTTGAGTTTCCTGGTCTTCCAGAAGCATTTTCCGGGCAGCCGTAGAAATGCTCACCCGGTCGATCTGGCCCTGAACGCTATTGAACTTAAACTTCTGGTTCAATTCAGCGATCCGGTCCTGATTCTGGTACACCTTGGAAATTTGTGTGCTGCGGACGATTGAAAAATCCATGATATTTTCTTTTAAAGGTTAAACATTTTTTGAAATCTTCGGTTTGATGCGTTGCGATGTTTTGTATCCTTTCAAAAGGGTTTTTCTTTCTTTGAGATCGAGGATCTTGTCCTGAGCCAGAAACTTCCTGGCTTTTAATTCCACCTGACAGAAGTTTTCGAGCTCAATGATTTGTTGTAAAACGCCCTCCACTTCTTTTCTCAAGTCTCCCGCCGCTTGTTCGACGTTCGTCAACGCTTCTTCGGAAAGCCCGGTGATTACCTGTTCGATCGCGCTTTCGTTTCCCCGAGTGGCCTTGAGCAACCCGTCTTTTTCTTCAACGATCGCCTGCAAACGGGTTTCGTCCTCCTTCTCGATCACTGCCACCTGCTCTTTAACCAACTGCAAAAGTTCGTCGTAATGCTTTTTCTCTTCCTGTAAAAACTTTAAAACCGATACTGCCGGATCGTTTCGTTTCATCGTCAAGCCACCGCAATTAGATTTTGAAGGGTGCGTTTTAAGTTAGAGCTTTCCTCGAATTGACGCAATTTTCCGCGAGCGGGATCAGGATTGCTTGCGCGTAATGAAATCTCCTGCCGCTTGAGGTCGATATCTCCCAACCCGGAATCGAGAATGCGGTTCAATTGTTTATCGAGTAGGGGGAGAATACCGTTTTCCGGATTGTTTAACAAGTCCAACACTTCTTCTGAATTGATGTTCAACGCCCGGTCCAGTTTCTTAACGTCGACCACAAACGTGTCATCTTCCTGGGTCTTGATGCCGATCGCCGTCAACCGCTGGACCCGGTTTCCTCCCGCTCCATTGAAGGAAGGATTCTCTCCACTTTTTACAGAGCGAACAGCAGATAATATGGACTCGTCCTGCACCCGGTTTTTCCCGGTATTTTTAACGTCGATGCCCAGCAGCTTCTGGTTTTCCCTGGACCCTAGCGTCGCTTCGAGGTTATCGTTTCTTTGGCTCAACTCTTTGGTTTTTTCCTGCGGCCCGCCTGTGAGACCCTCGCGGATTTTTTGAATGTCCTGGTCCTGGCCGAAGGCGGCGGATTGCCCCAGAACCGTATTCAAAGTGATGGCGGCGGCATTGAACTGCTCAAACAGGGATTGAATTTGTGAAACCACTTGCGAGGCGTCGATTAAAAGGCTGATC
This sequence comes from Nitrospinaceae bacterium, assembly GCA_021604505.1. Lineage (NCBI taxonomy): Bacteria > Pseudomonadati > Nitrospinota > Nitrospinia > Nitrospinales > Nitrospinaceae > Nitrospinaceae bacterium. Next base: position 134,253 of record BQJC01000001.1, on the reverse strand, counting down.
TTAGCCTTACGCTGGGAAATCTGTTTGACGGTCAGGGTCGTGTCTTCAGCAACGTTTTGAAAGCTGTTGGTGGGGTTGGTGACGGTTTCTCCATCAACCTCGATTTGTGCACTTTCGGGGTTCTTGTTCAAATTCACCGGCGGGTTTCCGGAATCGAACTGCCGTTCTTTTAATATGGGATTTCCTTTTCTATCGCGTTCAAAAAACCCAAGGGCGAGAAGAACATTGTCGTCGTCGCGCAAGTCGATTCGCGTGTCGCTTCCCGTCAAACTGGTGAACACCAGCCGGTTGTCCTGAACGCTGGCGACCGCCCTGGTTTCTGTGATACCACCATCCAGACGCTTGTTGTTGTTGCTGTCTTCTGCGGGGTCTAAAGCTCCGTCGCCATCCAGATCTTCATTGACAAACACCCCCGGTCCGAACTCCGTAGCGGCGACGCTGTAGGACTCCAGGAGATTGTTGCCGTTTAAATCTTCCGGCCCGTCTAATATTCCGTTGCGATTCTGATCCTCGCCAAAGTTGATTTTATTTCTGATCTCAAAAACCGAATCCGAATCCTGGACCGTTACCTTGATTCCATTGATAAAGAAACTCCCTGAAAGACCCAGCGACCCCAGAGGAGTGGATTGCTCGTCTGACACCCGGACGTCTTCCTGGGCCAATCGGTCAGCCCGGACTGAAAAATCGGTTACGGGACTGTTTTTACCCGCTTCCACCTGGATGACATCGGGCTTTGTAGACTTTGCGCCGCGAAAGTTCAAGGCGTCTTCATTCTGTAATCTGGAAACCCGGCTTTGCAGGGTTTGCAGTGAGTTCTTGAGGTCGCCCAGCCGGTCGATTTGCAATTCGCTAAACCGCGGGGTTTTGCTCAAATCATCGGCAACTGGAAAACGCTGAGAGTCAACGTTCACGGAGAGAAATTTAACGGCATCCTGTGTCCGAAACAGGGCGAGCGGACCGGTGGCTTGCAGGGAATTGATCCCCCCTTGAGACCGTTTGAAGGAATCGAACAGGATATCCCGCCTGTTTGAACGGGGCGTTTCGCTCAGAGCAATCTTTACCTGGGGTTCTGCAAGCGAAGGGGACGCTTTTCTCCCTGATGTCGGAGAAAAATAGAGAAAGGAGGAATTTTGACTTCCCGTAACCTGCATCGTCAGATCCTTAATACATGCAAGCTCTCGGGAAACAGTTCAAGTGCCGAAGATCAAAAGCCGATAAGAATATCTGGCAAGGGTTTTTTGTCAGGCAGTTAAAAAAAAACGCCCGCCTCGCCGGTGTCGCGTGCATACAGTTCGGCTGTGGTTTCCAACAACTTGTTGAAGCCCTGCCGGAATTCGGCAGGCTCCTTTCAGGCTAAACGTGGCTGAAACCGAACCTTCCTGTTAGAATTGGGGGCTGCCAACCATTCCAATTCAAGTAGAAGGTTTTCCCTCATCCCAACCTTTCCGTTGGGTTTGAAGTGTATCAGCTGTCTCCTCTAAGACATGTTACCCTGAGAGCGGCCCGATCAGCGTGATGCTGGCGGGCGTGGTAATTTAAATCAAATCATCGACATTCTGCCCCGTTTCGGTTTGAACACTGACCGGATTCGGGGGGTCCTTCCTACTTCCTTCGGGATCGTTCTGCTCCTTAATCGCCGCTGATCTTTCAGACTGCAACGCGGGGTCATTCGGGTCGATTCTTTGGGACGGCGGTTCCAGCGCAGGCTCTTTCGCCGCTTCGGCTTTTGCCCGCTGGCCTTCAATTTCCTCGACCGCTTCGGACACGATCTTCGGCTCTACGCGAATCTCATCTTTAGTCTGAAATTCCCGCAACTGAACTTCCGCATTTTTGCTGTCTGCGGCGTGTTGTTCCAAATTCGTGCGGGGTTCTTCGGCCTCACGGATCTGGGCACGAGCTTCACCTATTTCCTGGGTTCGATTGTTTCCGGGATTTTCAGATTCAACCGGAGGGGCGGCTTCGTCCAACCCACGGACACCTCGGGCGTTGGTATCTTCAAGGTCTCTAAATTTTTGAGCCGCACCGCGTTCATTGTCAATCCGCTCTCTCTGCGGACGAAGATTGTTTTCATTTCTGCTGCCTTCATCGGCGCGGGACTCCCTGTTCTGGTCCCGGGCTTCCCGGCTGAGTCGAACCTGGTCTTCGTTTGGGCGGACATCACGGGTGTTTTTTCCGGGGTCCTTCGTTTCAACACCATTATTTTTCTCATCTTCCACCCCCTCGCCCGCATCACGGGCTGGCTTGTTTTTTTGCCCCGCTCCCTCGGCCTGTAAAGGACCCAAAGAATTCAGAGGGCTTGCCGCCGCATCGCTTACCTGTGCCATTATCCTTTCCTCCAAAAAGTTAATCACACCTAAAAACTTTTAAAACATTTAACAAATCGCCATTAAAGTTTTATGCATTTAACCCGCTAAGCTCATTAGGGTTGTTATTGGCAATTTTTATTGAATTTCGGAAAACCACACCCCAACGAGCTTTCATACTCCTTCCCTAAAGTTGGTCGCAGGTTTACACCTATTGTATCGGATAATTTCCTTAAAACTTTAGCCCCGGATTAGGATTTTTTTCAAAAAAATCAATGGCTTATGGGGAATTGCTGGAAAATCAGGGGAAAACCCTTAAAAAACCGGCCCTTTCATATTTTGGTGTTTCGGGTAAATTAATGTGATTTTTTGGTTCTATCCGAGAGGATTTTGGGAAGGTGCTCTTCCCATTCGCGGTAAAAAGGCAGGATTTCGTATTCCAGTAAATCCGCGAGAAGCACCCAATCTTTGTTTTTATTTGCCTCCACCATCTGCTGGGTCCATTCAACCAGATTTTCTTGCAGGGCCGGGAAGCTTTTCCCTCCCCACAGGGCTGTTTCGGCCTTTAAACCTACAGCCTGGGCGATGGAGCCTGTGACTTGAGAAAACCAGTCCATTCCATCGATGATGTTCAGAAAGAATTTGTTGGCTTCCTGCTCGCTTCCGGAACGGAAAAGGTCTGCAGCCTTTTGAATTCCCGGAATCAATTTTTGGAGGTAATCCTGGGCGTTGGTGATATTTTTTTTCAGGATTTCATCTAAAGAAGAGATTTCGGTTTCCAGCGTCTCAATTTGGGAAACCGGAGTCTCACGGATGGTTTCTGAGTCAAAGGGAACGTCTTTATCGTTCAAACGAATTTTACTGAAATAATTTCCTTTGGAAGGTTTTTTGGCGAGGATATGGTCCAAAACTTCTCCCAGGGTTTCACCCGTGAAAGAAAGCGTGTTTTCGACACCGTTCACGACTATTTTCATTCAGACCTCCCCCATGCGAGCGTTATCGGACCCTTTAAAGACGCACATTCTAATCATAGTCTCAAACCATTGCAACCTGCAATAAAGTTTGAATAACCGCGCCTCCAGTGAACAGCGATTGACAACCTGGATAATTGTTTCTAAGCTGGTAATTCCTTCTATTTATTGATCTTTTGGTATGTCGAGATTCAGAAAATGATCGGACCGACCCATTCAAACAGCATCAACCGGCTTCTCAATATCACCCAGCAAAATAAATCGGGGCTGGGAAGCTCCCTGGAAAAAATCGCTTCAGGCCGACGCCTGAACCGGGCCGGAGAAGATGCGGCCGCAAGCGCCATTTCCGCACAATTACAGTCTGATATCCGGGCCCTGGGGCAGGCGGTGCGCAACGTCGAATCCGGAGCAAATTTTATCCGCTCTGCCGAAGGCGGTCTGAACACCATTTCGGAACTCACCACCCGGGGCCGGGAACTGGCTTTGCAGGCCGCAAACGGAACACTGGGCGATACCGAAAGACAAACCCTGAATGCGGAATTCACCCAGATAAAAAGCGAAATCGATCGAATTGCCAGTTCCAGCGAATTCAACGGACAAAAACTTCTGGACGGCTCTCTCAGCGCTCAATCTTCAACCCCCATCGAAATTCAGGCCGGAACCGGAAGCGGTCCCGAAAACCGGATCAGCATGAATGTCATCGAAGCCACTGATACTCAGTCCCTGGGAATCAGCAATACCGACATATCCACCGCGAATGGCGCCAGACAGGCTCTGGGTGATCTGGATCAGGCTGCGGCAAGCCTGACCTCCAGCCGAGGACAGGTGGGAGCCGTCGGCAACCGTTTGGTCACCACCGCCAACGGGCTGGGCACGCAAGTTGAAAATCTCACCCGGTCCGAATCGGCGCTGGCGGATACAGATCTGGCCCAGGAAGTTTCCAATTTACGGCGCGGGCTTTCTTTATTTCAAACCTCAATCAAGACCCTGGCCACCTCGCTCAAGCAAAATGAGCAGGCCACCGGCCGTCTCCTCAATTTGAGCGTCTAATCCACGGTACTGAGTTCCCAGAACGTCCTTTAGGTTTTCTCCTGTCTGCCTCCTCGATTGGTTCTTGACCCCCAGTTCCTGAAATGATATTAAATGACACTTTCATAACTATGGGAATTTATCTGGAGAAGATTCAATGGAAGTCAATACGGTTAAAATTGAGATCAGAAAGCACCATGTGACCCCAGGGGTGAACGTGCTCGACATGGTGATCGATGCCAATGGCGAAAAAATTGTAAAACAAACTCAGCACAAGGACACCGATCTGTCGTTTCAGAATTTTGTCAAAGAAGCGATCCGAATCGGCAAAGAATTGGCCGAAGCCCGGATCGAATAACCGGGTGGCACAGAGCTAGAAAAATCCCACCACTGATTAAGTTCTCATGAGTGCCTGCTAATTTAAGCCGACGCTCCTGCCTTTGGTTTTTTATCCGTCTGGAACAAATTGTACGAGTTAGGAGGGGAACTTGGGTCCCGTTGGCGGGTCAGGCGAGGAATCAGGTTACCGCTTCCCGCCGGATATTCATTTTCTTTAGTTTCTCGACGAGCGTGGTCCGGTTCAATCCGAGAAGACCGGCGGCTTTGTTTTTCACCCAGTCGGTTTTTTCCAGCGCTTCCATGATCAGGCCTCTTTCAAAATCTTCGACCGCGCTTTTCAGATTCATCCCCTCATCGGGAAGACTCATGGAATAAGTTTTCCGCAATGAATTTTGCAGAGCCTGTGCAGGGTTTTCATCTAAGTCGGGTTCCGCAAGCGGCGCCCACTTTTCTCTGGGAGTCTCGCCCAGCACTTTTTCCGGTAAATCGCGCGGCGTGATCACGGCCCCCGGACTGAGAACCACCATTCTCTCGATGAAGTTCGCAAGCTCGCGAATATTCCCCGGCCATTCATAGTTCATCAGAATCTCCATCGCTTCCTGGCTGACGCTTTTTTCAAAACCACCCTGGATTCTATTGAACTGGTCCAGAAAGTAGGTGACGAGAAGCGGGATGTCCGATCTTCTTTCTCTAAGGGGAGGGATGACGACCGGAATGATGTTGAGACGGTAATAAAGATCCTCGCGGAATTTTCCGCTCTGCACCGACTGCTCTAAATTCCGGTGCGTTGCCGCGATGACCCGAACGTCGATGCTGATCGATTTGGAGCCACCGATGCGATCGATCTCGCGTTCCGACAACACTCTTAATAGTTTTACCTGCAGGGTCAACGGCATGTCGCCGATCTCATCGAGAAAAATGGTGCCTTCATTTGCCAGCTCCATACGGCCAATGCGGACGTTGGCGGCTCCGGTGAAGGCTCCCTTTTCGTAACCGAACAGTTCGCTCTCTAAAAGTTCGTGGGGAATGGCGGCGCAGTTGACGGCAACGAAAGGCTTGTCTGCACGCTGGCTGTTGGCATGCAAGGCGCGTGCAACCATTTCCTTGCCCGTCCCGCTCTCGCCAAAAATCATGACTGTGCTTGCTGCGGGAGCCGCCTTTTCGATCACTTCAAAGACTTCTCGGATGGGTTTGCTTTCGCCTACAATTTGGAAGGGGCCTGTGCGTAGCTTATTCATATAATTAAAATTATTATAGTCAGAACCTAATGATTGTCAAAAAAAACACCGTCAATTTTTTTACAAACACGCGCAGTTTTTTTTCAACTTGAACCTAAGTTTAACTATTCATGATTTTCCAGACTTTCAACGCACGATCACATACAAAAAAAAATTTTATCTTTCTCCTTTAAAAAACTACAAAATATTATTTACCGATACAAAACTCGCCAAAAATTTGATCCAACAAATCATCTTCAAATGTTTTTCCTAAAATCGATGCGATACGATCCATCGCAAAACTGATATCCACCGCAATAAATTCTTCCGATAAATTTTGCTCGAAAGATTCACATGATTTTTGCAACGCACCGTTTGCCGCCACTAAATTTTGCCGATGCCTTTCGCGTGTGATGACTAAATTTTCCTGAAGTGAACCATCGCCGATCACAAATCCATATATGGCGTCACAAAGTTCGGATATTCCAGCTTCGGTCTTGGCAGAAATTTTGAGAGGTTCTTCATCGGGAAACCGGGATCGTAAACCGGCTTCATCCAACCGTTGGGGAAGATCGCTTTTGTTGAAGAGGAGCAATTTCGGCTTTTCCAAAACCTCTTGCATCAGAAGGTCATCGTTTGCGTCGAGCGGTTCGGAACCGTCAAAGATCACAAGCGCCAGATCGGCCCGCTTAAGAGCCTGCCTTGCCCTTGTGATACCTTCTTTTTCAATAATTTCCGGGTTTTCACGTATTCCCGCCGCGTCGATGAAATTGACGTGAATGTCGCGAATCCGCAGCCTTTCCTCTAAGGTATCTCTCGTGGTTCCAGGCAAAGCGGTCACGATGGCCCGGTCTTCTTTAAGAAGAGCGTTGAGCAGGCTGGATTTCCCTACGTTGGGCTTTCCCATCAACGCCACCTGGGCGCCTTCCCTATAAATTTTGCCCTGCCTGAAGGTTTGAATCAGCGCTATAAGCTCCGTTTGTATGCGCCGAACATCCGCCAGGGTTTCTTCTCTTTTTTGAAACCTCAGTCCTTCCTCTGAAAAGTCGATGGAAGCTTCCAACTGGGCGAGTACTGCGAGCAATCCGTCGTACCAGGCATTCAACTTTTTGGAAAGCTGCCCCTGGAGATGTGAGACCGCCGACTGTAACGCTCTTTCTGACGAAGCGTGGATCACATCTTTAACCGCTTCTGCCTGCGAAAGATCGATTTTGCCATTTAAAAAAGCGCGGCGGGTGAACTCCCCTGGTTCCGCTAAACGCGCGCCTTGATCGAGTATCAGTTGCAGAATTTTTGCGGTGACAAAAAGTCCGCCATGCATGCTGATCTCGATGACATCTTCCGCGGTATAACTTTTCGGCGCTTTAAAATAAGTCAGCAAGACTTCATCCACACTCGCCTTTGACTGCGGGTCAACCATTCTGCCGAAATAAACTTTTTGCGCAACGCAATGCTCAAGGTCAGCCGAGGAATGAAAAAGGCTGGAGGCAATCGACAAGGATTGGGGTCCGCTGATGCGGATGACGCTGATGCCCCCCTCACCTGCCGGGGTGGCGATGGATGCGATGGTGTCGCTCATGACTCCTCCGCGGAGGACGAACTTGTCCACGGGCCTCGTACAAAATACCCGGATGAAAATTCAGCGCTATGCAGAATATAGTCGGACATAAACCCGTCGCACGTTAGCACTGGGGCCAGCGTCACGCTGGTCAGTCTTTGGCGATCTTATAGATATAATATTGCTGGGAAATCGTCAAAATGTTGTTTACGGTCCAGTAAATCACCAGGCCGGCAGGAAAGGACATGAACAGGAAGGTAAAAACGATTGGCAGAAACATCATGATTTTCTGTTGCACCGGATCGCCGACCGCGGGTGAAAGCCTTTGCTGTAAAAACATGGTGACGCCCATCAACACCGGAGTCACATAATACGGATCCTGCACGGAAAGATCCTGGATCCATCCCATGAAAGGAGCGCCACGCAATTCGATGGAAAAAAACAAGGCATGATAAAGAGCGATGAAGACCGGAATCTGCAAGAGCATGGGAAGACAGCCTCCCAAAGGATTCACCTTATGCTTTTTATACAACTCCAGCATCTCTTCGTTTATTTTCTGCCGGTCGCCCTTGTTGCGTTCCTGTATCAACTTGATGTAGGGCTGAACCTTCTGCATTCCCTTCATCGACTTGAAGCTTTTGTGGGTCAAGGGAAAGAATAAAAGCTTGATGATGAAGGTCAGGAAAATGATGGACCACCCATAGTTGCCGGTGATGCCATGAAAATACTCGAGCGTCTTGAGCAGGGGTTTGACCAGAAAGGCAAATTTATTGCCAAACCATCCATAATCCATCAACCGGAATAATTTGTAACCGGAGTCTTCGAGGACCTGCAGTTGCTTGGTGCCGGCGTACAAAAGATGGGAAGATGAAACCGCGGATTGCACGGATTCAAAATCCAGCCCGACATAAAGACGATCCCCTTCTTTTTTTACCAGTGAGGATTTGGTGCCGCTCAGTGGGACGAGGGCGGCGCCGAAATATTTATTCTGAAACGCTGTCCATTTCACATCCCCCCGGTAACGGACAACATCGGCAAATTCGTCGGCAGGTGTTTCTATACGTTCGTTATTCGCGAAGGTGGTGGGGCCGGAAAAAACGAAATAGTCGGTCTGAGATTGAACTTTGCCTCCCATCGACGGTCCCCACAACACGCTGTATTGCAGATTTTGACTGGCGAACGGAGCGGCGCTGATCTGGGTCTGCATTTCAATCAGGAAACTTTTGTGCTGAAAGGTGAGCACACGGGTCACTTCCAGTCCGGATTCGTGCTTGAGACGAAACGTCAGTTTTCCAGTCGGATTGGACTCTGTCAGCACCAGCGATTGAGGTGAAACTTCATAAAAGGCGTTTTGCAGAATATTTGAAATTCCAGGGTCGGACGATTCCAGGGAAAGCGGCCATTTGTCTCCGCCTTCGTGATCCACGAGATTGACGATCTCGCCCTGATCACTGTGGTATTCCGGCAAAAGAAATTTTCTAAGCGTTCCGCCGCGATTGGAAAACTCCATATCGGCCCGGCCGTTGTGAACTTTCACAATGACTTCCGTGCCGGGAAACTGAACGTTTCCAGGCATCGGCGGAGTCGCACCTGATGCTGTTCCACCTGGGGCAGGTGCGGACGGAACCGTCGTTCCTGCCGGCGGTAGAGCGCTAGGCGGCGCCGGTTGAACTTTCCCGGCCTGTTTTTGAGGAACTCCTTCAGGAGGCGGTCCCTTGACCACGGCGAGGAAATAACCCCAGCCCACGAAAACCACCAGGGACAACACGAAAGCCAGTAATACTCTATTCTCCAAAGATCAATCTCCGAATTTTGGGTCTGTCATTTCAGAGGGTCCTTCCCCCCTTCATGATAGGGATGACATTTAAGTAAGCGAACCACGATTCGGCCCAATGCCTTATAAATGGGAAACCGGTCCAACGCCTGCGCCGAATATTCTGAGCAGGTCGGATAGAATCTGCAGGAAGGAATCAAAAATGGGGACAGGCATTTTTGATAGATCCTAATGGTCCTGATAAGAAGCCAGTTTATCATCAACACTCTCGGGTTTATCAACGAGGCGGGAAAGGACTGCAAAAACTATCGCTGGGTTAAAAGAGGTTTGGATATCTTTTTTTCAAGAACATGGACAGGAAGGGAGATTAAATCCTTTCCAGAAATGATCACGACATCCAACGCCGGAGAAATGTTGTCTTTTATACGGCGAAACGCTTCTCGAATTTTTCGCTTCGCCCGATTGCGGGCAACGGCATTGCCAATTTTCCGGGAGGCGATAATACCAAGTCTTTTTTTGTCCAACTCGTTGGGAAAAATAAAAAGGGTGCAATACGTCCCGACCCGCTGTTTGCGGCCCTTGGACATCACCCTTTCAAACTGGTGCCGTTTGGCCAATCTTTCGGTTTTGTGAAAAGAATAATGGCCCATCGGCTAGACGGCTAATCTTTTCCGCCCCTTTCTCCTTCGGTTGGCCAATACTTTCCGTCCCCCCACGGTGGAGTTCCTCTTCCTGAACCCGTGCGTCCGCTTCCTGCGAATGTTTTTCGGTTGATACGTTCGCTTCATAACATCTCTTCTCTAATTTTAAAGTGGAAAACCATTGAATTTCAATGGATTATTATCGAGCCCACGAGCCTTCCTATAAGGGAAATTCCTATCGGGATTATTCCACCCACCCTGGTTCTTGTCAAGTGGGATTTCGCAATATTTTCTGCCATGCCGGAGTTCGCTCAAAATTGTCACTGTGAAAAAATGTGTCCATTTTTAGAGTATTTTCGAGGTGGGGCCAAAAGTCTCTGTCCATCGGCTAAATTTCGTTATAAAAAAAGACAATTCTGGTGTAAAATACTTAGAATTAATGCCTTAATCATTTTGGGGGTAGTATGAGGGATTCAAAGCCAAGCTTGTTTAAAAAAGCATTCGTATCAAGGTTTCCAAGCACCTGTCAGCAGATCATTGAAAAGAAATCTTTGTTTCTTTTTGGGTTACTGGTTTTTTGTGGTTTTGTCTTGAATAACGGAACCCCCGCATGGTCTTTGGAAGCTCGAAAGGGAACTTCTTTTGAAAAAATAGCAATGCCGAAAGGCGCTCATCCCGATCAGGCTCATGCGACTTTTATCGACTCCTCTTTTGACCCCATTGAAATCGCTCAACTTTCCCCTGGCCGCGTACAGGTACTGGAGGGTGGACCTGTGGATGACCAGGAAAGCCGGCTGCAGTTCACCGCAAACAAACTCAAGCAAGCGGGCTTTATCCTTCCGGAAACCGTTCCGATGGGCACCATCATAAAAAATCTGGGCGAACACCATTCGTTTGGTATCGGTGAAATTGTTTATCTCGATATTGGATCGGAACAAGGGGTGACCCAGGGCAATGTGTTCACCATCTTTTCCAAGGTCAGGCCCATTATGCATCCTGTTCTCAAAGGAAACAAACGCGAAGGCATTCCCGATTATGAGAGGCCTCTGGGAGAGCCCCATCCCACTTTTTTTACCCGCGCAGGGAAAAGAATGGGGCATCTGGTGCATCCGCTTGGCACCCTGGAAATCCTGGAGTCCACTAATGGGTCGTCGAAAGCGATTGTTAAGGAATCCTACGATCCCATCAAGAACGGCGATTTTGTCAACCCTTTTGAAAAACTGGATCACCCTCCCCGCCTTCCGGAAGCTAAAGGCGAAGAAAACCTGGAAGCCTACGTGATCGCTTTTAAACGGGAACATTATATAACCGCTCTGAACGAGATCGTTTATATCGACCGCGGGAGCAATGATAAAGTAATGCCAGGTGACCGCTTTGAAGTTTACGTCACTCCAACCCAAAAGGAAAAAGAATGGTATCAATTGCATCCTAACAAGGTGATTCCCATGATTCCCCATGTGGTCGCTGAAGTACAAGTGTTGGAGACTCAAAAGGAAACGTCCACTGCCATCGTGATTTCGGGCGATGACGCTATTTCGCTGGGAACCAAGGTTCGCTATAAACCCGTGGAAATCGTGTCTCCTCCTCTGGAAAATGTAGCTTCGTTGCAAAATGCGCCTGCCTATGACCAACCTGTAGTCAATGAAATTCCGGTGGAGCACATCATTGAATCCCCGGCTATCGAGGAACCCTTCGCGGATTTGGAAGCGGATCTGATTGAAGAGGGGACCGTGGAAGATCCACAGTTGCTGGCTTTTTCGCCGACACAGGAATTGTCGGATGTTCATTTCAAGTTCGATCAATATGGGCTGGATGAAATCTCCCAGCAAACTTTAATGGCCAACGTCGAGTATTTGCAAAACCATCCAAATGTTGAAATCCAGATCGAAGGCCATTGCGATGAACGCGGAACCAACAACTACAATCTGGCTCTTGGAGAGCGCCGCGCACAGGCGGTCAAAACTTTTTTGATGACGCAGGGCATCCCGGAAAGCCGGTTGCACCTGATCAGCTATGGAGAAGAAAAACCCTTCTGCCATGCAAGCAACGTCACCTGCTGGCGCGAGAATCGAAGGGTGCATTTTGAGGCCCGAGGATCGAACCTGCCGGTCAACTAACGGTGATTTTAAGAAATCGTTTCTTGCCGACCTTGATGAGGTATTCCTGGTTTCCCTCCAGTTGCAGATCCTTGTCGGCAATCTTTTGACCGTTCACTGAAACCGCTCCCTGCTTGATCAACCTCTGAGCTGCGGAAGTGCTGTCCACCAGGGAATGCTCCGCTAAGACTTTGCAAATCCACCGTGCCTCATGGCCCCAGGTTTTCGCTTCGGGAATTTCATCCGGGACTTCCTTTTTCTTAAATACGTTTTCAAATTCATGGGCCGCGTGGTCCGCCAGGTCTGGAGAATGATAGCGGCCCACGATTTCTTTGGCCAGGCTCACCTTGGCGTTTTTCGGATTGAGCTCACCGGATTTCGCTTGTCCCCGAAGCTTTTCAAGTTCTGCATCCGGGATATCGCTCAACAGTTCGTAATACCGCCACATCAAATCGTCGGATATCGACATGATCTTACCGAACATTTCTCCCGGCGAGTCCAGCACACCGATGCTGTTTCCCAGACTCTTGCTCATTTTCTGAACGCCGTCGGTTCCTTCCAGAAGCGGCATGGTGAGCACGGTTTGCGGGGCCACTGAATAGGACCGCTGCATGTCGCGTCCCACCAGCAGGTTGAACTTTTGATCGGTGCCTCCCAATTCCACATCAGCCTTTAACGCCACCGAATCGTATCCCTGAATCAAAGGATAAAACAGTTCATGGATGGAAATCGGCAGGTTGTTTGCCATGCGTTTTTGAAAATCGTCGCGCTCCAGCATGCGGGCGACTGTGTAACGGGCGGCGAGGCCAATCATGTCCTGCGATGTGAACTTTGCCATCCATTCGCTGTTGTAGGCCACGGTGGTTTTTTTCTCATCCAGGATCTTGTACACCTGATCCAGATAGGTCTGGGCATTGACTTTGACTTCTTCTGGAGTGAGGCTTTTTCGAGTTTCTGACTTGCCGGTCGGATCGCCGATCATGCCGGTGAAATCGCCGATCAAAAAGATCACCTCGTGACCGAGGCTCTGAAACTGCCGCATCTTGTGAAGCAAGACCGTGTGCCCGAGGTGTAAATCGGGCGCCGTGGGGTCAAAGCCCGCCTTGACTCGAAGGGACCTGCCTGTTTTAATGGATGTCTCCAATTGTTCCGTGAGCTCTTTTTCATCAATGATTTCAGTCGCTCCGCGGCGTATTATTTTCAACTGGTCCTGGACGGAAATCATCTTAGAATAGTGGGAACGGCATTGTGAGAAATGTCGGGTTCAGGGAATCAGCGGACTGGAAAACATTCTGCTGTCTTTAAATCGTAGCGTTTTGAATATCATACCCGAACGGAAACTGCAAGGCGGGGAGGCCTTCGGCATCGTTTGATTTGAAAGGGTCTGTAAAATAAACCGAATCGCGGAAGAGAACTTAAATACGGTCAGACGGCAGAAAAAATATCAGGTGGCAGGATACGGATTTTTGGGATTGAGTTCGGTTTATGTCCTCCTGGCCTGGAATTTCATGCCGCCTTTTGTGCCGGAGTTTCCCAAGGCGATATTCTGGCCTTTGGTTCTGGTTCTGATTTTATTTCTGACCAAACAAATTCTGGATCGACGGCTCGCATGGATAAAAACTCTGGCGGTTTTATCCGGCCTGCGTTTTATAGGCTCATTGAGTCTGATTATCGGTGGAGATTATTTGCCGGTGGTCCCCTATTTTCTACCCTGTTTTATTTTGACGTTTTATCTTCTCGGGCGGGCAGGCTGGGATTGGCCTTAAATGAAACCGGGAGTTGTTTTACTCCTATAAATTTTGCTCATGAAAAAACTTGTCCTTGATGGCGAAAGCCTGACGTTGGAAATTTTGGCCAGGGCCGCCGATCCTGCCACACAAATCCGGGTGGCCCCATCCTGCAAGGAAAAAGTGCAGAAATCGCGCGAGGCCATCGAAAATGCAATTCGCGGTAAAAAACAGGTGTATGGGATCACCACCGGGTTCGGCGCCTTAAGCGAAGTATTTATTTCCAGGGACAAAGGCAAGCAACTGCAAAAAAATATCCTGATGAGCCACGCCGCAGGCGTCGGCAATCCGCTCCCCGATGAAATCGTCCGGCTGACCCTGGCGTTGATGATCAACAGCAAAGCCAAAGGATATTCCGGGTTGCGCTGGACCACGCTAAAAACTCTGGTCGATGTGTTCAACAGCAGGATCATCCCCAGAGTCCCTGAAAAGGGATCGGTGGGAGCGAGCGGCGATTTAGCGCCCATGGCGCATTTGTCTTTAGTGCTGATCGGGCGCGGCCAGGCGCTTTCCAAGGGACGTTGGATTTCCGGCAGGCTCGCCCTAAAACGGGCAAAAATTGCCCCGGTGGTCCTCGCGGAGGGCGAAGGACTGGCACTCATTAACGGCACGCAGGTGATGACCGCCATCGGCGCATGGACGCTCCATCAGGCAACACAACTGGCTAAAATCGCCGATATCGCGGCTTCCATGAGCCTCGAGGTCCTGCTCGGGACCAACACTCAATTACACAAAAGAATCCATCACATCCGCCCTCACAAGGGCCAGATTCAATCCGCCGCCAATATGCGGCAAATCACTAATGCCAGCGGGATCATCACTTCACATAAAGACTATAAGCGTATTCAGGATGCGTATTCTCTGCGCTGCTCTCCGCAGGTGCACGGCGCCAGCCGCGACACGATTCAATTTGCTTATCAGGCCGTTGAAACGGAAATCAATTCGGCCACCGAAAACCCACTGGTGTTTCCAGACGGGCAAATTCTGTCGGGCGGCAATTTTCACGGACAACCCATCGCTCTGGCGATGGATCATCTCGCGGTTGCTCTCGCGGAACTGGCCGGCATATCGGAGCGACGCATCGAGCGCATGGTCAATCCCAATCTCAGCGGCCTGCCCTCGTTTCTTGTCGAAGAGGGCGGGCTGAATTCCGGATTCATGATCGCGCAGTACACGGCGGCGGCCCTGGTTTCGGAAAACAAGGTGCTCGCGCATCCCGCTTCGGTGGATTCCATTCCCACCTCCGCCAATAAGGAAGACCACGTGAGCATGGGGACTATTTCTGCGCGGAAGGCGAAGGAGATTCTGGGAAATTTAAAACATGTGATCGCCATCGAACTGCTTTTAGCGGCGCAGGGACTGGATCTTCTCACTAATCTGAAACCGGGCAAGGGCACTCTCGCGGCTTATGAGGTGATCAGGAAACACGTGAGGCATATGAAAAAAGACAGGGAGCTGTCTCCGGATATCGAAGCCATTGTAAAGATCCTGGACAATGGGAACATCCTCGACTCGGTGGAAAGGGCCTGTGGAAAGTTGCTATGAATGACGCTTCACCCTCCGCATTCACCACCGCCCCGGACCGGCTTCCTTTGCTAACGGATCATGGAAGCGCCTTTTTAGGCTTGCAACATTCCAGCTCACCGGAACTGGTCGAGCGGGTGCGGCAGTTTTTTGCACACTTGAATCGAACATTAGGATTTTTGCCAACGCCCGAAGGAAAAGAAGCGCAGGATTGTTTCAATTTACTGTTGCGCGCCGCTTACCCGGAATTGATGCTGGATCTCGCCGATCTGATTTACGTCCAGCATGAACGCCCGGCGGTTTTTCTGAACTTCGACCACATCAACATCAACCTGAGAAGGGAGCGGTCGATCGATTTTGACCTTCTACCGGAGTTGAATGGAAAAATGGAAGCGTTGTTTCTGCAGTTGACGAAAACGCTTAAAAAAAATGTCCGGTTTTGTGAAGATCCGGAAATCATCCGGCTGTTGAGCGAAAGTTACAGTTATTACATTTTTCAAACCGGCAATTTTCCCTGGGACGAAGCTCTCCCCACGCTCCCGCTAAAATTGAAGCGTCCCTTGATGGACATCGCCACCGGATTGACCGGGTTCAATATCATCCATCTCTGGCCTGAGGATCACCCAACTCTTTTTTTGACGGACAATATGCCGTTCATCGTCGAAGGCTTGACCCATTTTAAAAACCTGGCAAAGAAAAGGAACATCGAAATTCTTAAAGTGGATTTCGGAGCTGAGGGGCCTGAGGTTCCTGCACTCGGTGGAATCTGGGTCAATAAATTTCTGCATCATTTGAAGCGTCACGAACGCCAACAGTTTTTACGATGGGCGGTCAAGGGCCTTGCCCCTGGGGGCAATTTACAAATTCTTGACACCGACCTGGAACATCGGATTTTACAAAAAGGAAAAAACAAGGACTTTAAAGGAAAGCTAATTCCCGGCTATCTCGAAACTCTGGTGTCGATCGAAGGGGACTTTTGCGAAACCTTGGTCAGCGATACGAAACAGGCGGGCTTTAAGGTCACGCATTTTGATTTCAATAAATATCACGATGAAACCGATGCGTACAGTCAGTTTCCCGGCGACGACATCTCCATCGATTTTTTGGGGTTTGAGATCGCCGCGGAAAAGTGAAGGTGACCAGTGGACGGCGCAGCCCAAAGGAGACCTTTATCAAACTCTTTTGAAGGCAACTTGAAAAACTGACCCAAAGAGACCAGATAAATTGAAAACCCTAGAGATGAGAGGAAAATATAATCTCAAATTCTCGGTCGCTTAACTTTGTTTTGTAAAATCAATACTGATGATCTATAAAATTTGTGTCTCTAGCTTAAACTCTCCTTTGGTCCACATTCGTTTGAAGACATACAACCATCAAGGTGCAAGCTGATTAGGAAAAAGATTGTTAAACTCACAACATAATATGGAGGACGCAATGAAAAAAAATACGAATTCGCCAGATTTTTATGATAGCTACTCAGAGGCCATTCCCTGGGATGAACTTGTGGCGTTAGCCAAGGCGGATATGAATGCGTGCAAAGATATCCATAGTAAAGAAACCCTCCGTGAATGTGCCGAAAAACTTGTACAGTCCAAGGTATGTCCGTGTGTTTCCGATTCCGCCGCTATTGTTCAGGCGCTGGTGGATGAGTATCTTAGACAATTAGGCACTGGGAATAGTAACCGTCCATAAACGCGAAATGAACTTCCGCCGGAATATGTGGACACATAGTTAAGAAGTGGCCTTTACTGGTGTGGCGGTCGCTTATTTTGATGTTTATTCCCAACCGCAGGAGGCCAGCATGCCAGAACCATCCAGGGGCGTATTTGACCATCCAGTTCTCGGATTCGGGTTTCGCCCCTTCTTCCTTTTAGGCGCGCTCTATAGCATTATCAGTTTGCTGATATGGGGCGGATTTTATGCCGGGTATGTCACGCCGCCTTTATTCATGATTGATCCTGTATCGTGGCATGCGCATGAAATGATCTATGGTTTCACCATGGCAATTGTTGCGGGATTTTTGCTGACGGCTGTGGCGAACTGGACAGATAGTAAACCGTTGCGGAAAATTCATCTGCTGGGTCTGTGCGCACTCTGGCTGGCCGGGCGCCTGGTTATGAATTTTGATCTGGGCCTGCCGGAGATTGCGGTTACCGTTATAGACGGAGCTTTTATCCTCGTGCTGGCCTTTAGCCTGTCTATCCCGCTTCTTAAAAAATGGAGCAAACGCAATTTCGTATTCCTGGTGTTGCTGAGCATTTTGTTGGTTTGTGATATGACTTTTTTTATCACGCAAGAACGCAAATCACTTTATGTTGCCGTGATGATTATTGTCGCCATGATTTCTCTGATTGGCGGACGAATTATTCCGGCTTTTACGGTGGTGGCTTTACATGGGCGCGGGGAGAAAGCCAAGCAGACACCGCAGGAAAAGCTGGATATCATGGCGCTTTTATCGCTGGCTTTGATTATCCTGATTCTGACATTTATTGGACTGGAGGGAGCTATACTCGCAGGAACTGCCTTTATAAGCGCTATCATTCATATTTTACGCCTGCGACGTTATCATACGCGCAGAATATTGGGTGATCCAATGGTCTGGATTCTTCATGCCGGTTATAGCTGGGTCATTCTAGGGTTGTTTTTCACGACTGTCTCTGCACTGGGCTTGCTTCCTTTCTCTATTGCATTGCATACCTTTACCTCGGGGGCGATTGGTTCCATGACGCTCGGGATGATGTGCCGCGTGACACTGGGCCATACCGGACGCGACAAGACCGCAACAAATCTGACAAAATTAAGCTTTTTCCTGATGCAGGGCGCCGCTTTTATGCGCGTATTTGGCATGATGATTGCGCCGGACTATAGCAGTGGGTGGATTATAGGTTCCGCTACACTTTGGATACTTTGTTTTGCGTTTTTTATTTTGATTTATGCCCCGATGCTATGGAAGCCAGACCTTGATGAACTGGTTGCTTAGCAAGGCTTGTTCGTAAGTGAAATGTCACAAAACCCCGTCCGCTCCACCTGTTTGAAGTCAGCTAAAAGTGGAACCTATGAGGTAAAGGTTTAAAAGATACCTTCTGTTAAACTTTCCTCAACCCAATGTCCGCTTGTGGCCACTTGCAGCCTTAAGAAGAACCAGACGGCCGCTTCAAAAAAGGTTTGATGGCTTTCCATTCGGCCTGGGCGGACTTTTCCGCGGCTGTTTCCATGGTCCGGTAAAGGTGAATCATGCGCTCCCCGAGTGGCGTCAAAAGAGCTCCGCCACCGCCCTTCCCGCCTGTGGAACTGGACACCAGAGGTTTCTTAAAACACCGGTTCATGGTGTCAACCATGTCCCAGGCTCTTCGATAGCTCAGTTTGATTTCCTTCGCCGCTTTGGAAATCGACCCCTTGCGGCGAATGGCTTCCAGCAGGTCGATTTTTCCCGGTCCCAGGGCGATCAAATCCTCCGCCATAATTCTGAATCTGGGTTTGCAAAGAAAGGGTTTGTTCTTCTGGACTTTCATATTGGCGGGCTATGATATAGAGGAATCATTTTTTTCGGGGAACCCTGGCGATTCCAACGACATTGGGCACCGGCCAGGCGAATGTATTGCTGTCGGCATTTTCCACGCCGGTCGAATAGTTGCCCAAAAATTCAAACTCGTCTTTGGCTGTATTGATATATAGCTGGGCGTCTTTCCCGCCTTCCACATACATGGCGCGCATGAGGTCGATGGGAAGGTCTAAAAGAACATTGATGAAGTCATGCGTGGAATAAGGGGAACGGACGTGAATGAACAGCATGCGTCCTTTGGAATCCATTCCAATGGCGGCGGTGCTCCACTTTTTTTGCTGAGGCGCCCACACATTTTTTCTCTTGCACGAAACCATGCGGATACTCTGGATCAGCGACCGGTATTGCTGGCGGACTTTTTCTAAATCATCACAGTCGCGATCAATGATTTTTCCTGAGGGAAGGGATTTATCTTTTGGATCAAAAGCCAGAAAGGTCCGGTCTTTGGAAAGCCAGGAACTGTTGACATGATCTCCCGTCTTCATATAGGAAACGCTGGTTAAATTATCCTTTTGATACATACTGGCGTTGATCGCGGCAACGAGGCCGTTCGCAATCACCCATTCTTTAACCGACTTTCGCTGTCCTTGGGTTTTAGCGGATGCATTTAACAATCGCAGTTCGAAAAACTTTAGGTCGACGCGGAGAATACGGACAACGGAATCCCCCAATTGCGATTTCCTGGAAGGGACAAAACTCCCCAATTCCAGACCCGGCTCGAGCGTCTGCCAGAGATTCTTGGGAAGAACACGCGAGTTACTTTCCAGAGGGGAAGGGAACGACGATATGAGGGCAGCCCAGAAGGCCGCCCCTAGCAAGAGAACGCTTCGATTCAAGGTTATTTCCTTAATTTCAAATTGATTACAACCCCGCCGGCCGGACAAATGCCGTGTACCCGCCTGGGACCGAAACCTTGATCCATTCACAAGACGAATGAGCGATGCGTTGCCCAAACTGCCTCACATGGTGCAATAAAAAAATTATCATTTCTACCCACTCTTTTCAAGAGTACCCTCGACGGGTCTTTTTATCCTTCAAAAAAACGATATTTCAAGCTCATTCCCCAATCAAAAATCATTCCGCAGGGTGATTTTTTTCCCTTCCATGATTGATTTTAAACAAGTTTTAGTCCATAATAAATCCCATTGTTCCCTAACAAATTTATCCAGAGGGTTTTTTTGTCTTTGGTAGGATTTCCGACCCCTGAGTTTTTTACTAAATGGTTTAATATTTTAGAAAAATTTTTAATGCACAATAAGGAGAATCTATGAAAACCATGAGTCTATTATTGATTTTGGTATTTTCCCTGGCCCTTACCGGGTGTGTGACGACACAGGGCGGAAGCGGAGCCTCTGCTGGAAGCAGTACCGTGACCAGCAGTGGAGGGAATGACGGGAAAATGCTGACCGAAGAAGATTATAAGCGAATCGGAGTCCAAGAAACAGGGACCAGGTAGCAACTTTTTCTGAGTTTTTTAAGCACAGAAAAGGAGCGACTGCCAGGCTAAATCCGATTCCCTGAGAAACGTATATTGAAATTCCATCCCTAAATCAGGGATGGAATTTTTTTTGCCGACAGTTAGAATGGCAAATTCCTTTTGTATTAAATTTATTCAGCCTCCAGGACCCAATGCCAGAGCACGATTTGTCATCCGGACCGGTTTTTACGGACGACCATTTGATTAATCTGTACCATCTCAACGAACTTTACGGCAACCTCGCGCTGAGAGTATCCGACCGCCTTAAAGAAGTTTATCAATTTGAAATTCCCATCACCTCTGGAATCTGGGGAGGCACCTACCTCATCGCCAACAAGTATGGTAAATCGAGGCGACGAATCTGGCGCCTTTATTGTCTGATCAACCTGCCGCAACACAGTCCGTTGGATAAACACGAAAACCTGGAACGCTTGATCAGCTGTTATTCCGATGGATTTATTAACGCTTTCAAACCCTATCATCTGGATCTAAAACTGAAAATGTGGGGCGGAAAACTGCCTTACAGCAACAGCCAGAAACCCAGCATCACCATGCACATGGAAGACTCCCGGCAACAGGTCCGATGGTTGCGGACCTTTTTCGTTTGGAACCATGTACCGTGGGAAGAATCTGTGATCCACGACGTGGCAAGAATTCTTAAAGAGTACAAGGAATTTTTCGACCTTGACCGCGGACCGGTGGTCAAAGAACCTCAGGAGCTAAAATATCTTTTACAGGACATCATCATCATCTACCGGACCCTTGAAGGCGCTTGCTCGGAAGATTTTCTCGAGCACGCTGAACCCATCATCCAGGAATTGATGGGTCACTTTATGAAAGGGCTCAACGACCCTGCTTTGATTCAGGAACTTTATCTCAAGGTTTTCCACAATGCCTTGATTTATGGATACGAGGAAGCTCTGCAAACACCCTATAAAAAAGCAGGGCTGGATATCCGGGACATGAAAAACTGGCCGGTGGAAAAAATCAATTGGGTTCCGGAAGAACTTAAAGAAAAACTCATCCCTCCCATCCAGAAAATATTTGCAGATTTTAAAGCGAATCTGGAAAATGACCACCCATCCTCCTCCTGACCCTGCTGCTTTAATGTTAAGGAAATGGGGTTTTAATTCGGGACTTTGTCTTTTTGCTTTTCTGATTTTCTCTCTGCGTAACCTTCAAGAAGGTTCAGCAGTTTTTCTTTCTTGATCGGTTTGGTCATATAACCGGAACAACCGGCGTGCAGACACCGTTCCTCTTCCCCCTTCAAGGCGTGGGCGGTCAACGCGAGAATGGGCACCTCTATAAGACGGTTCTCCCTTTCCCATTCACGGATTTTTTTGGAGGCTGTATAACCATCCATGACCGGCATTTGGATGTCCATGAGAATCAAGTCGTAATTTCCGGAAATGAATTTATTCACGGCAAGTTCCCCGTTCTCTGCAATGTCCAGTTCATGGCCGGTTTTTTTGAGATACAGCTGAATCAGCAATTGATTATCCGGTGAATCCTCAGTGAGCAGAATTTTCAATGCTTTTTCCTTCTCGCCATTTGCCGTCGGTTGGGATTTCGTTTTACTTACTTGTTCGGTCCCCTCACCGCCGGAAAAATTAACGCTGTTTGACAGAGCCACGGATTTTTCGTAATTTCCCGCTTTTTCAAATTGTATCGAGATGAAAAAGGTACTTCCCTGATTCAACTGACTTTCGACCCCCAGGGTTCCTTTCATTTTTTCCACGAGTTCCCTGGTGATGCTGAGCCCCAAACCTGTCCCTCCAAATTTGCGGGTTGTGTTCGGTTCCGCCTGGCTGAAGCTTAAAAAAATTGATTCCAGTTTGTCCTCAGGAATTCCAATTCCGGTGTCCGTTACTGAAAATCTCAGTGAGGCTTCCTTTTCATTTTCCGATTTACTCTCGATATGAACGAGAACCGATCCACGTTCCGTAAACTTAATGGCGTTTCCTATCAAATTGGTCAAAATTTGACGTAGTCTATAGGGATCGCCCATCACACAATTGGGAACATCCGGGTTCACCTGCCAAATCAGGGAAATGCGTCTTTCCTGCGCACGAACATTCATGATATGAATGATTTTTTCAATCAGCTCACGTATAAAAAATGGAACGCTTTCCAGTTCAAAGCCCCCGGACTCAATTTTGGAAAGATCCAATATATCGTTGATCAGCATCAACAGACTTTCCCCCGCAGATCGAAAAAGGTGAATGTATTGTCTTTGCTCTGAGGAAAGAGAGGATTCCGCCAACAGGTCGGCCATGCCGATAATAGAATTCATTGGCGTTCGAATTTCATGGCTCATATTGGCGAGAAAATCGCTTTTGGCCTGATTGGCCCGGTCCGCTTCCACTTTGGCCTGGACGATTTCCGCCTCGGCGATTTTTCGTTCGGTAATATCCCTGAAGATCCCCGTGAACAGGCACTTTTCCTCTACAGACATCTTACTGATGGAAAGATCCAGTGGAACTTCAGACCCGTCTCTGCACAAACCGACCACCTCGCTTGCAAAACCTAACTCGGAAAAACCACTCAAGGGAAGATTGTTCCGCATGAACGCATCGTCGTTTTTTTTATTCCATTCCGGAATCAGCATCTTTATTGGCTGACCCAAAGCTTCGGACTCGTTGTAGCCAAATATTTTTTCAGACATGGGGTTATAGGATTTAATTCGCCCGCTTTCATCGACGGTGATGATCCCGGCCGCCACATTGTCCACGATTGTTTGCATTTTTGTTTCACTTGATTCCCAGGCGCGTATGGCCCGTTGGCGCTCGGCAATCTCCTCTTTCAACAAAACGGTTTGTTCCTCCAGTTCCCTGGTGCGGTTTCGGACCGTTTGTTCGAGATTTTGATTCTGTTGGGAAATCCGTTTATATAATGAAGAACTTTCCAGAGTGTTGGCGGTGTGTTGCAACAAAATGGTCAACAAATAATTGGAGCCTTCATTCTCGTAGGAATCGGCGCCTGAAACCACTCCCGCAAACAATCCCTGAACGGAGGTTCGCGTGGCCAGGGTGTGAAAGATTATTTTCTGGTCAAACTCCCTTGATGTTACGATCACGGGCCGGTTTTGATTCAGAGCCCAGGCAATCGTCCCATTTTCTACCTGAAAATTGAACTCCCGCTGAAAGCGTTCCGTCTCCTCATCAGGCTCTACATGGCTCAAGACAAAGTCAAAACTTTCTTCATCCATCAAAT
This sequence comes from Nitrospinaceae bacterium, assembly GCA_021604505.1. Taxonomy (NCBI): domain Bacteria; kingdom Pseudomonadati; phylum Nitrospinota; class Nitrospinia; order Nitrospinales; family Nitrospinaceae; species Nitrospinaceae bacterium. The sequence goes on along the minus strand of BQJC01000001.1, from coordinate 110,762 downwards.
AAAACGCCGCGACTTTGAAATTCGCCAACCGCTTCAAGTGCTGGCGGGCCATTTCCAGAATGCTGTGGCTGTCCAGATCCAAACAGCTTTGCCGTTGAAAATCTCCAAGTTCAACCAGCCAATCCAAGCCGAACAGCTGGCGGATGGACCGTTTTTCCAGATATTCGATGCGCCGCCGCATCTGATCCTCGGTCGTGATTCCTTGAGGGTCCGTTTCCATAAATCACTCCTCTGGCAAAAACATTTGCGCCGTGTCCGGGAACAGGCGGTCAATCTGTTTCACAATCGCCGGCAATAAACTTACCGGAAGATCTATCTTTTCCCAGGCCACAGGATCCATTTCCGGCACATACGGGTTTCCGCTGTACCCCAGGCTCAAACCATGAGCGATGATATCTGCGATATGAAGAATCGCCGTTTCCATTGCATATTGAGACGCTCGGGCGGGGCTGCTATGAAAGGAGACCGCCTCACTCAGGCTTTCAGGAAGCCCCCATTTTTTCAGAAGGCCGCCACCCAATTCAGCGTGATCGCACCCGATGATGTCCCGCTCCAATAGCGGCAGGGATTTTTTCGCTTCCTTCACCTGAGCAAAGATCTCCTGGACAGATTCGCCAAATTGCAATAGGAAAATGAGACGCCCAAGATCGTGAAACATTCCCAGTACGTAATAACGCTCGACATTGGCTTCATGTCGAAAAGTCGCGATGACCCTTGCTGCAAGTCCGCAGGCGACACTGTGGAACCAGAAGGCTTGCATATCGATCAATTTTGGACATATGTTTTTGAAACGGTCGGTAACGGTCATGGCCAGTACTAAATCGCGAATCTGAGCCATGCCAATAACCGTTACCGCGTGGGTGATGGTTTCAATCTGCGAAGGAAAACCAAAAAAAGAACTGTTCGCCAGTTTCAACAAATGCGCGGAAAGAACGGAATCTCCGCTGATTAACCTGGCTATTTCCATGAACGAGCATTCCGGATCTTCAACGGCATCATTAATTTTGTTAAACAGCGGCGGCAACGAGCTGGCCTGGTTCGATTGATTCAAAATACTTTCGATGTCTTGCTTCATCCTTTGATGCTCATTTTGAAGACGCTTTCAATTCCCGATGGATGCAAATACTCACGAGTTCCTGAATGAAGGGGTGCTTTAGATCATTTCGGCTAAATAAAGCTTTCACTTTTCCTTCAATCGCTTTTTTCTTTTTGGGATCGACGACTTCCAGAGGGTCTGATTCTATACGGGCGTTTGTTTTGCCTTCTATGAAAACCTCGGGAACGCCCCAGATTTTAAAAACTTTCAAATGCTTGGCAGAGGCTTTCACGCCGGCTGGAACCAGGAGACGGCCATGCAGATCTTTAACATCGCGCGCGACCACCATACCCGGCTTCAAATCAGAAGTTCTTACACTGACCACCATCAAATCAATCCCGAAAGTAAAAAATAGAACTCTTAACAAAGAGCTTGATGCTGACACTTAAGCAAAATGATTGCCAAATGCGAAGGAAGGCGCCGTGTTATTTTTTCCCCGGAAATTCAAGGGATTTCTATGTTTTCAAACGCGAAAGGATTACCGGCAAGAGAATATCCGCACAAACCCCACAGAGGGCTGAGCGGATTTAGTGACAAACCTAGTGGGGGTTATTCGACTTTAAGAGGGAGAGGACAAGGCTTCACAATGGGAAACCAATTCTTCCAAGTTGGAATATATCAATTCGGCCCCCTCGAAATCAATGTTCTGATTGAGGCGGTTCTTTATGATAAGGCAGGGCATTCCAGCCTGGCTAGCTGCGGCCAGGCCCTTCAGGGCATCCTCCACAACCAGACACGACTCTGGAGGGAGTCCAAGCGTTTGGGCCGCTTTTAAAAATATATCGGGATGTGGTTTTTCACGCGGGGCCGACTCTTTACCTAAAATGACGGGAAACAGGGGAAGAGCACCTGCGTTTTCCAGGATCGAGCAAATATCTTTTTTCCAGGAACCGGAAGCGATGGCCAGTTGATGCGAAGTGGCTAAAATTTTTGCAAACCCCACCGTCTCGGGAAATAATTTTATATCTCCATTCCTGCAAAAACGCGAATACACTTCAAATTTCTGTTGGCGTAATTCCTTAGGGTCCACACCCATTTTGAGATTGTGCCGTGCAATTTCGCCTGCAATCCCTTTGCCTTTGGAAGTCCATTCCACCCAATATTCGTCTGGATCCAGGGTATGGCCGTACCGTTTAAACACGTCGTTGTAGGCCCGGTAGTGAAAAGGTTCGGAATCGGCGAGCAGACCGTCGAAATCAAGAATGACCCCCTGGCACCTTTTGAGAAGGGAGCGGAGTTTTTTCAGGTTTTCAGGGGAACTGATTTTAGACACGGAACGTTGAAGTTATAATTATTCCAAAACCTGGCCGAAACGATCGAATCGCACCCAATCGTCGAGAGCGTTCCAGGACCAGTAGATCACCAGAGCTTTTCCCTTCACCTTTTTAAAATCCAAAAACCCCCAATAGCGGCTGTCCTGACTGTTTTCGCGGTTGTCTCCCATGACAAACAGATAACCTTCTGGAATCAGGACGGGGCCAAAATCATCCCTCGGCATCAAGGGGTCCGGCCCTGGAATTTCCCTATGGTAGGCATGCGGATCTTCGTAGGGTTTATCGTTGATGAAAACTTTTTGCTGTTTGACCTCCAGCCGGTCGCCTGGCAACCCGATCACCCGTTTTATGAAGTCACGGCTTTCATCCTTGGGAAATTTAAAGACGATGATGTCCCCTCGCTCGGGCAACTCGGGGAATAAAATAATATCTGGAAACAGTTTTACATTGATGAAGGGAATTTCGTTGGGGATATGAATGCCATAAGCAAATTTGGAAACCAGAATATGGTCCCCGATCAAAAGGGTGGGTTCCATGGAACCGGAGGGAATTTTAAACGCCTGCAATACAAACGTACGGATAAACAGAGCCAGAAGAAGCGCAATTAAAATGGCCTCGACATATTCCCGGATGATGCCTTTTTGTTTTTTCTGAACCCCGGAATCGGAAGCGGAGTCGATCGTTTTATTTCCCATCGGTCCTCAGTACTGCCAGAAAGGCTTCCTGTGGGATTTCCACTTTCCCGATCAATTTCATTTTCTTCTTACCCTCTTTTTGTTTCTCGAGCAGTTTTCTTTTCCGGGTGATGTCTCCCCCGTAACATTTGGCGAGCACATTTTTCCTGAGAGCCTTGATGGTTTCTCGCGCAATGACTTTGCTTCCCACTGCGGCTTGAATTGCAACTTCGTACATCTGCCGGGGAATCTGCTCTTTCAGCTTTTTCACCAGATCGCGACCTTGATAGTAAACCTTGTCCTTATGCGCAATCATGGAAAGGGCATCGACCACCTCTCCGTTGAGCAGAATATCCAACTTTACCAGATTTGAAGCTCTGAAATCTATAAATTCGTAATCGAACGAGGCAAACCCTTTGGTCGATGATTTCAACCGGTCATAAAAATCCAGAACGATTTCGTTGAAAGGCAATTCATATTGCAACAGCACCGTGCCGGGGTTCAGGTATTCCATTTTCACCTGATTCCCACGCCGGTCACGGGTGAGTGACATGATCGTACCGATAAACTCTTCGGGGACAATAATGGTTCCCAAAACATAGGGTTCTTCGAGATGGTCTATATTTCTAAACTCATTCAACTTGACCGGGTTGTCTATCTGGACAACCTCACCATCCGTGGTGTAAATTTTATAAACAACGGTCGGCGCTGTGGTTAAAAGGTTTACGTTGTATTCTCTCTCCAGCCGTTCGCGCACGATCTCCATGTGGAGTAGCCCCAGAAACCCGCAACGAAAACCAAAACCCAATGCGGTGGACGTTTCCGCTTCGTAGGTGAAGGAAGCATCGTTCAGCCGCAATTTCTTGAGGGCATCGCGCAAAACCTCGTATTGCTCACCGCTTATCGGATACAACCCACTAAAGACCATCGGCTTGACTTCTTTATACCCGGCTAAAGGTTCTGCCGCTGGTTCGCGAAAATGAGTGACGGTGTCGCCAATTTTGGTTTGATCAAGCGCTTTGATGTTAGCCACCATGTAACCGACTTCCCCGGCCTGCAGTTGTTTTCTTCCCTGAGGCGCGGGCGCAAACACTCCCAGATCTTCCACTTCAAACCGGCCGCCTGCCGCCATCAATATGATCTCATCTCCCACTTGAATGGCGCCTTCTTTAACTTTTATGAGAACAATCACTCCTCGGTAAGCATCGTACCAGGCATCGAAAAGGAGACCTCTCAACGGAGCTTTCAAATCGCCAGACGGGGGAGGAATATGAGCCACAACCATGTCCATCAGGGCTTCGATGCCAATGCCTTCTTTAGCGCTCACCAAAACCGCTTCGTCGGCTTCAATTTGACAAATATCCTCCAATTGTTCTTTGACGTTGTCCGGATCGGCGCTGGGAAGATCGATTTTATTGATGACCGGGATGATGTGAAGATCGTGCTGCATGGCCAAATTTAAATTGGCCAGAGTCTGGGCCTGAATTCCCTGGGTGGCATCGACCACCAGTAAAACGCCCTCGCAGGCGGCCAGACTCCGGGACACTTCATAGGTAAAATCCACATGGCCTGGGGTGTCGATCATGTTGAAGGTGTATTCTTCCCCTTTGGCGTTTTTATATGTCAAACACACGGTTTGCGCCTTGATGGTGATGCCTCGTTCGCGCTCCAGATCCATATTATCGAGAACCTGATCCTTCATCTCTCGTTTTTGAAGGCCGCCTGTAGCCAGGATCAGTTTGTCCGCAAGAGTCGACTTGCCATGATCAATATGGGCAATGATTGAAAAGTTTCTGAGGTTGTCTTGATTCATAAATTTTTTATTCTGGACACATGCACGGGTTGGCTCAGTCCGGGAATGGCAATTTTATCGAACCCGGTCACATGAGATGTACTTTATCAAATGTTTCTCACTGGGATAAGGGAAGGAGAGTATTTTCCGGATGGCTCAAATATTCCCGCCATTCATTAAAACGCATTTTCATGGCTTCATAATCCTTATCGTTATCAATATCCAGGGCCGCTCCGGGAAAGGGAACTTCCAGGCTTTTGAACCGGGTTTTTAAAATGGTGGAGATACTTTTCTCCAAAGCCGTTTTCGGAGTGAGCGATCGGAACACTTCCACCATGGAATCAATTCCCAGACTGGCAAATAATAGACACATCTGCAGACCAAAGTAATATTGATAATGTTTGGCCTTGTCCTTTCCCAACAGGGACAACCCAAAGAGAACCAGATTTTTAAAATTTCTCTGATAACGGTACTGATACATTTTTTGAATGTAAGCCCGGTTTTCGATTCGGATGGGTTTCACCAAATGCAGGTTGTTGATCCGATAACTGTTCTCCTTCAAGTGCAGATAGGACATTTTTATCCCTGGCTTGCCGTCTTTGGGATAAAAATACTCCAGATTCTGCCGGGAAGTGAGTCCTAAGACATGGTCCTGATTTTCGATATCGCTGTGATTGATAAAATACTCCACTTCATGGGACGTGAGCAAAGGGGAATCACAGGGGACGATCAAAACAGCCTTGTCTGCATAGGCAGAATTTTTCAAATCCTCGACTTTTTCACTACCAGGAATGGTTTCCAGAAACGTATGCCAGATATTTTCGTAAAGGTTGCTGCGTTGCGGAAAAAAATGGATGGGTTTGAGGTATTCGAAATCCATCTCTTCGCCATTCACGACCTCCTTCAATCTGTCTTGAAGACCGACAATATAAATCTCACCTATGGAATTCACCTTTTGCAGCGCATCCACCACGTAGTTGATGATGCACCTATCGTTTATTTTGAGAAACGCCTTGTGTTGATGATAAACCTTGTAGCTCGATTCTCCTTCTCCGGCTACCAGGATTGCATCAAACTTTTTTCCGGTCTGTGTCAAATTCATATGAAATTTCTGAACCCACCCTTTCTTACCGGGAAATCGTATCCCCGGATATCCAGAACCCACCTTGCAGGCGGAAACCATTTTTTCTTTCCTTGAACTCTCAGGGAAAATTGGTTATACCAAACCTACGCTATATTCCAAGATAACAGATTCCCCATTCATGTCTCAAGAACCTTCCACAGCCCTGAAAACCACACCCCTTTTTGAAACCCACAAGAAATTAGGGGCAAAACTGGCGCCTTTTGCCGGCTGGCACATGCCCATCCAGTATGCAGGTGTCATTCAGGAACACCTATGCGTTCGTAACGGGGTCGGTATCTTCGACGTCAGTCATATGGGGGAAATTGACATCCGGGGAAAAGAATCCAAAAAACTACTGCAAAAACTGATCACCAACGATATTGAAAAAATGTCGGACCACTCTATCCTCTACACCGTCATGTGCTATGAGAATGGCGGCATCGTGGACGACCTTTTGGTCCACCGATATTCAGAAGACCACTATTTCCTGTGCGTCAATGCCGGAAACTCTGAGAAGGATTTCCAATGGGTGCAAAAAATTGCCGCGCCCTACAACGTCGAGGTCCGCGACATCAGTTCTGAAATCGCGCAACTGGCCATTCAAGGAAAAGATGCCGAGCCGTTGTTGCAAAAATTATGCGACGCGCCCCTGAGTGATGTGGAATATTACCACTTTAAAAAAGTAAAAATCCACCATAATGATTGTTTAATTTCACGCACCGGTTACACGGGAGAAGACGGTTTCGAAATATATCTCTCCTTCAATCAGGCAGAATCGTTGTTTCAAATGATTCTCGATGCGGGGAAATCCTTCGATATTCAGCCCATCGGCCTTGCGGCCCGCGATACCTTGCGCCTGGAGATGGGGTATGCGCTCTACGGAAATGACATCACCTCAGATACTTCTCCTCTGGAAGCCGGTCTGGGATGGGTGGTCAAACTTGACAAAGAAGATTTTGTCGGCAGGGAACGTCTTAAAAATCAAAAGGAAACCGGTTTGACAAGGAAGCTGGCAGGAATCAAGTTATTGGACAGAGGCGTCCCCAGACCGCATTACCCGGTGTATTCAGAGGATGAGGTCGTGGGCGAGCTGACCAGTGGAACATTTTCTCCTTCCTTGAATGTAGGGATCGGATTGTGCTATTTATCTACGGAGCGCGCGACCGTGGGGTCGCGTGTGAGCGTCGGGATCAGAAACCAGAAAGTGCCTGCGGAAATCGTCAAACCGCCTTTTGTACCCACCGGGGTAAAAAAATAATCGCCATTCTTAACTATTTTTAGAGACCCAAACTCACTTAATTTTATTTCATGGAGGAGACATGGAGGTCCCAAAAGATCTTCGTTACACAATTGAACACGAATGGATCCGCATCAATGGCAATAAAGGGGTGATCGGCATCACCCAATTTGCCCAGGATCAGCTGGGAGACGTTGTGTTTGTAGAATTGCCGAAACCCGATTCTCAAGTTAGCAAGGAAAGCACCTTCGGAGTCGTGGAATCGGTCAAAACCGTTTCCGACCTCTATGCCCCGGTCAGTGGCAAAGTGACCGCCGCCAACCCAGACCTGGAATCCCAACCGGAACTGGTCAACAGCGACTCCTATGGCAAAGGGTGGATGATAGAAATCGAGCTTTCCGATCCCAAAGAAATTGACAGCCTTCTGTCGCCCGAGCAATATATAGAACAATGCGAAAAAGAGCAGTGACGCCACCTCCTCCGCGAAGAGCGAATTCACGACAGAAACTTGTGATATCCTATCCGCTGCCTTCATGCCCCAGGGGGGTAAGCTTCACTCGCGAGCCGCAAAAAAGGTTTGTCCCCCTCTTCCTCGGAACACTCGCAGAGTGGCGCTCAGGGTAACAGCGTGTGAAGGTTAAATTTTCCACCATTTAGACTGATAACGCCAAAAGGTTCTCCACTCGATGCGGTACATTCCTCATACAGAAAAAGACATTCAGGAAATGCTCGCCAGAATCGGCGTGAAGAATGTAGAAGAACTTTTTGAAAGCATTCCTGAACCGTTGCGTCTCGGGGAACAGCCGCTCGGTTTACCCGGCAGTCTGGCAGAAGCGGAATTGACGGCTTTTCTGGGCCGAATGCAAAATCGCAACGCCAATGCCCAGGACATGTCTCTTTTCCTGGGAGCAGGAGCCTACCGCCACTTCAGTCCCGCGTTGATCGACCATTTGATTTCGCGGGGAGAGTTTGCCACCAGCTACACCCCCTATCAACCCGAAGTGAGCCAGGGAACCCTGCAGGCCATTTTTGAATTCCAAACCCTGATCTCCATGCTCACCGGCATGGAGATCGCCAACGCCTCCATGTACGACGGAGCGTCCGCCCTCGCTGAGGCCGTGGTCATGGCAAACCGGATCAATGACAAAAATGAAATTCTGATTTCCCGTACCGTACATCCCGAATACCGGCAAGTGGTCGAAACCTATACACAAAGCAACGCAATCGAACTCATCGAAATCCCCTTTGCGGCCAACGGAAAAACCGATGTGGATTCCATAGCGAACCGATTGAACGAACAAACCTCAGCAGTGGTTTTGCAGAGCCCGAATTTTTTCGGTGTCATCGAACAGTACGCGGGGTTGAAAAAACAACTGGCAGACCGTGGAGTTCTTCTGATCGTGGTGGTCGCAGAGGCGCTTTCGCTGGGTATTTTAAAACCACCGGGAGAGCGGGGCGCCGATATTGTCGTCGGAGAAGGTCAATCCTTTGGGCTGTCCCTATCCTATGGCGGGCCCTATGTCGGGTTTTTCGCCACTCAGGACAAGTTTCTGCGGCAAACCCCAGGCCGCCTGGTCGGGGAAACCATCGACCGGGAAGGCCGTCGGTCTTACGTTCTCACCCTATCCACCCGGGAACAGCATATTCGAAGAGAGCGGGCGACCTCCAACATCTGCACCAACCAGGGGTTGTGCGCCCTGGCCGCGACCGTTTATCTCGCCACCATGGGCAAACAGGGGTTACGAGAGGTGGCCCTGTTAAATGTGAGAAAAGCCGATTATCTGAAAAACCGCTTGCGAAAGATCAAAGGGTTCAGCATCCGCTTTGATGCCGACACCTTCAACGAATTCGTCCTCGAATGCCCCAAACCCGCCGAAGAGATGCGCGACTCCCTGATGCAGGAGGCAAACATTCTCGCCGGAGTTCCGCTTGCCACCTACTACCCCGAGCTTGAAAACAGCCTGCTTCTGTGCGCCACCGAGCTCAACACTCAGGAAGAAATGGACCGCCTCGCCGAAAAACTGGAAGGGATGTGAACATCTCAGCTTCCAGCAAAATTGGGGACATAGGTTAATTCAAACCTCAAACATTTTGCGAGTCAATTCATTGTTCAAAACTTGTTCTGAAGTAATCATCTGTTGAGCAATCTGATACCCCAATTCACGATAAACTTCAAACTGCTTTTCGTCAAAAAACTGATCCCCCGTTGATTGATCTGGAAAATCAGGATATTTATGCTATTCACTCAATTGGTCAATGAGTTCTTCGGCGGGGTAGGTGATGATTTCAGAGAGGGTGGGATGATAGTGAGGGATTTTCATAAGGTCGTGAACGGTTCCGTGATAGTGCATGAGGGTGATGAGTTGGTGGATCAATTCTCCAGCTTCGGGTCCGACGATATGGGCGCCAATGAGCTCACCCGTTGAGGGATCACATAATAGTTTCACATGGCCGTGGGTTTCGCCCATGCAGATGGATTTTCCATGATCGTCGAATGGATACGAAGCTACAAGATAAGGGGTTTCCTGCGCCTTGCATTCTTTTTCGGTGAGGCCCACGCCGGCCACAGCGGGGTCCGTGAACACGACATTGGCTTTCAGCCTGTCGTCCATGCGCCGCGGTTCGTCGGGTTGAACGGCGTTATGCGCCGCGATTTCGCCCTGTTCGATGGCGATGTGAACGATCTCATGCAGTCCGTTGACATCGCCAACGGCAAAAATATGCGGTTGATTGGTACGCATCTCGGCGTTCACTGCAATGCCTTTTTTTCCGATTTCCACCCCGGCGGCTTGCAAATTAAGCCCCTCCATGTTGGGGAGGCGGCCCAGGGCCTGTAAAATTTGCTCGGCCCGAACGCTTTTCTCCTTGCCTTGGTGCACAAATTTAACGATACGCTCTTCTCCATTTCTGGAAACATCCAGAAGCCTGGTTCCAGTATAAATTTGCATCCCTTCTTCGCGGAGCCGGCCTTCCACGGGACGGGCTAGATCTTCGTCGCCGCTGGACAATATGTGATGACTGCGCTGGATCAAGTCGACTTTGACGCCGATGCGGGAAAAAAACTGGGCGAGTTCGACGGCTACGGGTCCGGCGCCAAGCACGATCATGGATTTCGGCGCTTCACGCATTTCCAGCACATCGTCGCTGGTGACATACCCCGCTTCTTCCAGACCGGGAATGGGAAATTGGGCGATCTTGGAACCGGTCGCAATGATGAAGTTTTTTGCGCGAAGGGTGCTTGTTCCTGCCTGCACTTCGTGGGGAGAAATGAATGAGGCGGCTTCTTCAATCAGGGTAAACTTTGGATCCTGCAATTGTTCGGCGCGGTACCGGGCAAAATCAGCTATGATCCGGCTTTTGCGGTCGTTAATGGCACCAAGGTCAGCCATGGCCTGGACGGGCTTGATCCCAAATTCTTTGGCACGCCCGAAGAGGGACATCACATCGGAGGATCGGAGGATGGTTTTGGTGGGCATGCATCCTCTTAGAATACACAATCCGCCCAGCGGCCCATGGTCCACAATTGCTACGTTTGCTCCGGATTCCTGAGCGGTCCGGGCCGCCGCATAACCCGCAGAGCCACCCCCAATCACCACCACGTCGTAGTCCATCAACCGTGACCCCTTTTTGCGGGAGGAAAAATCAGAGGTTCTTGCACTCTTCTTCCGTCAGTTTGAATTCCTTGCAACATTCTCTAAGAAGGTCGATGGCATTTTTAGCCATGAACTCGTCGCCGGTTTTCTGAAACATTTCCCGCGCCTTTAGCAAGTGATGGATCGTATCACGGCCCCTCTTGATCGAATAGTACAGCATCGCCAGGTTGCTGTGCGCCTTGCCAAATTCGGGGTTGATTCGGATGGCTTCCTTATAATGCTGAAAGGCTTCATCGGTTTCGCCAATCAGGTTGCTGACTACGGCCAGACTGTAATGGACCATCGGGGATTCGGGCTTCAGACGCAAGGCTTCACGGAAGCATTTGGCGGCATCCAGATTCATGCGCAGTTTGCCATATCGGATGCCCAAATTAAACTGTGCCATGAAATGGTCCGGATCGATTTTGACCGCTTGTTTATATGCTTCCAAGGCGGCGGCGTGATCGCTTAAGCGGCCGGCGGCCAATCCTTCTTGAAACCATTCTTCGGCATTTTTGGTGGATGAAGGTTCGGATGACATGGTTTTTCCTTATCTATTCCTAATATCAGGAGTTCAGAGAGTCATAATTGAAAACGGATTGCGAACTATGCTACCTTATCGAAGGATCAAATTTCAACAACCCAGCCTAATTATTGGGAAATTTTTTTGAATTCCTGATTCTCAGCAGGCGTTCGATTCTTCGGAATAATGAATTCGGCCTGCCCGTTTTGCCTCTGGCCAACATTCGAAATTTAATTTTTAAGGAGCAGCAAGTTAAATCATGGCAGTAGAAAAAGGATCTGAGGAAGAAAGATTGCTTTTAGGAAAATGGATAAAAATGGGACAAGGTTTGATTGTCGCCGGGTCGGCCATGGGAGATTCCTACCTGGACCCCAAGATAACAAGGCCGGAGGATCTTGAAAAAAAGTCTGTTGAATACGTCAAGTTCGACCATGAGGCCGCCGAAATGCTTCCTCATCTGAAAGGCCGGTTTCGCTGGGATTTGGAGAAATACTACCGGGAGCGATTCGGTCCCTATCTTCCCAAAGATGAACCATAAAAATGTCTTTAGTAAAAATTTCCGACTATTCAGAGGCTCCCGAAGATGAAAGTGGAAAAACCATTCATCTGGAGCACCCTTACACTTTATTTAAATACGATCTTGCCCTGTTTAAAGCGGAAGGGAAGTATTTTGTAATCACGGATAAGTGCACCAAGTGTGCCGGAAGCCTGGGCCATGGGGTTTTGCGCGGCAAGTTTGCCATCTGCTCAAACCAGGAATGCCTATGGAACATCCAAAAGGGATATTGCAAATTCGACCGCAGTTCGGTCCTACCCACCTACAAGGTCCAGGAGAAGGAAGACGGGTTATACATCGAAATCTAAACCGCTGAAGAATTCCGATTTTAATTTCGTCTCAGTTTGAACCGGGGTCAAAAATTTTGAGATCTTTCTGCAGGTCGCTTTCAAAATGGCCCTCCCTCGAATGGATGGAAAGCTGGACCTGCCCGGCGGTCAAGCCTTCCACATCGTAAAAAATGCTGTTGGAGATATCGGCATTGGTCAAGTCCGTCCCTGTGAGTTTTGCCCCCGAAAGGTTGGCCATCACAAGGTTCGCCTCGCGAAGGTCGGCGTTTGACAGATCGGCATTTGAAAGATCGGCATTTGACAGGTCGGCAAACCTCAAATCGGCGCCTCGGAGATCTGCTTTTTGCAACATCGCATTTCGAAGCTCCGCCTGGTAAAGATTGATCCCCACCAAAGACGCTCCCTTGAGTTGGGCTTTGGTTAGAAACGCTTCCGAGGCATTGGCATAATTTAGATTGGCGCCATTGAGACGGGCGCCCCGGACCCAGCGGATTTGTTTGGAATCTTGCGGATCGTAGTTATCAGGCCAGCTGGAAACTGCTTTTCCGGAAATGTCGGCCTTCATCCAGGGATCCAGGGCCCGTCTTATTTTATCTTCAAGCGGAATTTCAAAAAGGACATTCGACTGCGCCGATTTTATTTCCCAGGGAAGCACACGGATTTCCAGAACGGGGTTTTCCAGATTTCCCTCAATGGCTTTAAACGTCAGGCTGGAAGTTACCAACAAAACAGGAACCACGAAGACGAGCGAAAAAAATCCCGTTTTCAGTAAAGACAACGTTTGATTCCGCAAGGTGTGCCTGGCCAAAAGGTGAAAAGAAAGAGATGCAATGATCGATAAAACCAAAAACACTATGTGAAGCCGCGATCCCATCCAGTCGTGTCGAATCAGGTAACCACCCCAAAAAAAGATCATCAGGAGAGGGATGGAATACCAGGCCATCGTCACCACCAAAAAATTTTTCAGAGCAGAGACCATTCTTTCCATTAGGAACCTGTCCTGACTCTCGGTAAAAAAGCCTGTGCCCGGTGGTTTTGGCGATGAAAATTTACGAACCCAGGAGTTGAGAATCCACGGGTAGATTTTTTCATCCAGAGGCGTACCATCCGGAAACACTCCTGGAAGCCTGGAAATCAACCGCCACTGGTGTTGAAGTTGTAAATGAAAGTACAGGTACAATACCAACAATATCGCAGGGACTGCGAGATAAAGCCCCACAACGGGGATCAAGGTCTGGATCACAGGCAGGGGCGACACCGCGGCATTGGCCAGCAGCTCATCATCCCTTGTGGCAACCAGGGTCAACCCCGATAAAACCATCCCGGCGAGCAACCAGGCATAAAGCTTACGGGCCATTTTTGATGCTTCGGCAATGGCTTCGAGAACGGGGAACCGTTTTAAGTCCTCCGGCAGTTCGGCGTTGGTCACATCCGCTGCCGCCAGATTCATCCCCGCGCTTTTTGCTCCGGACAACAGCGCACGGGTTAAAACCGCATTATTCAGTTTTGCATCGGAAAGGTCCGCGTTCCTCAAATCGACATCCACGAGGCAGGCATCGGTCAAATCCGCCTGGGTCAAATTCACTCTTCCCGGCACCCCCTCCTCAATTCGGGTACGGGAAAGATCCGCACGGGTCAGATCGCAGCGGGACAGATCGGCGTCTTCCAGCCGGCTGTTCTTTAAGGACGCCTCGCGAAGGTTTGCCCCGCTTAGAAGGGCGCCCTCCAAATTAGCATCGTCGAGGTTGGATTTTTGCAGGTTGGCGCCTGTCAGGATGGCATGCGGGAGATTGGCTTTGAAAAGATTTGCCTGCACCAAACGGGCTTCCAGGAAATCGGCTCCCTGGCAATCCGCCTCTGACAGATTGCTATCCTTAAAGTCCGCTTTCACCAATCGGGCCATGCGGAAAATCGTCTTGGTAAGGTTCGCTCCGGAAAAATCTGCTTCGGTCAAATCCGCCTTTTCGATATCGGTTTGAATTAATGTTGCCGCGGAAAAATCCGACTTGACCAATTTGGCTTCTTTAAGGTTGGTGTCTCTTAAAACGGTTTGCGAAAATTTAGACTCCGAAAGGTCGGCGTTTTGAAAATTGACACGGTTTATAATTGCTTTGGAAAAATTCACTCCCTTTGCCCTGGCCCCATCCCAAAGGGTTTCCTCCAAATCCGCCCCTGAAAAATCTGCTCCTTTCAATACCGCGCCGTTGAAAAAAGCGCCTGTCAGCTTGCTTCCTGTGAATTTTGCGCCGGTGAGATCAGCGCTCATTAAATTACAGCGGGACAAGTCCGACCCGGAAAAATCAACTTCATACAGATTTTGCGAGGACAGATCGGCGAACCGCAAGTCCAAATTGGTAAAATCAGGCTTGCTGACGGCCTTTGGGTCGATTTGCCATTCCTGAAATTGCCGAAGCTTTTCTCCCCACTGGGAACGAGAAACCTTGATCTTGGATTCGATCTTTTCCTGAGTTTCACTCATGAACGTGAATCGTCCCTAAATCAGAAAATAAAATAAGGATTTTAGCAGAAAATAGTCGTTAAGGGCTAAGTTTTGGCATTGACCGCCCCAGGTCGTATGAAATGCGCCTTCTAATTTTCGGAGGAAGTTTCATCGGATCCGGTGTTTTAAAACTGGGTTGTGTCTAAACTTTCAAGGCTTTCCCTTTAGATTTTCCAGCCTTTCACACTGGCGAGCCTCAAAAAAGCAGGAACAATGGTGATGGATGCCACCAGGCAACTTCCCACTCCTAAAGTCAATACCAGGCCCAGGCTGAATATACCCTGGTGATCCGCAACCATCATACTGCCGAAACCCACCATAGTGGTCAAAGAACTTAGAATAACGGCCTGCCCGGTACTTTTTGAGAGCACGGGGACACTTTTATCCTCCTCCTCCCGGAAACGGTGGATGATGTGAATTCCGTTGACCACGCCAATTCCCAGGATGAGAGGCAGGATCACCAGGTTGGCAAGATTGAATTGCACCTCCAACAGGTCCATGATGCCGATGGTCCAAAAAGAACCTACAATCACAGGGAGAAAAATAAACAGGGTGGTCTTTAAATTTCTGAAACTCAGGAGAACAAAAACGATGATCGCCGCCATGGCATAAATTCCGCCATGGACATATCCATCTTTCATGAGGCGGCTCGATTCAAACATATGAACCGCATTGCCGACCACATCAGGATCGACTTGCCTCAATTGACTCAAAAATTGCTCTCTTTGCTCCAGGTCCCAGATATCGACGTTAGGAAAAATAGAGATTAGAAACCTCCCTTTGTTGCTGATGAACCGTTCCTGCATTTCCTGAGGGAGTTCTTTAATTTTAACGGGCGAGGGATTGGCGCTGTTTCTAAGGTCGGCAATCTTAGTTCTATAATCGGCAAATAATTTTTCAGAGAAATGCTTGAGTCTCTTCTGGGCTGTCTTGGGCTCGACGGTTGAAAGCTGATCCATGAAATTTTTCACCCAGAGGCCGGCTTCTTGAACGGCATCGGCTGGTTTTCCGTCCTCTTCTTTACTGCGTATTTTAAACTGGATTTTTTTCATGGTCCTTACAAGAGATTTTAGAAAAAATGCGGGCTCGGCTTCGTCCACTTGAAGGTCCGCAAAAACGGGGGAAGCGTTTTGAATAAAATCTATTTTCTCTTGCTGGTTTTTGGGGATTAAAGAAAGGATACTTTCCGCTTCGCCCACGGTAGGCAGGGCTTTTACCGCCGTGAGCTTTTTTTGCGCTTCCTCTATGGTATCCGCGATCATAGCCGCCGACCAGGCGGAACGCTTGGCGCTTTCCAGGATTTTTATTTCATATTCCACCGCTTCCGTATTCTTTGCCTGAAGCTTGAGAAGGTTGTAATCGAAAGCTAAATCGCGCAAGGAAAGCGCGGAAAGGCCCACCAGAAAAAACGATATAAAAATAATGATGTAGTAGTGATCGTACAGATTCTTCATCCATTGTTTATTTTCCACAGGGTGCGTTGGCCGGTCGTATTCTGTCTTCCGCCACTTTTCCTCCACCGCGAGCAGCGCTGGAAGCAATAGAATCATGGCGATCATACAAAACAAAATGCCCCAGGCGGCAATCCACCCCAATTCAGAAATTCCGATGAAATCCGTCAAGGTCATCGCGCCAAAAGCCATGGCGGTGGTGATGGCCCCGGCAAAATTGCCTCTTCCGGTTCCCTCCACCGTTATCTGCAAAGAGGAAGGGATGTCTCTCCCCGCCTGGCGTTCTTCTTTGTATCGTTCAAGGATGTGGATGCCAAAATCGATTCCCAGGCCAATCAGTATGGTCGTGAACACCACGGAAAGAATATTCAAGTGACCCACCGTCAACGTGGTGAACCCCATCGACCATCCTATGGCAACCACCAGACAGAAAACAGCCATCAAAGGTTTCACGATGCCGCGAAACGCCACTATAAAAAGCAGGGAGACTCCTATGAGGGCCATCAAGGTTGCTTTCTTGACATCGACCTGGGTGGTAATCATCTCGTCGGACGCAATCACATCTTCGCCAGTGATACCCACCCGGATTTGAGGGTGGTTCTCTAGAGTTTCATTGACCAGCTTCCTGGCAAATTCAATGGATTCTCTGTATCCGGTGAAGACCGTCTCATCTTCTCTCGGAGTCACCAAAATGAACATCAGGTCGTTTTCACCTGAAACCAGATACCCTTCTTCCTTCAGCGAATCTTGCTCACCGGCAAAAAACGAACTCCAGGGAGATCGGTAAAAAGCCCCTTCCTTGAGGTGAGCCACCATCTGCTTTAAAAGAGCGGTTAATAAACTGAGGCCCGCGGTTTCGTCTTTTTGTTCATCGTCCGTCCCGATAAAACCAGACATCAGAGTATCGACCATGCCGGAACTTATCTCCGAATTGATGCTCCGCAAAAGCTGGTTCAGACCGGGCGATGCATTCACATCGTCTAAAAACTGCTTATGCTCTTCGATTTTCCCCACCAGATCGACAAGATCTTGTTGGGACAGGAAAAGAAGGGCCTTGTCCTTGAAATAAGCGGTGTCAACTTTGTAAAAAACGTCGGAGAAAACAGCAGGGTGGGATTTGATCTTGTCAGCCAGTGCTTCGACAAAGTTTTTTTTCTGCTCGGGTTCCTCCCCCTCAACCACCACGATCATTCCATCGAAATCCTGAAACTCATCTCGGAACTTTTCGTGACGCTCGACATAAGGAAGGTTCTTGGCGACAAGATCTCCTCTTCCTGTTTTAAATGTCAAACGTTCCAGTGTGACCCAAAGGGAAGCGCCCGCCACAACCAGAGAAACTAAAATGACGGAGAAGGAATGGGTATAGGCAAAGTGCTCTATGCGGGAGAATAACCGGTCCAGAATGGTTTTTGGACGAAGGGATTTCTTGCTATCTTTTGCAAGTTTCTGCGGCATTATGGAAAAATCCCGATTGCATGAGGAAAAAAGCTGGGCACCTCAGGATTTCATCATGCCGACGCTTGACAGGCAGACACGCTGATTTCCATCATTGCAGAACAGGATTGACCTGTTCCCGGAAAATCGCAAATTAAGTTCAACATCGATAAAATAATTATAGCCCCCCCAGGCACATGGAAAATAAATCTCCACAGGTTGGGGCGACGATGGCTTCTTAAAACTGAATCCCGAGGGCGAACGTATGCCCGTTCAGACCTATATTTGGATTTTGCGTGCCCGCATTGGAAATATGCAACATGCGATAATTAATCGAATAGGACCAATTATCTAAAAAATATTCCAACCCCACCCCTCCATGCAGAAGGAATTGAAAGCTGCCTCCCAATTCGCGATCTGCAACTTCATCCCAGTTGGTATGGGAAACTCCCGCGCCGATCAAAACATTGGGCGCCCATCGTCTTTTCGGGTCCAGGAATTTATATTGAAAGAGCAACGGAGAGGCGCCCAACAAATATTCGCCATCATGGTTCAATATGGAAGCCACACCAGCTTCCAAGTGCCAGTTCCAGGCCCCCTGATACCATGAACTCCCCATCAATCCGGTGAGGTTGTATTGATAGTTTGGGAAAAAAAACAGATAGGTGATGTCTGTCCGGTCCAACCCTGAGGGGAGATCTTCGGTATAGCCCAACCCAACCTGAAGTCCAAACGAATCAGAACCTTTTTTAAATTGACCGGCAAAGTGAGTGTCTTCCCCTGTAACAGGCGAAGCCGCTATAACCATGAACAAAACGAATCCGAAGAGGGATTTAGCTATTTTCATCATTTTTGCAAATCACAATTATTTGGAATAAATTAATAGAAATGGGGTTGAACTGCGGGCCAAGATTAATATTGGGTTGGAATTTTACCATAGAATACCATTATTTCCAGAAGTTTATTAGTTTGCCAACAATTTTTCAAGGTGTTATACTGCTTCGTCTCTAAAAAATTTTAATATGGCGTTTTTCTCATGATGGGTATAGGTTTTCCAGAGTTGATGATCATCCTGGTGATTATCATGATCATATTTGGTGCTGGCAAGCTTCCCGAAATTGGAAATGCCTTTGGAAACAGCATCAAAAATTTTAAAAGATCCATGAAAGAGGCGGAAGAGGAAAATGATGAAGCAGGTGCGACTGAGGCCCTCGATGAAAACGGTCCGGCCAAAGGCGAAATAGAGGATGGAGAAGGAGAACCAGAACCCACCAAGGAGGCGGACCCATCGTCCCAGGAACCGCTGGCAAAGTAATTTCGACTTCCTTCCTTCGAGACCGAACTTCAAGGCTATCTGTAAACCCGTGAAAGTATCCTTTTTATGCCTATTTTTATCGCAAAACCCTTAATTCATTGCATCGCTTTCAATCCAAAAGCATCTATATATAAAGGGTAAGCGAGGTTTTTCCCATTCTTTTGTGCGCTTTTGCAGGATGAAGAGGAAAAATTCAAGAAAACAGCCCCTTAATGGGGAAAACAGGTTATGTCGTTTACTCAAAATAAAGAAACCAGAGAAGCTGAAGAAGCCCTTGTCAGGGAATTTCAAGCAGGGAATTTGGAAGCTTACGATAAAATTGCGGAGATATACCAAAAGAAAATTTATGCCCTCAGTTTCAATTTGACCCGCAATCCGATGGACGCGCAGGATGTGACGCAAGAGGTTCTGCTGACCCTTTTTAAAAAGGTGAATACGTTTAAAGGAAAATCCGCCTTTTCCAGCTGGGTCTACCGCATCACCCTGAACGCGACCTATATGAAATTGAGGAGCAAGAAAAAAGAACCCAATGTTTCATTGGAGGAACTGCTTCCTGCATACAATACATCGGGCTATCAGCAAGATAAAATACAGGATTGGTCAGAAAACACGGAGTCCTTATTGTTCGCGAATGAAACCCGGGAAGTCATTCAAAAGGCCGTAGACCAGTTGCCGGAAAAAGAAAAAGTTGTTTTTTTACTCCGCGATGGAGAGGGATTATCGACCGAAAAAGTCAGTGAGATCCTGGATCTTACTGTTCCAGCAGTAAAATCCAGATTGCACCGGGCAAGATTATTTTTAAGAAAAAAACTTTCGCCTTATTTTGAAGAATATCAATCCCAGAGAGAGAAAAAATGATTTGCTGCAAAGAATGCCTCGACTTGTTATCCGATTACCTGGATGGAGAACTGGACCCGCAAACCAGCTCTTCCCTTGAAGAACACTTTCAAGACTGCCCTCCATGCATCGCCTTTTTAAACACATTCAAAACTTCGACAAACCTGTGCCGGGAAACTATCCGCAAAGTCGAAATTCCGGAAGTGGTGCAGGTTAAGCTGAAGGAGTTTGTCACCCAAAACGCGCGGAAAAAAGGATAAACTTCCTCTCTTACTTGATGGCGTTGATGTCGACAGTTTTCAGCGGTTTTCGATGGGTTCGGAATACAGCCGTTGACAAATTTATGGAGTTTAACTATAGTCGATATCAGGGGTTATTTAAGAAAATTCAGCTCTGATCCCGGCTTTAAGGGTCAAAAAGAAACCGAGCTTTCCCCATTAATTTAGCAGAATTTTAAAAGGTTCCCTCATGGTTGAAATGAAGGTTGAAGGATTGACGTTAGATCCTCTCACGAACATGCCTATTATTATTTTAAAAGACTCTTCGGGGTCTAAGGCGCTTCCTATCTGGGTGGGGTATTTTGAGGCCAACGCCATCGCTCTAGAAATTGAAAAAATCACCACTCCGCGGCCCATGACCCACGATCTTTTGAGAAATCTCATTCAGACCATGAAAGCCAAGATCAACCATATCCTCGTCTCGGAATTAAAAGACAACACCTTTTACGCGGTGATCTCGCTTGTTTGTGATGGCAACACCGTGTCCATCGATTCCCGCCCCAGCGATGCCATTGCTTTGGCGCTCAGAACCAAGTCGCCGATTTATGTGGAAGAAAAGGTGATCGAAGCCGCTAAGAGTCTGGATCTTCCGGACACCGAAACCAACAAGGCGGACGAAAAACAGCAATGGAAAGACTGGCTGCAAAATATCAAGCCTCAGGATTTCGGCAAAGAATAAAAGCGCGGATTGCCAAACTTTTTGTTCCCCCCTTAAAATTTTCTTCTATACTTGATTTTGAATTTTTAAGCACGATGTCTTTCACATGTTTCGACGACAGACTTTAGTGTATCAATTTCTCTATCTCCTTTTTTCCTAAAATTTTTACAAGAGTTCTTTGTGAAAAACATAGGTATCTTCTGCAAACCAAAAATTCCTGTGGGCCAGGAAGTCTTGACTGAACTGACCCACTGGCTCAACAAAAAAGACCGCCAGGTGATCATGGATGCGGACACCGCTTCCATCGTGGGTCAAGATTCATCTTATCAAAGGAGCGAAATCCCGGCACATGCCGATCTCATCATCGTGCTCGGCGGCGATGGAACCTTATTGAGCGTCGCCCGAATCGCCCATCCATTTAATGTTCCGATTCTGGCTGTGAATCTGGGCAGTCTGGGGTTTCTCACCGAAGTCACGCTGCCAGACCTTTATGAGGTTCTTGAAAAGGTTTTAAACGGGCAGTTTGATTTTGAACCGCGAATGCTTCTATACGCCTGCTTATGGAGAAACGGTCAAAAGGTGGAGGAGTATCATGTCCTGAATGATGTTGTCATCAACAAAGGGGTATTAGCCCGAATTGTCAATCTGGAAGTCCGGGTCAACAACCAATACATGACGTCCTACCGGGCCGACGGCCTCATCATCGCCACCCCCACCGGCTCGACCGCCTATTCTCTTTCTGCGGGCGGACCGATCATGCATCCCAGCATGAACGCCCTGGTTTTAAGCCCCATTTGCCCGTTCACCCTGACCAACCGTTCGATCGTGATTCCCGATCAATCGCACATTCAGGTAGCACTTGCGACGGAAAATGAAAATGTGCGGGTGACCTTGGACGGCCAGGAAGGTTGTGATATGGTCCAGGGCGATGTGCTGGAAGTAAAAAAAACCCAGACCACCATCAAACTGATCCAGGCTCCCGGCAAAAACTATTATCAAATTCTGCGAAAGAAACTGCATTGGGGCAGTAATGCAGATAACATTAAGTCATAATCCCTTACCTTATTTTATACTATTCCCTTGATGACATCCGTCTCCGGTGATTCCTCCGCCCTCAATCAAAGCATCATCGCCTGCGGTCAGAGCGTAGATATCGGAACGCCCGTGATTCTATGGACGGATAAACACGGTTACGTCTGCCCCAACAAGCGGGGGCGCCAGGACTGCAGTCAACACGACCCGGTGTTGAACGACCAACCCACCCTGGATGACTGCGAATATCTAATCAAAGATCCGCTTTCCGCATACGAAGAATTAAAACAAACCGTTTATCAATTCATCCTGCATTACGACGTCTGCTATTGTTCCTGGCAATGCCATGAGCTCATGAAAGACAGCACCTTTAAAGGAAGCCAATTTTACCTTGATCTGGACGGAACCATTTATCAGACCTGTGACCTGTACTGGAAAACAAACACCGGACCCGCTGATGACAGAATAGGAAACGAACGGTCCGTGCATGTTGAAATGGCCAACCTGTCCTGGGAAGCCTTAAAAGAGGAATCTGATCTTTATAAGGTGCCCCGTGATCAATACCGGAAAATAAAAGGGAAGTGGCAGTTGATATTGCCGGAAACCTGCCTAAACAAAA
This sequence comes from Nitrospinaceae bacterium, assembly GCA_021604505.1. NCBI lineage: Bacteria > Pseudomonadati > Nitrospinota > Nitrospinia > Nitrospinales > Nitrospinaceae > Nitrospinaceae bacterium. The sequence goes on along the minus strand of BQJC01000001.1, from coordinate 88,441 downwards.
TGAGAATCCGGGATTTTAAAGCCATCCCGGCGCGGGCGCATAAAACGCGGGGGTATTTCAGCCGGCGGATCAATGGTCGAATGGTTCGGATGTGGGATTTCACCGAAGAGCAGTATCAGGCAGTGATCAAACTGTGCCTGGGGATCAACCAATTGCTTCCCAAAGTCAAGCTCAACGTGCCTTATGACAATAAAACGCATCGCATCCCCCTTGACCGGGTCCGGAATTTTTCCAGGTTTTCAGGGTTTCTTGGACACTGTCACATACAAGAAGGAACCTCCTCCAACCTCAAGCCGAAATATGACCCCGGTTCCGCCTTCAACTGGTCGCGGTTACGAAAAGCGTTTTTAAATGCCTCTAAGAAAACGAAAAAGGTTTAAAAGTCCTTTACAACCCGCGAGATGGCTTCGCCCCGCCTTAGGCTCACAAAAAGGGGTTGACCTTGCTCCCTGTTTGGGGATAGCCTTAATACATCTATTCCAAAATTTATTAAACTATGACCTCTAATAACACTATTTCCCGGCGCTCGCCTCTTTTGATTCCTCTTCTGACTCTCCTTTTGTTTGGACTGGGGTTTGCCAGTAAAATTTCCGCACAAACTTTATATGTTAAGAAGTCAGGAACTAAACTCCAGGCTTCTGAATCGGCGAGATCCCAGGTGCTCACGACCTTAAATCAGGGGACGCCGGTCCAAGTGGTCAAAAAGGGTAAACGATTTTACCAAGTATCCGCGGGAGGCAAAACGGGCTGGGTCTTCAAATTCAGACTGAGCGCCACGGCTCCGCAAAAATCCGGCGGTGACGCGGGCCTATTGGGGGCATTAGGCGGCAGGCAAAAAATTGCCGCCAAGGAGGCCTCTTCCGGATCGAGCATCCGAGGTTTGAGCCCCATTGCTGAAAAACACGCAAAAAAGAAAGGCATCTCAGAAACAGATATTAAGGCCGTGAAACAAATGGAAGCCTTTCGTATCGACCCCAAGGAATTGGATAAATTTCTTAAGGAAGGCAAATTAGGAGAATACGGGCAATAAAGTCCAAATACCTTTCCTCTTCACCCATGATATCGGTGGCATTCTAAATGAAAAAAACAATTTTGTTCCTAGCCCTCATGGCTGTGATTTTGCTATCGGCCCAATCCTCATACTCCTTCCGGCTGGACAAGTTTCTGGAGGAAGTGACAAAACCACCGCCTGAACCTAAACAACAAACCAGTCAGGAACCTGCGAAAGCCGCCCCTCAAAATCAACCCAAACAACCGGAACAGCAACAAGGTGGCGGCGGCCTGATCGGTCTTGGGGAATCGCTGGGGGTTTTCGACAAAAAAACTTCGAATATCCTGAAACAGAGCGTCGGCACTCTGCAGGCTTTTCAACCCATCGGACTGGAAGAAGAGAAAGCCATTGGCGGGTCGCTGGCCGTGGAAGTTTTCAACAAATTTGGCGGACCCTATAAAAACCCGGTTCTACAAAATTATGTCAATCTCGTAGGGAAATCGGTGGCAGAGGTTTCCGACCGACCCGAAATCGATTACCACTTTGCCGTGCTGAACACGGATGCTCCCAACGCCTTCGCCACTCCGGGCGGTTATGTTTTCATCAGCGCGGGCCTTCTGCGCCTCCTTAATAATGAGGCCCAATTGGCTGGTGTTTTAGGCCACGAAATCGCACACATAACTCATAAACATGCGTTGCAGACCCTCCAGCGCGGAAAAGTCCTTTCCGGGTTGAGTGGTTTGACCATGGCCGCTATGGATCAGGACAATAATTTATTCGATCAGATCATCAATGAGGTTTCCGAAGTTCTTTTCACCCGGGGGCTGGATAAGGACCTCGAGTTTGAAGCGGATAAATTCGGAATGGAATACGCCTATCGAATGGGCTATCACCCGGAAGGGCTAAAGAATTTTCTGAAAATTCTTGGGAAATCTCAAAGGCGGGAATCGTCAATCTTTCTCAGCACTCACCCCAGCCCGGCATCACGGTTTCAACAGCTCATCGGGCTGTTGCCGCAATATAAGGGATTTGCCCTATACCCGGTCCTTTCTAAGCGCTATAAAACAACCGTCCAGGGGCAATTATGAAGAAGACCGGAATCTTCAGGGAAGAGCTTCCAGGGGAGAAAAAAAGTATCGTCAATCTTTTAATGACAGGATACATCGTCACTATTTCGTGCCTGGGCTACGCCGCGTTTTACATTTTTATTCAGATGGGCCAACTGGAACGCATCGTCAACACCATCAATGTGGACACGCAAAATCCGGAACAGATCCAGTTGTTAAAAAACCGCATGACCCGAAACACCAACCAACTGCGCAATGAAATCGTCGGCCTTGCCATTTTAGGAAGCCTGGTGTCCATCATTGGTGGCATTTATACGATCAACATGGTGGTCCGTCCGCTTCGTAAAATAATTGAGTACACAGAAAAAAATGGCACCACCACCCTTCCGGAATTCAAAACCAATACCGAGATCAAGCAACTGGCGACCGCCATCACAGAGCGATTCTCCCGGCTCACCCCCTCTTCATCCAAAATCGATTCGGAAAACTCCACGTCAAAAAGCCAGACCTGATACTTCGTTAATTGAAGCGCTCAAAAAATGGCCTGCAATGTCAGGACCCGGCAACTCCTCCGGTCATCCGGTCCAGCTGTGTGGGGAAGGAAAAAACCTCCTGGCGTGGAACTCCAATTTCATCGAGCAATTGTACAAAGAAAAAGTAATCCATATTATTTTTAATATTTTCAAGGGAACGCGCCACCTGCGTCTCGTCGTGTGAAATAGGAATCCATGCTTCACAAATTTCCGGCAGGGTCAACGACGATTCTCTGGGTCGGTCGATGAGCGGGGCTGACTTTGGGAGCTTATGAATTCCCCTTTGCCAGCGGTTTCCGCCTCTCTCCAATTTGAGGTATTTGATGCATTTTTCGCGCAACAAAAGACCTTTTTCCCAGGCTCCCGATTTTTTCCAATCCATTAAAAGAGCACTTTCCGGTCTCTCTTCAGACAACCGAATCAAATCCTTTAACTGGTTTTGACGTTCCTCTTTTCTCAGCGCCTTCGCGTCCTCTCTCGATTCCCACTCGCTTTCCCATTGCCTTTCCCGGAAACCATCATCCTCTTGTCTTTTCTTTTTCAAAGAATTGTAACGAACGGTGAGGATATCTTCGTACGTCATGCCGTCCAATTCGCTATAGTTTTTCTTCGCTCCTTCAAAGTCCAATGATTTCACCATAGCAATCATGGTCGCAAATTTTCCAGGATCTCGATCCTTCAATTCGGCCATCACCGGGGCTATTTTTATTGCCCAAACCGCCCCAACGCCTATCAATAATAAAATCAACGGGACGGCTAGCTTTTTTGTGCGGCTGGGTTTTTTCATATCAGAGGATCTTCTAAAAACACAAATGGGACTTTATTGATGCCCTGAAACCTGATCGACACTGAGGGAGAAAAACAATACCCAAAACGGAATTAAAAAGTAAGAATCAAAGACGACCCTGCCGGTTGCGGGATCAATGTGAACAAATTAAGAAGGGGTTTTTTTCTGTGAACCATCAATGTTTGAAATGGCGGATACCCGTAAAAACCATGGCGATGTCCGCCTCATTGGCCGCCTGGATCACTTCCTCATCGCGAATGGACCCGCCGGGTTGAATGATGGCTGCGACCCCGCTTTTTGCCGCCGCATCCACGGAATCTCTGAACGGGAAAAAAGCGTCTGATGCCATGACGCTTCCCTTGAGCGGTTTCTGGGCTTTTTCGACAGCCAATCGGGCGGAGTCGACCCGGCTCATCTGACCTGCGCCCAAGCCGATGGTCTCCTGGTTGCGCGCATAAACAATGGCATTTGATTTTACATGCTTGGCGACCACCCAGGCAAACTTTAAATCTTCCATTTCTTTTTCGGAAGGCTGTTTTTTTGTCACAACTTTTAATTGCGAAGAATCGTAGGTGACCGTATCCAGATCCTGAACCAGGCGACCGCCGCCGATACGCTTCACATCGGTCTCTCTTCCCGACCGGGACGAAACCGTTGCCGGCATTTCCATCAGGCGGATATTTTTTTTGGACGCCAGCAATTCCAAAGCTTTCTGTTCGTATCCGGGGGCAACAATGGCTTCTACGAAATTTTTTAGAATTTCCTTGGCGGTGTTTTCTCCAACCGGACGGTTGAAGCTCAAAATCCCCCCAAAAGCCGAGACCGGATCGGATTCCCTGGCTTTGATGAATGTCTCCACCTGATCCTCACCTAAAGCCACACCGCAAGGGTTGGTGTGTTTGATGATGACCGCGGCGCTGGATTCAAATTCGACCACCAATTCCCAGGCGGCATTCAGATCAAGGAGGTTGTTGAACGACAGCTCTTTTCCCTGAAGCTGCCGGGCGGAAACAATATCGGACAGCCCGGCGTCATTGTGACGGTACAACGCGGCTGACTGATGAGGGTTTTCCCCGTAGCGCAGGTCTTGAACTTTCTGAAAAGAATTTTGCAATACCGTGGGAAACCGGCACCCATCATCAACCTGATCCGTTAAATACCTGGAGATCATGGAGTCGTAACGGGAAGTATGCGTGTAGGCATCCCGACTCAACCGCATTCTGGTTTTCTGCGTGACGGATCCCTCATACGCAGCCATTTCTTTTAAAACCGTTTCATATTCTCTGGGGTCCACGACCACCGTGACATCGTTAAAGTTTTTTGCCGCCGACCGCACCATCGCCGGTCCGCCGATATCTATATTTTCCACGGCGTCATCGAGACTGCAATTTTCTTTTGCAATGGTGCTCTCGAACGGATACAAGTTGATCGCTACCAGATCGATGGGTTCAATTCCATGTTCGCTCATGGATTTAAGATGCGCCTCCACATCCCGGCGTCCCAGAATGCCGCCGTGAACTTTGGGATGCAGGGTCTTGATCCTGCCGTCCATCATTTCCGGGAAACCCGTATAATCGGAAACCAACAAAACCGGGATGCCATTTTCTTTCAGTAACCCCGCCGTCCCTCCAGTGGATAAAATCTTTACACCAAAGCCATGGAGCTTTTGGGCAAACTCCACCACTCCGTTCTTATCGGAAACGCTGATCAATGCTCTTTTTATCGGTTTCAAAGAGGACCTCTTAAAATTGACCAGCGTAATGCTGGACTGAATATTTTCATTCGATGGGTTTTCGTGAATTCACCCGTTTACATTTAATCAGGAGTTTTCCGGCCTGCGCCTCCCTGTATGTCAAGGGGTTGACTCATTCCAGCTGAACTTTTCCAGGCACCCAAAAAGTATTAGATTCTAACCTTTTTCTTCTTGGCAGGGGTTTTACGGATCAAGGAATCAGGGGTGAGCGCTTCGATGATTCTGAGCAGCCAAACGGGAAACGACCCTATGGTGTCGAACAATCCTGGTCCCCTGTTTTGCTGGGGGGAAACGGCTTTCCTTCTTGGCTGGTTTTCTTTATTCATGGAATTCCTCAGGGATTCAAACGTGCAGGTTTTTTAAGCCAACCCTTACTAGATTAACAAGTTTTGAGTTGCGAAATAATACTATTTTTCATCCCAAATTTAAATAAAAATCCAAAACTGGATTCACTTTTATTAATGGATGTCTGGACTGCCGGGTAAACGCCTGCAATCCTGCCGGCGTCCCTTGCATATTCCCTCTTCCGAACTTAGCCTATAACCGGCCAGGGGGATCAAAATTTGATCAAAAGACCGTGCGTGTACCGCCAGTCAATTTTGCTTTTGAGATCGATGCGGCCAAATTGTTGTTCCAGATTTTGAACACAACGCCGGATAAAACTTTCCAAAATGGCGCGATTTTCTTCGGTCCAGGCAAGGGGAGTTTCTAACATCCTGTTGTGAAACGACGCCACGATATCTTCGTGGCAAACCTTGCCTTCTTCATTAAAAACTTTGGGAAGAAATATAATGTCAAGAAAACTTTTAGCCGCGGCTTCGGGGAGAGGCTCGCAGGAGACTTCGCTGAATAAGGAAAAGCGCGCCAAAGCGGTCGTCATGCAAGTTATAAAATCCATGCTGGAGGGGTCCTCCGGGAGATCGCTTTCCATTGACAACCGATGCATCTCGTCTTCTGTAAGATCAAGACACTGCTTACAAAAGCGAACCATAAACGCCCAGCGATTCAATAGCGCATCGATGGCAAGAATATCGGCAACGGCCTTAAAATCCCGTACCTGAATGGTTTTCTCCGCCTCCGTCAAATCATGGATCTGAGGGAACCGATGGATCAAGGCTGTCAACTGCTCCTTTTCAAACGCGGTCAAAAGGGAATCTAAATATTTTCCATGATCTTTGAGGAAACTTTCCGCCTGCCATTTCAAGCCGATCAGTCGATGATAACCCGCCTGGAAAAACACCTGCATCCACGAACGCTCGAGGAGTTTTTTACCCTTTACCGGATCGCCTTCAGCGGCGAGGTCCAACCCGATATTGATATAACCAAGAACCTTGTGAATCACTTTTTCCCGGCGTTCGATATCTGCAGGGTCCTCTCTATCTGCAACCATGACTTTGTTTGCCAGGCTCACCAGCTCCCATTGAATGGCATCCAAACGTTTTTTGTCCTCCAATTGATCCATGCATTGCCTAAAAAACATGGACGCATCCGCCTCGGCCAGTGGGTAGCGAGGTGGAATCTGAGGTTTTTCTTCATCGCCAAAATCATCCCCGTGAGAAACTTTAAGCTTGATGAATTCCGGGTCCATCGGACTGTAGACCTGCAACGCCTCTTCAATTTCCGGAAACCCTTTCTCGGCGACACGGGTCATTCGCCAGTGATACGCTTGTTCAACCGTTGCCGTCAACGGGTACCAGATAACGGCTTCCATCAAAGAATTAAACACTGAAGGGAAATTCGACCGTAAAAGTAAAAGCAGTTTTTTAATGGCGCCGGTTTCCTGGATTTTAAAAAAAATATCGTACACACCGTCCGCAGAAAAATGCTCCAACCCCTCGGCGCCTTCATAAGAGTCGGTCATTTCATCTTGTTTATAAACCTTGATGAGAGCCTGCATCAGCATCACTTTCTGGTCGAACTCCTCGGTCATGAACCATTCGAGCGCCTTGGGCTGATCGCATTTGTCCAGCAGGACCATCCAATCCAAAGCGCGTTTGGGTTGAAACTTGTCGCCAATCCACCACTCCAGGTCAAATATGAATTGTATTTGATCGCTGTTCGTCAGAGACAAGACGGGCAATGCATCGCCTTCCCCGAGGACCTTGACCATATGGTAAACCTCTTCCGCAGGCAGAGCGTCTACCACTTCCTTTGCTTTGTCAGAAAGGAGCAAAAGGTTCTGCTTCTGATCCGCCGGGCATTGCAAAACACAGCGGGCCTGATCCTCAATGGACATTTGCGCCAACATTTTTTCCACTTCCCCAGGTTTTCGCGAAATCCAATCCACAGGAAATGGCAATTTGCCGAACGCGTGTTTTTCGATTCCGTTGGTCATTTGCACCCTTTACTTTTTAATTTCGTCATGAAAGGGTCGCTTCCAGATCCATTCACGGGTAAGTTTATAAAAGCGGCTCATGGAACGGCCGACGAAATTTTCTTCAACATTTAACAGGGGTCCAGCAAAATTATAATGCCAATCCCGTATTCATTCAACTAACCAGCCATAAAACAATGAAAATCAAAGTGGGGACAGCATAGCCACGGTCATCATCCGGCCGGTGGTTTTGTCCCGCCGATAAGAAAAAAACCGGTTGGGTTCACAATAAGTGCATAACCCGGTTTTATAGATATTTTGGGGAAGCAGCCCGGCTCTTTTGGCGTCCGCAGTGTTGGCCGCAAACAAATCCAGCATGTATTTCCCGGAAGGTGATTTACTTATGAATTGGGCCCAATCGGGGTAATTTTCTTTAAAAGGGTCGATGCAGGGGGCATCCACTTCGTAACAGCATCCCCCGATACCCGGCCCCATTCCCACCAGAATGTCTTCCGGATGGCTCCCATAAGCTTTCTTAAGAGTCGCAATGGTTTCGAACAGGATATTTTGCGATGTCCCCTTTCTTCCGGCATGGACCACCCCCGCAGCATGACGCCGGGAATCATAAATCACTACCGGCACACAATCGGCCGTCAACACCGCAATGGGCTGGTTGACCAGGCGGGTCACAATGGCGTCGGAGGCGATAGCCGCCACTTTTTCAACGGATTTCAAGGGTTCCTGCAATTCAAATATGCGGTTTCCATGAACCTGCCGGACGCGATAGACTTCATCATTATCAATGCCGACGGACCGCAAAAACCATTGCCTGTGGTGCGCCATTTTTTGGCCTTGATCCCATGTTCCAAAATTTAATTCCTTCTCCGTGCCATCTTCTGACTCAAAGGATTTTGGACTGAACGCATGGATCAGACCCTCTTGTGTATTTAGAAAGTTTATTGTGAACGGATGATGAATCATTTCTATTTAAAATAAAAAAATATTTACTGCAAAACCCTCGCATTGCAGTTTTATTTTACCTCAATGCATCGACTTTTTTTCATTCTTCCTTTTAGCCTGAAACCGTGCGGCTTTCCGCCGTCTCCTAAAATTTCGTAGACTTTGACAACATTTTCCCGCGTTGAAAAACGACCCGGTTTCACTACATGCAATATCATTTAATGTCAATATTTTCTTGACTTTATGCCTATATGGAATAAAATATTTACATATTCTTTTGAGCGCTGGAGCAAATGCCTTATTGGGAAAATTAAGGCAAAAAGGAGATCTTGATGGCAACCAAGAAAAAAGCAGCAAAGAAAAAAACAGCTAAAAGAAAAGTAGCAAAGAAAAAAACGACCAAGAAAAAAGTAGCTAAAAGAAAAGTAGCAAAGAAGAAAGTTGCAAAGAAAAAAGTAGCTAAGAAAAAAACGGCTAAAAGAAAAGTTGCAAAGAAAAAAGTAGCTAAGAAAAAAGTAGCTAAGAAAAAAACGGCTAAAAAGAAAACAACCAAAAAGAGAGCTAAAAAGCGAGCGTAAGCAAAAAGCTGGCTGTGAGCTTTCTAGTGGCAGTTTAGTTTCATTTGTTATTCAAATTACAATAAAACAAATTCCCAGTTCGGTTTTTTTTGTTTCAGCGCTCAAAAAACCTTTTTTTTCAAAGAGATAATGATCCCTCCCCGTGGAGGGATTTTTTTTACCGATAAGTCCCTTTCCGTTTCCCGCCTGAAATTTTTAAATAGATCCCCTTTAAGTATTCCCCTTCCCTAAAGGACACCGGGTGATCGACAGCGTGCCCGGTTCGCTGGATTTCTTCATATAGTTTCCCGGCTGATTTGACCCCTTGCTCCACTTCCCGAAAAAAATCTTTTGCCGAAACGTGCCTGGAACACGATGCCGCAAATAAAAGCCCGTTTGAGCTCGTTAGCCGGGCTCCAGATTCGGCGAGTCTGCGATAGGTATCCAGTGCTTTGGATTTTTGTTTCTTCTTGACCGCCAATGCCGGGGGGTCGAGAATGACAAGATCAAAAGTTTTTTTGCTGGATATCAATTGCTTTAAAACAAGAAACGCATCTTCCTGGATTTGTTGAAAGCTATCGGTCTCAGCCTGCCTGTGGGGGAAATTCAATGCAAATATTTCTCTTGAAGTTTTCAGTGCATGAGGGCTGGAGTCTATTTCCCAGACCGAGCGTGCCCCGCCTGCGAACGCATACACAGAAAATCCGCCTGTATAACTGAAAACATTCAAAACGGATTTATCTTTTGACCTCATTCGAATGTGTTGCCGGTTCTCTCTTTGATCCAAAAAGAAACCCGTCTTCTGGCCTTGCAGCACATCCACTTCAAAATACAGACCGTTTTCTCTAAAGCACACCGGCGACGTCAATGGAGGACCGAAAACGATCTGGCCTTCCCGGTACGCGCTGGTTTCTTCCACGAGGTTTTGGGTGTTGCGGCTCAGGCGGAGAACGCATCGTTCTACCGACAGGTGTTCTTGCAACAATGCCAGGAGAGGATTGAGAAAAGGAACCCAGGCGGCGGTATAAAACTTCATGACTGCGGTGTCTTCATACCGGTCGAGGACCATTCCTGGAAACCCGTCGTTCTCGCCATTGACCACCCGGTACCCGCTGGTTCCTTCCTCTTCTAGTGAAGATCGATGGACAATGGCTTTTTTGAGGCGCTCCGCGAAAAATGCGGCGTCTATTTCCCGTGAGGAGCCTGTTTGTAGAATGCGTAACCGAATCTCGGAAAACGGATCGTACAAACCAAGGGCAAGGAGTTTATTTTTTGAATTGTAAATCACGCCCAGGTCTCCCGGCTTCCCTCCTGAAGGAGAGTTCTGAACCTGATAATCGAACACCCAGGGATAGCCCTTCAGGATTTTGTCCTGCACTGTTTTGGAAACCTGAAGCTTGACAACTTTCATATTTCAAAACCTGGTGTGATAGAACGGGAAGAGTTTCTAGAGGCGCAAACTTTAGACGGATAAATCAACTGAGGCGCGGCAGTCGAACCTTCACCATGGAATTCAGTATCCGGGCCTGCCGTTTTTCGACATGGCGTTGCGGACGGTGAATCGACCAACTCCGGGGATTGGGAAGAATGGCCGCCAACCAGGCCGCTTCGACAGGCGACAGAGTTGCGCAGGAATGATTGAAATAGTGCTGTGACGCGGCGTCACAACCATAAACTCCTTTTCCCCATTCGATGACGTTTAAATAAACTTCCAGGATCCGTTTTTTCGACCAAAGATTTTCCACCAGAACCGTGAAATAGGATTCCAAACCTTTTCTGAATAGATTGCGCCCCTGCCACAAAAATACGTTGCGGGAAGTTTGCATGGATATGGTGCTGGCGCCCAGGGTTCTGTTGGAAGTGAGGTTGACCTTTATGGCGGATTCTATCGCCTGCCAGTCAAACCCCCGGTGCTGGAAAAACTTCTGATCCTCGGCGGTGATGACCGCTTTGATCAGGTGAGGTGAGATGCGTTCCAAAGGAACCCAACGCTTGATAACCCGGGTGTATTGCTCATTCTGATCGTTCTCAAGCCACCGGATCCATAAAAGCGGCGTGGTTTGGGGATTGGCCGCACTGTAAATTAAAACGGGAACCAGGGTGAGGGTGAGGAAGGCCAAAAACAGGTCAAAAAGAATTTTTCCCAAACGAATCCGGAAGACTTTCTTTTTCCCTGACCTTTTGGGTAATTTGGGCACAAGCGACATCGTTTATGCGGTGTCCGGATCCTCAAGGGCAAGAAATTGGAAAGCTCCAGAAATCCTCAACGGAAAACTTTCATCCCTGCTTAAGAATCGAATCGTACCAGTTCACGGTTTCTTGAAAGCTTTCCCGCTCTTCTTTGGGAACCTCTTGATAGAAGGATTTGATGTGTTTAAAGTTGAATGGATTATATACAACTTTCTTCTTTCCGCGGCTTTTAATTTCGTAATGCAGGTGGGGGGCAAAGGTCCTGCCGGTATTTCCCGTCTCGGCGATTTTCTCGCCCTGCTTGACAAACTGCCCCGGTTTGACGAACACCCGGCTCAGGTGCAGATAAAGGGTTTTTACTCCTTCCCGGGGATGGTCCAGCTCCACGCAATATCCATTCGCCCTGACATTCCAATTGGTTCGGGTCACCCTTCCCTCGAAGCTGGAATACACTTCTGTGCCGACTTCCGTTTTAAAGTCCGTGCCTTCATGGCCGACGGGCCCCTTACGAAAATCTCCTGGCAATGACGTGATCTCCTTATAGTCTCTGACCGGGGCGAATCGATCGACCATACGCTTGGCAATCTCCACTCCTTCGGGACTGTAGTAAGAACCAAAACCATCATTCCCTTTTTTGAAAAAATTGGCTTCGAAGGTTTCTTTATACAACTGGCTGTCGAAAACCAGTTTTAAAATACGAAACCGGTTTTTATCCGGAGTCTTTTCATAAATCACGTCGAGGGAATCGCCTTTGCGCAGGCTTTTATTGATATCCAAAAACCAGGAAAGCAACCGGCTCATATAGGCAGACATCATTTCACACCCTTCTTCCCGCGTCATGGCCTGGCAAGTACTGTAGGTCAAAGAGTTGCGAATTTTTAATTGAAGGGTAAAGACCTCTTGATGGTTTTCAGTCAGATTTTCCGTCTGGTTTGCGGCTTGCGGAACGACATACGAAGCGGGGGTGATGGCAACGGAGGATGCGATCCTCTGATTTTTCTGCTGAGGATTTATCTTGAACTTGACCGGATCGACATTTTTCTGACCGGATTCCGCCTGAACAGGTTCGGCATCAGCCGGGTCGATTGCGTCAGGCACAATCGGATCTGGTCCGGCTGGTTCATCATTCGATACACCCTCGGTCTCCGGAATCAGAGATTCGCCGTTTTCGGACCAAATAAAATTTGAATTTGGCTGAAAGCTGATGAAATAAATATTCAACCCCAAAGAAAGAATAAAAATGAGGTTAAAAATGATTTTCGCCGGAACCCGCTTTTTTGGTGAAAATCGTCTATCTTCCAGATAGGGAGGGATGTCCATGGTATCTTCCTCAAAGGGTTAATAGCGGAAAATGGCAGCCGATAAGTAAGTTATTGAATTGATCCGTCTCTGTCCTACAAACCTTTCCGTACTCCATCGAATCCATTTACTATCCGGTAAATAATTTAACGTGAGTTCGGTTTTATCAATGCATTCCGGTTTTTTACTATCGGGACAAAGAGAAATTGCTGTGGGGAACAAGAGTTCAATTTCAGGAAAAACACAGTTTCCTTGTTCATTTCCTGTTTTCATACTAAAATCTGACCTTTCGATTATCGCAGATAAGGGCGATCAGCACAACCCGTTCTTTTTGATTTTTTGGGAGTTATGATGATTTTCGAGCCGGAAGCCATATACATTGAAGAGGGCGCAGGGGAGTTTTCACTCACTCAGAGCATCGTTTCCCGCTTCCCCCAGACTCCCGTGCACCGGATTGCGGCGGGCCATTCGGTCACCGAGGAGATCAAAAAAACCTCTTCGGATGTTTTTGGTGCAGGGAAAAAACAACTGGTGCTGTCGCGCTTCAAAGGATCCTTCCTGAAAAAATGCCCTGGAATCAGTCCGGGAATGGTGTGTTGCAATTATTACGTGGTCAATCTCATGAAAAATTGCATCTACGATTGCTCGTATTGCTTCCTGCAGGGGTTTTTAGAGAACAACCCGCTGATGGTGGCCTATGTCAACGTGGAGGATTTGATCGCAGAGCTGGACGCAGTATTTCGCGATCATCCCGACCGGATGTTCCGGGTGGGAACGGGAGAACTTACAGACAGCCTGGCGTTGGAGGACGTGGTCCCCTATGCTGATCAACTGATCCCTTTTTTCAACAAAAAGGAAAATGCCGTCCTCGAGCTTAAAACCAAATCCGACAATGTGGGGGAATTATTAAAACAGGAAAGCCCCAAAAACGTCATCGTGTCCTGGTCTCTCAATCCTCCAAATATTATCGAGCAGGAAGAAAAGGGGACCCCGCAACTTCACAAACGGTTGGAAGCCGCGCGCTTGTGCCGGGAGAAGGGATACCGGGTCGGGTTTCATTTTGATCCGATCATCCTGCATCCGGGGTGGGAACGGAACTATAAAGACCTGATCGAGGAACTGTTTTGCACCATTCCTCCCTCCGGGATCGAATGGATCAGCCTGGGGAGTTTCCGGTACCGTTCGCGGTTAAAACAGGTCATCAAGGACCGGCACCAAGATACCCGCCTCTTCACCGGCGAACACGTGCCCAGCAAGGACGGGAAATACCGCTACCTCAGATCTTTAAGAAATACGGCCTACGAAACCGTGAGAGGGTATATACAAAAACATTCGCGGGATTTAAATATCTACCTCTGCATGGAAACCAAAGAGGTCTGGGAGGGAGTGACGGGGAAAATGCCGAGGAGCGATAAAAAACTGGATCAATTTTTTGATCTGTAAAGCCAACTGCCCGTTTAAATCCGCATGGGCATCACGATACTCATATAGTCTTTGTCATTTTCGAGGGTGATCAGGCAGGAATGGTTCTGGTCTTTGAGATTGAGGACGATCTCCTGGTCTTCCACCACATTCAAAACATCGAGAACGTATTTTGCATTGAGCCCCACGGATACGTCCTCTCCGTCATAGACAATAGGAACTTCTTCTCTTGCAGCGCCCAGGTCGGAGTTGTCCGACACCAACGTTAAAGTTCCCTTCTGAATATCGAACCGCACCATTTTGGATTTTTCATCCGCCAGCAAAGCCACCCGCTTTAACGCATGGTTTAAATCCTCACGGTTGACCTTGATCTTTAAATTGTTATCGGGAGGCAGGACCTGGCGGTAGTTGGGAAACTTGCCATCGATCTTTCTGGAAATGATCACCTGCTTGCCCTGAATAAAAGCCAGGTGATTGCCTTTCTCGGAAAAAGAAAATGTGGATTCATCATCCTCCATCAATTTCAAAAGCTCGGACAGAGCCTTCTTGGGAAGAAGATAGCTTGTTTTTTCACCCTCTGGCAAAGTGGATTTTAAAACAGGGCGGGCGATCAGCGCCAGCCGATGGCCATCGGTTCCCACCAGGTTCGCTTGACTGTTTTCTTTTTCCAACAGCAGACCATTCAGGGCCTGCCGGGTTTCATCCGGCGACACCGCGAAAAAAGTTTTGCGGATCATTTCTCTAAGAAGCAGGCAACTGAACTCCATCAGACTTTCGGAACTGTACTCCGGGAGAGCGGGAAAATCCGCGGCAGGCAGGCCGGGAAGGCGAAACTTGGAATTGCCGCACTTTAATGTCACCCAATCGTTGTCCTCCTTCACCATGTGGATTTCCAGGTCCGGAAGTTCCCGGAGGATGTCATACAGTTTCCGGGCATTCAGAGTGACCGCTCCCTGGGAAACGACATTCGCCGGGTAAAAAGCCCGCGTCCCGATTTCGAGATCGGTGGCTTCAATCGTGACGCCCTCATTTTCAGTACGGATCAGCAGATGGGATAGAATGGGCATCGCCCCTTTGGTTTCCACAATCCCCTGCACCTTTTGTACCCCGTGTAAAAACACATCCCTGCTAATCCTGACTTCCATTCGCGCTTTCTCCAAAATCGCATAAGGTTTAATTTTAAATTTTTAGTATCATACATTACCCGACGCTGTCAAAGCTAATCGCCGTAACAAAAAAATGAAACTGAAAGGATGCATGCCGCATCAGAAATTTAACTCAACTCAGTCGCCAGAAACCTGGACAACGCTTCCCATTCAGTGAACGGTTGCGCTTTGTCTCCGGTTGTCTTGACGATGAATTATGGCTGTGATAGGGTGAAATCCTTACCTAACCTAATCAAGCGCTGAAAAAAAATTCAATGATTATTGTCATGCAGCCGGAGGCAACTTCGGAACAAATTGAAGCCGTCGAAAAACAAATTGAAGAGCTGGGGTATAAACCCCACGAAATCGTAGGCGTGGAGCGTAAGGTTATTGGCGCCATCGGTGATGAACGGGGAAAAGACCGGTTGCAAATGATCGAGTCGATGGCTGGGGTGGAATCTGTTTTTCCCATCCTGAAACCTTACAAACTGGCCAGCCGCGAAGCCCAGCCGCAAGATTCGGTTTTCGAAGTCGACGGCGTTCTCATTGGCGGAAAACAGATCACCATCATGGCCGGCCCCTGTTCTGTGGAAAGCAGGGAACAAATCTGCACCACCGCCCGGCTGGTTAAAGAGGCCGGAGCCAACATAATGCGTGGCGGAGCCTTTAAACCCAGGACCTCCCCCTATAGTTTTCAAGGATTGGAAGAAGAAGGGCTGAAGCTCTTGATGGAAGCCAAGAAGGAAACCGGTCTGCCCATTGTCACCGAGGTCATGAACCCGCGGGAAGTGGACATGGTCGCCAAGTACGCTGACCTCATGCAGGTGGGAGCGCGGAATGTACAGAATTTTTCTCTTTTAAAAGAGCTCGGCAAAATTAAAAAACCGATTTTGCTCAAACGCGGCATGATGACCACCATCAAGGAATTCTTGATGTCCGCGGAATATATCCTGTCCGAAGGCAACCGCAGTGTCATTCTCTGTGAGCGGGGTATCCGCACCTTCGAGACGGCCACCCGCAACACTCTGGATTTGAGTTGTATTCCCGTTCTCAAACAGGAAACGCATCTGCCCGTTATTATCGATCCCAGCCACGGAACCGGGCACTGGGACTATGTCGATTCCATGGCCCGCGCTTCCATCGCCGCCGGAGCCGACGGCCTGATGATTGAAGTTCATCCCGATCCGGTCCACGCGTTTTCTGACGGCCCGCAATCCCTCAAACCGGAAAAATTCGCCAAACTGGTCAAAACTCTCAGGCCCTTCATCGAATTGATGGGGCGCACCCTCAACTGACCCCACCCTCCCCCAGCCGGCAGCCAAAATGTGTGCCCTTTGCACCTCGTCGCATCGACTTTCCTTGAATCTCCTGAGGAATCGGTTTATCCTTTTCTTACAGGCTCAATCCCGGTTCTTCCGGTGGCACCCGGCAACTTTTTAAAGGGTTCTAGACCCATTAAAAACCTTCCCATGAACGATTTTTATCAGTCCAACAGAACGGTTTGCTCGCGCTATCAAACCGAGTTGCAGGAAAAATGCCTGCCGTTGCTTGCTCCGAAATCGTTTGCCAATTCTGACATCACGGACCCACAAAAACTTTACCTGGAATTCAAAAAAAGAACCCTGAAAATCGTTGATGAAGAAACCAGAAAACTGCAGGATGAAACGCTGAAGTCGAACAATTGCCATTTGCTGTTGTTGAAACGCACCGCTCTTATCGACACCATCGTGCAAGCCGCCCTGCAAACGGCTGTCTGGTTTCACAGCTACCAGATGCGAAGCAATCTCGATGAGAACGAAATTCCCGTGGCCATCGTAGCGAGGGGAGGCTATGGACGGGAGGAAATGCATTTTCGCTCCGACGTGGATTTGCTGATCGTGTCCAAATCTTCTCAGGACAAGAACACCTTGGATCTTGCCCAGGGAATCATCAAGCATTTTGAATACCTTTTTGTTTTTCAAGACATTTTCCATACAGCCAGCAGTTCCTGTCATTCGGAATCGACGGGGATGGAGGAAGCACTGGACCCTGATAAACTTCCGGATTTTTTTTCGATGATGGAGCACCGGTTTGTTGCCGGCGATCCTCTGGTGTACGCGGAATTCACAAGTTCCATAAAAACAGCCAGCTTGATGCATAAGGATGAAATCTTAAAATACTGCTTCAAGCACAGGATTTATTACGACGTTCAGAACACCGTTTTTCAACAGGAACCCAACGTCAAGGAAGAGCTGAGACGACTTTACTGGGCGTTGACGATGGTGCGGATTCGCCAGAACCTGGACTCGCAGAACCAGTTCGAGATTCTGAACGAACTGTTGCGCAAGGATATTTTAAGCGTCATCGCCTATAAAAATATGCAAAACGCTCTCAATTTCCTGTCCAAGGTGCGTTTGCTTCTGCATGCATGCCAGGGGGGATCCCACCGCGATGTTTTAAGCTTCGAGGTGAGAGAGAAGATCGCCGGCGAAATGGGCTTTGAACTCAAAGCATTCTATAAGGCCTATTTCTATCATGCGGGACTGCCTTTGAAACGCTACAGCCGCAATCTGTTCTGGGAAAGCATGTCTTTTGACACACAAAAGGTCAGCGATCTGACTGAAAATTTTGCGCTCAATGCGGAAGACCAGATCATTTTCAATAAGGATCCGGATAAATTATCCGCCGAAATCCCTCTGTGGATTTTTGAGGTTTTTGCCCTGGTGGCGGAAGAAAACTATCACCTTTCCTATCCCATCATCCGATCCATCGAAGACCATTTGAATCAAACGGCGCCTTTCTTCAGGGTTTCTGATGAAGGCAAGAAAGCCGAGATACAAACCTACTTTAAAAGAATCATCCGTGGCAGTCATTTCGCCAAAGCCCTCAGGTTACTGCATGAATTTGGGTTGTTGAGCGATTATTATATCCCCGACTTTAAAAATATCTGCGGTCAGCTTCAGGACATTTATGTTCACAAGTTTCCGACGGACATGCACATTTTATCGGCTCTCGACGCTCTCAATCTTCTGGAAGTGCGGATGGAAGCCGACCCCTTTCTCATCGACCTTTACCATTCTTTGAAGGATAAAACGGCGTTGAAACTGGCGGTGGTTTTACACGATATCGGCAAAGGCGCAAGGAAAGAAAACGAAATCGAAGAGGTCGTGGGAGCACGGATGATTCCAGGCATTCTGGAGCACCTGGGGTACACATCAAAAGCCAAACGGGTGAAGGACGTTGCCTTTCTGGTTGAAAAACATTTGACCATGTACGATTTGATGCTTCTCGACCCGGAGGAGGACGATACTTTTGAAATGGTGTGGGATCTGGTGACCCATGACAAAGAACGGTTGAAGATGCTGGTTCTCCTCACCTATGCGGACCGCGCGGGAACAAAAATGAAAATGTCGGCTTCTCAGATCGAACAGTTGAAGATGTTTTATCAATACACCCTGCATCATAAAAAACATGAAGACGTCCCGGAAGACGTCAAGTTGGAATTTTTACAAATGATCCGGCTTCCCAGAGATCTTCGATCGCAATTGGAAACTTACAATGGCTTTTTAAAATCAAAAGAAAAATTCCGGGCCGAATTTACGTTTCAACCGGGCCAGGCGTCGGACTTGGTCGTATGCGCCAAGGACCAGAAAAAATTTCTCTACCAGGTCGCAACGGTGCTGGCCTTCAACCAGCTGAGCATTGCGGAAGCCAATATTCAAACCATGAACGACAATGCTTTCGATGTTTTCAAGGTCGTCACTTCCTCAGGAGATCCCATCGACCATTCCGGATTTTTTTTCGTTCAGAAACAAGTTCTGGAAGATCTGCGGTCGATCTTCGTGGATAAGGAACCCATCTCCTCTCTTTTCAAGACCCGTGGCGAGGGCATACTGCAGAATAAAAATCCCTATAACGATATCAAACTCAAGGTAAAGATCATTGGCCGAACCGTCACGGTGTCCACCCCTGATCTTGCCGGTGTCTTCATGATGGAAACCAAGGTATTTGCCAAACTCAATATGGTAATTCAAAGGGCGGTGGTGCATACTTATCAGGGAACCGCGTCGAACATTTTTTATATCCGCCCTGAGGATGTTCAGGAGATCATTCAGGAGAAGGAGCAATTTTTACAACTGCTCAAAAAAGCTCTTAAGCCGTTGATTGAATCGGAATCGGTTTTAACCGGAGAACCCATCTAATGGCTCAAAAACTATTTTCGTTTTACAGGAAACCCTTTAATCTCTCGGAATCCACCAGGACCATGGGCCGTTTATTCGTTCTAGCCTTAAATTTGATGGCGATGATTGTTTTCTCCACTTCCCCGGTGAAAGCGGAAACCGCCGATGAACTCTATCAAAAAGCCACCCAACTGGATAAAGAAGGGTTTTATGGCGAGGCGGTACAAACTTGGGAACAACTGCTTAAATCCAATCCTGGGAAACCGTTCCAAACTCCCAGCACGCTCAAGCTTTCCAGCACCTACTTAAAGTTGGCCGAGCCTTTCAAAGCCGTTGAAATACTCAAACAGCTCACCAACTCGGAACCGGATCATTTTGATGCCCAATTTCACCTGGGAAATGCTCTGGCAAAAGTAAAAAATTATCCTGAAGCGATCGAAGCTTTTAAAAAAGCGGTTGAGCTTCGACCCGATGAAGGTCTGGGCAATGTCGCGCTGGCTCTGGCCCTTTTCGGGAACCGGCAACCGGA
Source organism: Nitrospinaceae bacterium (assembly GCA_021604505.1). Classification (NCBI taxonomy): domain Bacteria; kingdom Pseudomonadati; phylum Nitrospinota; class Nitrospinia; order Nitrospinales; family Nitrospinaceae; species Nitrospinaceae bacterium. The sequence continues at coordinate 68,734 of BQJC01000001.1, read as the reverse complement.
CGCGGCGACAAAGCAATTGCAAACGGCCAAAAAAATATTTAAAAAGAAAAAGAATATCTCCTGGTACCGCGATTCAAGAATCATGGTGCAACAAATCAAAGGCTTTGCTATTTACCCCCCCGATTTTTCCGACCTGTGGCTGGAAAACAATCTGGAACTCGTCCGTAAAACCTATGAAAAAGCTGTCTTTGAGTTGGAGGAATTTAACAAATAATTTCCACGCTTCCTTTCCATTCTCCCTGAATCACCCTTTCCATTTAAAATAAAGCCATCAGGAAAAACGGATGGGCTTTTGCGGTTTAAGAGATTAAAATTATTTAATTTTGCGTTAATACCTTTTTAATTCAATAAATTTATAATGGATTTATTACTTTTTCTTCTCCTTTTTGTGGGGGCGGGTTCGATGCCACGATCGGCCCGCCCCCCCTCCTCCTCACCCCCTTTTGAAACTTCCGGATTTTCAATTTTTTTGTTTGCCAGCCGTTTGAAATTAAAAACGATCTCCATTCCATGGGCAAACCCTTTATAATAGTAGTATGAAACCTTTGAAGAACAGGAGGCTTTGAGGCATGACTCAGCGTTTTTTAATGTGCTCTCCAGATTATTTCGAGGTCCACTATTCGATCAACCCCTGGATGACAGGCCAAATTGGAAAAGTGGACACGAGCCTGGCTACCCGGCAATGGGAAGATTTTTTCTCCACCCTGACGCAATTTGCCGAAGTCAAACTCATCAAACCCCAACGGCATGTTCCCGATCTGGTCTTTACCGCCAACGCCGGACTGATCCTGAAGAACAAGTTTATTCCGAGCCGTTTTCGGCACAATGAAAGGCGCGACGAAGAACCTTTTTTCCAGGACTGGTTTCAATCTCATGGATATGAGGTGGTGGAGTGGCCAAAATCGGTTTATTTTGAGGGAGCTGGAGACGCCCTGCTACAACCTGGGAAAAGCCTGCTTTGGGCAGCTCATGGCTTTCGAACCGATCTCAAGGCACATGCGATCCTGGCTGATGAACTCCAAATGCAGGTGATTTCCCTCAAACTGGTGGATTCCCGGTTTTATCATCTGGACACCTGCTTCTGTCCTTTACTCGATGGCAGGGTCATGTACTATCCTCCGGCTTTCGATCAAGAATCGTTGAGATTGATTGAACAACACACGGCTCCTGAAAACCGGATTCTGGTGTCGGAAAACGACGGCCTTAACTTCGTTTGCAATGCGGTCCTGGCGGGAAAAAACATCATCCTGAATCACGCGGGAAATGACCTTAAAAATCAATTGGAAAAGGCTGGCTACGCAGTTTTTATCAAACCGGTGACGGAGTTCCTGAAGGCGGGAGGGGCCAACAAATGCCTGACCCTGGAACTCAATCAGGGCACTGAGGAAAAACGCAGTGGAAACAAAGAAGACGAGATTCCTCTGGCTGTGGGGTCCAAATAACGGTCACTTCTTCCACCGTTTTTTCGATTTAGGTTCATATTTGGGCGAATTTGGGTTAAAATCTTCACCCAAAAGCCCGATAACGTATTTTATCAACAAGAGTTCCGGGTTTTCTCAGGCGCCTTCACTTCAAACCTCCTTATGACCACGCTACCCCAAGGAAAAATAATTGCTTCCGGACAGGTTTTTTTATTCGCCGTCCTTTTTTCAGGGTCCCTGGCCTTAGCCAACTCCCTGAATCGGTTTGAGTTAAAGGATGGCAGTGTTATCCAGGGAAGCATCCTGTCCTATTCTCAAGGGGTCTATCAAATCAACTCGGATGTATTGGGCACCATTTCCCTGCCCGAGAGTAAAATCAGGGCGATTCATCCCGCAGGTGATTCGAACGCCGGGGCTTCATCGCAGGATGAAACGCAGTCAACGCAAAGCTCCCAGCAAATCGACCGGTTACAACAGGAGATGCTGAGCGATCCTGAAACCGTACAACTCATACAACAGCTTCAAAATGATCCCTCGGTGCAGGAAATCCTTCAGGACAGAGAACTCATGGAGGCCATCCAGCAGGGAAACCTGAATCGAGTCGGTACGGACCCTAAAATCCAGGAATTGATGAAGAATCAATCGGTGGGAAAGATCATTGAAAAAAACCAATGAGTCGAGCTGGCCGCATCTTGCCACAAGCCGCTAAATCATGCACTCAAACTGAAAGGAACCATGAGCAAACAATCGTCAAGCAACCTGGTGTGGATGGATCTGGAAATGACCGGTCTGGACCCGGACAAAGAATTGATCATCGAAATCGCCACCCTGGTCACGGACAGCGATTTGAATATATTAGAAGAAGGTCCCTGTCTGGCGATCAACCAGAGCAACGCGATTCTTTCGCGGATGGACGCCTGGAACACCACAACGCACGGCGCGTCCGGGTTGACCAACCGCGTGATGGAATCCACCATCACCGATCAGGAAGCGGAGCGGATCACCCTTGATTTCATCAAGCAATACTGTCCGCCTGAAACCTCACCGCTCTGCGGCAATTCCATCGCCCAGGACAGACGGTTTCTGATCAAATACATGCGCGAGCTTCACGATTATTTCCATTACCGCAGTATCGACGTCACCTCCGTCAAGGAACTGGTCAAACGCTGGTTTCCTCAGGGCCCCAAATTTCCAAAGAAAAGCCAGGTGCATTCGGCGGATATTGACGTGCGCGAATCCCTGGAAGAACTGATTTTTTACCGCAAGCATTATTTTTCCTTAAACGATCAAGCCATTCTCACCGATCCCAAAGGCTCCTGAAAACTCATGTCCAAAGGCGCGATTCTAACCATCGTTTTTCTGCTTTTCATCAGCTACCTTTCTTTTTCCCTGATCTGGACGGGAAACAAATACGAGTGCCATGCCTGTATTGTCTATAAAGACATTGAAGTTTGCCAGACGGTCAAAGGTGTGCAAAAGGAAGAAACCATGATGGTCGCCATCACCACCGCATGTGGCGGCGCCGCCAACGGCATGACCGAAAACATCGAATGCCAGTCGAGAAAAGCAAAGTCCATGCAGTGCAAGGACCTTTAGGGGATACCCGTTCACCTTCCCAACTAGAACAATCCCCTCTATTCTCGTCCTCCTTTGCTATTCTTACCACCCAAGCAAAAAACAAAGAATTTTACGTCAATTCAAAAAATGCGTAACAAAAAGCACTAAAAAAATCCGACTTATTATTCGAGTTGCTCAATAGCTTCCTTTAAAATTTCGGCGCTAGCACGAAGCGCCTTACTTTCTTCCTTGTTCAACGCTGGATAAATAGTTCGTTTAATACCCTGAGCAGAAATGATACGCGGTATAGAAAGGCTCACCTCAGACACATTTTCAATTTTTGGAGTGAGAGCTGAACATGTCAGAACCGTGTGTTCGTCATTCACAATCGCTTGAGCAATACGTGTAACACCAGCGGCAATTCCATACCAGGTAGCTCCTTTGCCTTGGATAATGCGGTAAGCCGCTCGGCGCACATTATCGTCGATTTGCATTTGTATTTTTTTTGTAATAGGAGCACCCGCCTGAGTGGCGAATCGCATGAGCGGCATGCTGCTGACAGTTGTGCCTGACCAATTTAAGACTTCTGAATCGCCATGTTCGCCGAGAACATGACCATGTACCGAATGGCTGGAAACCCCCAAGTATTGCCCCAGTAATGATCTAAACCGGGCAGTATCTAAAATGGTTCCAGAACCAATAATCCGGCGGGGATTATGATCGCTGTGGTTGGCGGAAATTTTAGCAGCCAAATGCGTCATAACATCGACTGGATTGGTTGCTATCAGTAAAATTGCATCGCTTGAATGTTTTAAAATTTTTGGGATGATGTCGGCAAATACATTTGCATTTCTTTTCAGCAAATCCAACCGGGTTTCACCTGGTTTCTGGCTAACCCCTGCGGCTATGATGACAATGCCTGCATTTTCTAAATCATCGTAGTTTCCTGCTCGACATGAGATGGGAAAAGCAAAAGGGGTCGCATGTAAAATATCTTCTGCCTGGGCAAGCGCTAAGTCCGGTTTTTTATCTATGAAAATAATTTCGGTGCCTACCCCGCGCAACACACACGCGTTGGCACAGGCGGATCCCACAAGACCGCAACCGATAACCCCTATTTTCATAATTTGGTTTCTAACTTAATTGAGGTGATGGGACCAGGTTTTCCAATTTAATCATCAAAACCCGATAACCATCAAAACCCACTTATTCCTCATTCCCCCTACCCGCACACCAGCTTGTAAACTTCCTGATACTTTTCTTCCACGCTTCCGAGGCTGAAACGGAAGCGGTCCTTGTCCATTTTTTCTCCCGTTTCCCAGTCCCACAGGCGGCAACCGTCGGGGCTGATTTCATCGCCGAGCAAGACTTCGCCTTTATGTCTGCCGAATTCCAGTTTGAAATCCACCAGCCGGATGCCGCGTTCCTTAAAAAAATCAGACATCAACTGATTGACTTTCGCCCCTTCGGATTTGAGCAACTGGACCTCGTTTTCCGTGGCCCATTCGAAAGTTTTAATGTGCGATTCGTTGATCATCGGATCGTGCAGGGGATCGCTTTTGTAAAAAAATTCTTGTATCGGAGGGTCGAGCGGCTTGGCCTCTTCGATGCCCAGCCGCTTGCATAAACTGCCCGCCGCCACGTTTCTAAACACCACTTCCACCGGAATGATCTCCAGGTTTTTCACCAGCATCTCCCGGTCGCTCAACGCTTCGACAAAATGCGTCTTCACGCCATTCTCCTCCAGATACTGAAAGATCCGGGTGGACACGTGATTGTTGATAACGCCCTTGTCGACAATCGTGCCTTTTTTGATGCCGTCAAATGCGGTGGCGTCGTCTTTGAAATACTGGATCACAAGATCGGGATTCTCTGTGGAATAAATAATCTTGGCTTTGCCTTCGTATAATTTTTCTTGTTGTTTCATGAATATTTCCGATTCAATAATTTAAAGAAGAAATCTCCCCCCTCACCTGAATCCTCGCCCCCCACGGGGGGAGAGGACAATTCTCATGCTCCGGGAGAGGTTTACCATATGACTTTATTTAAAAACCCGTTTATAAATCCGGTCGATGTTTTTGAATTGCGATTCCAATTGAAACGCTTTTTCCAGTTCCTTATCGGACAGAAATTTCTTGATGTCCTTATCTTTATTCAAAAGCGGAAGAAACTCCTTGCCCTTTTCCCAGACCTGCATGGCGTTTTTCTGCACCATGCGGTAGGCATCTTCCCGGGTCACGCCTTTTTGCACCAGCGCCAGGAGAACGCTTTGCGAAAACACCAATCCTCGGGTGATTTCCAGATTCTTCATCATGTTTTTGGGGTAGACCATCAAGCGGTCGATCATGCGGGTCATGCGGTTCAACATATAATGCAGAAGGATGGTGCTGTCCGGTCCGATCACCCGCTCGACGGACGAATGGCTGATGTCGCGCTCGTGCCAGAGGGCCATGTTTTCCAGCGCCGCCTGGGCGTTGGCGCGGATCACCCGGGCGAGACCGGACATCTGCTCGGACACCACGGGATTTCTCTTATGCGGCATGGCGGAGGAGCCTTTTTGCCCGCTCGAGAAAAACTCCTCGGCTTCCAGAACCTCCGTCCGTTGCAAATGACGGATTTCCACGGCGATCTTGTCCAGCGTGCCTGCCAGAATCGCCAGGGTGCTGAAATACTCGGCGTGCCGGTCGCGCTGGATGATCTGACTGGACACGGGCGCCGGCTTCAACCCCAGCTTCTTGCAGACATATTCCTCCACATCCGGGTCCACGCTGGCAAACGTCCCCATAGCGCCGGAAATCTGTCCGTACGCGACCCTCCGCCTGGCCTGTTTTAATCGCTCAATATTGCGCCCCAGTTCCTCGTACCAGATGGCCAGTTTGAACCCGAAGGTGATAGGCTCGCCGTGAATCCCGTGTGAACGCCCGATCATCGCCGTGTTTTTATGCAGAAGCGCTTGTTTTTTCACCGCTTCCTGAAGCCCCACAGCGCCCTTGAGGATCAGTGTTGCGGCCTGCTTCAACTGCACGGCGAAGGCCGTGTCCAGCACGTCGGAGGAGGTCAGCCCGAGATGCATGTAACGGGCGGATTCCCCGACGTTTTCGGATACGCAGGTTAAAAAGGCGATGACGTCGTGCTTGACTTCGCGTTCGATCTCATCGATGCGGGGAATATCGAACCGGGCCTTCTTTTTGATTTCCTCGACGGCGGATCTGGGGATTTCCTTGCGGTTTGCCAGGGCTTCGCAGGCGAGAATTTCGATTTTCAGCCAGATATCGAATTTATTTTCTGGCTCCCAGATAGCGGCCATTTCCGGGAGCGTGTAGCGTTCGATCAAATCAATCTCCTCACGTTTTTTAAACCGATATAAAGTTGATGGGGTCCGGTCAGTTTTATAAAATGGATGGATCGATGGTGACGCGCCAATCTTAAACGCAATCGCACTCTAAATCAATCAAGAGATTATACGATGATCGAAGTCTGTTTTGTTTGTCTGGGAAACATTTGCCGCTCGCCCCTCGCCCAGGGGGTGTTTGAAAAACTGGTCGCCAAAGAGGGGCTTGATGACAAGATCCTCATCTCCTCCGCCGGCACGGGAAACTGGCACATCGGGTCGCCGCCGGACGAAAGAATGCAAAAGACCGCCAACAAATATAACGTGCAATTGAACTCTCGCGGACAGCAATTTCAAACCTCGGATTTTAAGCAGCTCGATCTCATTCTGGCAATGGATCACAGCAACCTGATGGCTCTGGAACAAATATCACCTGATCCAAAACAAACGGAAAAATTGCGGCTGTTTCGCTCGTTTGACCCGGAAGCCAATGGCGACCTCGACGTTCCCGACCCCTATTACGGCGGCGGCAAGGGGTTCGAAATCGTCTACCAGATCGTCGAACGCACCTGCCCGATAATCCTGGAATTTCTCAAGAAGCAAGGCTCATTTAACGCATGAAGGACACCCTTCATCAGGTGTTGGAATCGGTTTTCGGTCAACCGCTAACCGTTCAAAACACCCGGCCGGTCGGTGGCGGCTCCATCAACCAGACGCAAACGCTGACGCTTTCTAACGGCGAACAGGTTTTCCTGAAAACTAATTCCAATCCGCCGCCCAGCTTTTTCCTGGCGGAGGCCAAAGGCCTTGAGCTTTTGGGCCAGGCAAAGCGCGGCCCTAAAATTCCAAAGCCACTCGGCATGGAACCCGGACCCAACCCGCGGTTCTTTCTACTGGAATATATAGAAGACTCCGCTCCGGCCAATGGATTTCATGTGCGTTTTGCCGAAGCCCTGGCCCATATGCACAGGGTCACGCAGGAGTCGCACGGACTGGACCACGACAACTACATCGGTTCCACCGTACAGAAAAATACGCCGGAGAAAGACGGTCTGGTCTTTTTTCGCAAGCATCGTCTTGGATTTCAACAGGAACTGGCGCGCAAGGCGGGCAAACTGCCGTCGAAGACCGACAAGCAACTGGACGCACTTTTGGGTAAGCTGGAAACTCTCTTAGATACCAGCGGGGAAAAGCCCGCCCTTCTGCACGGCGATTTGTGGTCGGGCAATTATTTTCAGGCCAGTCAAAACCAGCAACCCTGTATCTTCGATCCCGCCGTTTACTACGGGTTCAGGGAAAGCGATCTGGCGATGACGGAACTGTTCGGAAGACTGCCGGAAACTTTCTATCAGGCGTACCACGCGGCTTTTCCTTTAAATCCCGGTTATGAAGAACGAAAGGATCTTTACAATCTTTATCACCTGCTCAATCACCTGAACCTGTTCGGAAGCTCATACCTCTCGTCGGTCAAGTCCATCGTCAACCGTTTTACCCGCTGAACCCCTGCGGGTTGGAGGCCCCATCATGAAGTTGAAATTTTTTCCGTGGCTGATTCTAACCATCGGTTTGCTTCTCCCCCTGGAACTTTCCGAAGCCGGGGAATATCAACGGTTAAAAACCCAGGCGGAAAAATATTACGCCAAGGGCTCTTTTTCCCGCGCCCACAAAACATATGCCGAAACCAATGCGCTGAATCTAAATGCCAAAGAAAGACGCTGGGTCGATTTCCGCATCGGCGACACCTTGTGGCGGGCGCAGGCGGGAAGCAAAACCTCCGACTCATCCACCTATGATAAAGCCCGGCAGCAACTGGAATTTCTCATTCGCGATGTGAAACGCGACGAAGACAAAGACCGGGTGTGGGCGGAGATTCAGGAATCTCTCGGCGATTTCTGGTGGCAGCGGCGCGATTCAAAAAACTGGCACGCCTCCTGGAAACACTACCGAGAAGCTTTGGAGTGGTGGGCGGGAGCCCGGGATATCGAGCTTGCCCGCAGCCGTTATCTAAACATCATCTGGACGATCGCCAGCCCTCCGTGGCGGGAGCCTTATTACTATTATGGCTATTACGGCAACCGGGTGCCTCTCGAAACTCTTGAAAACGCGCTGAAAATTTCGCAGACACCCAAAGACCGGACGCGGGCGCATTATCTCATCGCCATGACCCTGCGCCATCAGGGAGGCAACCAGCAGGAGCGCGTCGCAGAAGAGTTTCAAGCGGTTTTGAAAGCGGGAAAATCTTTCGAATGGTACGACGATGCTCTCTTTCAATACGCTGAATGGCTGGCAAACTACGGTGAGATCATCATCCTTAAAAACGGGGACCAGCGCCGCGAAAAAAATTACGTCGCGGCCCTGGAACTTTATCGACGCATTTTAAAAGAATTCAAGAAGGGGGAAACACGCCATTACGACCCCGCCAAACAAAGAATCAAAGACATCACCCAGCCTGTATTGGGACTGGGCGTTGGAAATATATTTCTGCCCGGTTCGGAGATTCAGTTTCATCTGAACTGGCGGAACATCGAAAACGTCGTGTATTCCATTTATCCGGTGGACCTCACCCGCGATGTGGAATTTGCCGACGGCAAGAACGCTCGTCAATGGATTCAGCAGATCAACCTGCCGCTCAAGAATAAATTACTGTCGCGGAGCGAAACCACCGAAAGCCAAGGGGACTACCATCCGGGGCAAAAAATCCTCCGCCTGAAGAAGAGCCTGCCCAAGGGGGCCTATCTTATCGAGGCTACGGGGGGCGGAAAACGCGCCCGCGACCTGATCCTGGTGACGGACAGCTCGCTGGTTCTAAAATCTTCCGGGACTCAGGCTCTGGTTTACTTTTGCAACGCCGTGGACGGCTCACCCATCTCTAAAGCGGAGGTCACCCTTTGGGAACGTCATTATACCGGCAGAAAATGGGTCTGGAAAGACCATCGCGCCGAAACGGATGAAAAGGGACTCGCCATCTTCAAACTCAGGAACTCGCGCCACAATGGGGATCTCTTCGCCAGCGCCGCATCCAACGATCGGCAGGCTTATAGTTTGGGCCACAGCCAGAAATTTTATCGGCAGCATACGGATTGGAAGGTCTACGTCTTTACCGACCGACCGGCTTACCGGCCCAAGGAAACCGCCCATTGGAAGGTGATCGCCCGAGGATATGACGGATCGGTTTACAGCACGCCGTCTAATGAAGCCATCGAATACCGGATCACCGATCCCCGAGGATCGAAATTAAAAGAAGGCACTCTAAAATTGAACGAGTTCGGCAGTGCCTGGGATTCTCTCGACCTTGGGGAATCCCTGCCCCTTGGGGCCTATCAGGTTTCCTTCTGGGATAAAGGAAAAAAGAAATCCATCGGCCATTCCACTCTGTTCCGATTGGAGGAATATAAACTTCCTGAATTCAAGGTCAGCCTCAAGACCCCGGAAGTCGACGGCAAAAAGAAAACTTTTCAGTTAGGCGATAAGGTGGAAGTCGAGCTTTCCGCAGAATATTATTTTGGCGGTCCTGTTGCCAATGCGGATGTGGAAGTATTGATTTATCAGCGTCCTTTCCGGCAATATTGGCGCCCCCCTCCCGAGTACCCCTGGTACTACGGCGATATGCACCCGCAACCTTCGCGTTTCTGGGGAGGCCGGGGCCAGCAGGTCAAACGTGAAGTGCTCAAAACCGACGCGATGGGTTTTGCGACTTTGACTCTGGACACTCCCAGGAACAGCCAGGATCTCGAATATTCCATCGAAGCCCGAGTGATCGATGCCTCCAGGCGGGAAATTGTCGCCACCGATAAAATCCGCGTGACCCGGCAACCTTATGCGATATTTTTAAACCCGGAACACAATATCTTCCGTCCGCAAGACAAGGTCCAGATAAATATTCATTCCGTAGATGCAAACAGTCAGCCCGTTCAGGCAAATGGCATTGTCCGCGTCACTCGCGAGTACTGGTTCGAGATATGGCTCGACCCCGAGGGCCGGGAGGTGAAGGGAGATGCGCTCAAGAAACTCAGAGAGAAAACCGCTATCTTCCCGCCACCGCCTTCTCCTGGAAAACCTTCCTGGGAGCTCAAGTTCCGTGGCACCGAGTACGATGATATCCTGACCCGTTCGGTCAAAACCGATGCCGAGGGCAAGGCCGAATTTACTTACACTGCGGAACGGGAAGGCCACTACCGGGTAGAGTGGACGGGGCAGGAAAAAGGAACCTATCCGGTCAAGGGTGCGACCACTGTGTGGGTGGCGACTCAAGCCACGACCGATCTCAACACTCGTCATGGCGGTCTGGAAATTATCGTCGACAAGGACACCTTTCGCGCCGGACAAAAGGCTCCTGTCATGTTGATGGCTCCGACCAATGACCGGCACGTCTTATTCAGTGTGGAGGGCGACGACCTCTACCACCACCAATTGGTGCACATGGAGGGTCCGGTCAAGCTCCTGGAGCTGGACATCACGGAAGAACATATTCCCAACCTGTTTCTGAATGCGGTCATGGTGAGCGACCGGCAAATGTTTCAGGATTCCAAACAGGTGATCGTTCCGCCCGTCAAAAATTTTCTTGAAGTCAAAGTGGAATCGGACCGGGAAAGCTATCAACCGCAAGAGGAGGGAACGCTGACCGTCACCACTCGGGACAGCGACGGCAATCCGGTTTCTGCGGAAGTCGCACTGGGTCTTGTGGACGCATCGGTCTTCTATATTCAGAAAGACCTTGCTCCAGACCCCCGGCAGTTTTTCTTCGGGCAAAAAAGAGTGCAACGCCCGCGGACCCAAAGCACGTTTCAATCCAAACGCTACCTGAAGCTGGTCGAGGGTGAACGAGGCGATCTGCTGGATGAAAAAGAACTGCGAAGGCAAAAGGCGGGGGCTTCTACTTTTTATGAATTAAAGGGCAGGAGCGAAGGCGGGTTGAGAAGAGATTTTGTCCAGAAAGCACCAAAATCGGCCCTGTATAAAAGAGAAGGGGGAAAGTTTTCCGACGATTCGATTCCGCAGGCTGTAGCGGAATCTTCTTCCCGAATGGAAATGGAAGAAGACTCAAGAGGAGGCGGCGCCGGAGCGGAACCTGCGGTCCAGGTACGAGCCGATTTCAGGGCAACCGCTTTCTGGCAACCCAATCTCATCACCAACAAAATGGGCAAAGCAGAAATCAGGGTGAAGTTTCCGGATTCCCTGACAGAATGGCGGGCTACGGCCCGGGCCGTTGCAAACAATAATCGCTTTGGCATCGGATCGACCAATTCCCGCACCCGGAAACCCCTCATCGTCCGCCTGCAGGCGCCGAGGTTTTTCGTGGTCGGAGACGCTCTGACGATCTCCGCCATCATCAACAACAACACGGATGAAACCATGAAGGTGGATCCGTCGATCTCCTTAGAAGGCGTGACGCTAAAGGAAGGGAAATTTCAAGCCCTCGAAGTGCCTGCGGGAGGCGAAAAAAGAATCGATTGGCAGGTTGTGATCGACCGGCCCGGGTCAGCAAAAATCAGGGTGACGGCCCAGTCAAAAAAATATGGCGACGGCATGGAAAAATCCTTTCCGGTTTTTGAGCACGGGCTTGAAAAATTTATGGCCAAGTCGGGCAAAATGCACGGCGATGCAGTGGACGTCACCATCGATCTTCCCAAAGAACGTAAAAAGAAATCCACACAGTTGACCATTCAGGCCGCGCCCAGCCTTGCGGTCACCCTGCTGGATTCTCTTCCCTACCTCATCGACTTTCCCTATGGATGCACCGAGCAGACCATGAGCCGGTTCCTGCCCGCAGTCATCACCGCTAAAACCCTTAAGGATTTGGGATTGGATCCTGAATCCATCGAGGGCAGAATCTTTGGCGGCATCGAAACCGGGGCCACTGAGAAAACCCACGCAAAAGGAAAAAAGGACCTTCGCTCTCTCAATCAGATGGTAGCCAAGGGACTTGAGCGATTATACGATTTTCAACACGGTGACGGCGGATGGGGTTGGTGGAAAAAAAGTGAAAGCGACCCCTTCATGTCGGCCTATGTTCTCTGGGGTCTGGTGCTCGCAAAAAACGCCGGCATCGACGTGGACCGCGATGTCATGAACCGCGCTTCTGATTTTCTTAACCGTGAACTGGTGGAGGAAGAAGAGCGTTTCGATCAGCAGGCGTGGATGCTGCACGCTTTGGCCTCCGCCCATGATTTATCGCGGAAACACAAAATCAGCGAATTTCAGTCCAAAGCGTTTGACAATCTTTGGAACAACCGTAGCAAACTCAATGCCTACACCCGGTCGTTACTGGCTGTAACGGCACACTATTTTGGCGTGGATAAAAAAGCCCGGACTCTCATTGAAAACCTAGAAAACGGCGTGAAGATAGACCGAACGCCGGACACTTCAATCGTCCAGCGGGGAGAACAAACCTCCGGGAAGCATGTCCTGTCCACCGCTCACTGGGGCGAAGACGGCATCTATTGGCGATGGTCCGAGGGGGGAGTGGAAGCAACCGCCTTTGCGTTACGAGCACTGGTTCTCATCGACCCCGATAATAAACTGGTCGAACCGGTGACCAACTGGCTGGTGAAGAATCGGCGCGGCTCTCACTGGAGCAACACGCGCAACACGGCGATCGCGGTTCTGGCTCTCAACGATTATCTGGTCGAATCGGGTGAGTTGCAAGCGGATCTTGAATATGAACTCCTGCTGAACGGTCAATCCATCGCGCGGACCAAAGTGAAAGATGTCCTGAGCGCTCCAAGCCTTTATACCGTCAACAAACAGCTGATTCGGGACGGGGCAAATACCCTGCAAATTTTAAGAAAAAACGGCAAAGGACCGCTATATTTTTCCCTGCGGGCAAAGTACTTCAGCCTGGAGGAACCGGTTCCTCCAGCGGGAAATGAGATGTTTCTTCGTCGTCAATATTACAAACTGGTGGGACGGCCCACCCTGCTCAAAGGACTGGTCTATGACAAAATTCCTTTGAACGACGGGGATTCCATTGCCAGCGGAGAACGCGTTGAAACCCTGATTACGCTGGAGGCAAAAAACAATTACGAATACCTGGTGATTGAGGACCTGAAACCAGCGGGGTTTGAGTCGGTTCAAATAAAAAGCGGCGAGAGCCTTTATGCTAAGGAACTGAAGTCTGCGGCCTTGGACTTAAAGCTTAAAAAGCCCGGACGTCCATCGGATGAATTTTCTTCCAGGGCCGTGATCCCGAAGCCTCCTGGCGGCGCGGAAGAAAGCGATTATACCGGTAGAACGCAATGGGTCTATCAGGAGTTGCGCGACAGGAAAATTGCCCTTTTCATCGACAAGCTGCCGCAGGGTGTCTGGGAGATTCGCACCTCGCAACGGGCGGAGGTTCCCGGTCGGTTCCACGCTTTACCCGTATTGGGTCATGCCATGTATATTCCTGAGATCCGGGCCAACGGAGCCGAAATTCGGGTGACTGTGAAAGATCGGGGCCAAAAATAGGTTCAGACAAAAAAAGCGCCCCCGGTTAAAGGGGCGCCCACTAACGAGAAGGGAGACTGCTACTTCAATGCTGATTTAGATACCAGGATGGACCCAAAAGATTCATATTTTTTCCGCAGAACGAATAAAATATCCCCAAAAGTCAGAATCCGCCGCCTATTTTTGCGATGAACGTGTTCAGTTCCTTTTGAACATCGCCATCCCAGTTTGCCTTTTCCTGGGTCAGTGTGGTCAGTACAGGGTGTCCAGTGCTCATTTCCAACCCTTTGGCAATGCTCACCAATATTCGCGTCCCGTATTTCTCTACCAATCCATGCTCTTCTGCAGCGCGAAACGCCATTTCCGGCCCCAATGAGATCGCCCAGGTCTGGATGACACAGACTTGCGACGATTCGCTAAATTGCAGGGATTCTATGCCTTCCATATAGGTTTCCGCATCGATTTCCCCCGCTTCATATTTTTCTATGAGGCCGGAGAGGGTCTCTCCTTTGCTATCCATTTTATCCCTGATGTAATCGATGATTTTGGGTTCTAACTTTTCTAATTCATCGAGGTTCCAGGGACAATAAAAGTCGATAGCTTGTTGTTTTCCTATGCGTTTATTTTCCCGTTCCATTTTTCTTAAGCAAGCAGGGCATCTTTTACCGGCATCGTGACTGAATTTGTGGCCGCAAGGGCATGGCACCAGAACGGTTTCCAGGGCCAAGGCCAAGGCTTCTCCCTTTAACCCCAGGACTTCCCGTAAGGTGACACGCACGGGCTCTGCTCGACTGATGGAATAGCAGTTCGTGCAAAAAGAACAATAAAGTGTATATGAGGAACGATCTTCTTCCGGTTCAATGGCTGGAAAATAGGGTTCCGCGCAAAGAACGCATTGGGTTTCTTTTGAAATTGGTTCCACCATGACTTGCTAGCTCCCAAAATTATTGGTCGGCAGTGTTTGTTCTTTAGATGTAAACGAATTGGTTTGAGTGCAAAATTTTTTATGGTGCGATTAATTCAATTCTAAGCTACGGCCTAAGATAAAAAGCCCCATGACCTTAAAGGCCATGGGGCTTTGATAGTGTGAATCAATTCCTGCTAACCGGAGTAAGCCTGACCTAAACCAGCAGTCTCCCCGGCTTCTGCCTCTAACACGATTTTTCCCGTAGTAGGATCGACCGGGTGCATTGAGATCGCATTGTGGGTACTGCAAACCACTTTACACAAATCGCACCCCTTACAACGATCGACAAAAACATAGGCCTTATTATTGTCATTCATCATGATGCAGTCTGCTTCAGGACAATACATGATGCAAAGCCGGCAACCTTTTTCTGCAATACATTTTCCTTCATCCACCAATGCAACGTTATACACAAACTTCTCCTTGATAATTTAATGTTTGAAAAAGGCTACCCAATCTACCGTCCCAATGCTTTCGGGCAAACTCTCAAAACTAAAATGATTTAGCAACCCCGGCCGCAATATTAGCCAAAGCGGGTTTAGCCTTTTCAGACCATTCATCCGCCAGCTCAAAAGATTTAGTGATGGTGTCCATATTGGCTTTGAGTAACTGTGCTTTTTTAGCATATTTCTTGGTGATCGCCTGATCCAAGGTTGCGGTGCCGCCAGAAGCTACATAGCGCTTTCCGAATCGGTCCTGCAAAGCAACATCCAGAGCTTCCAATCCAACTACCTTGGTCACTCCGGCACAAGCACCCAGCATCGCCATGTTGGTGGAAAGCTCAGTTTTACCGATCTCCAAAGCCAACTTGGTGGCGTCATGATTGAATACCGAAACGTTGAGGTCTTCCAGGCGTTTGTGATCTTCTTTGCTCAAAAGGTCAGCACTGGTATTAATAATGACCAGACCGTTTTCTTTGACCCCTGAATAAAAAGGTGCCGTATAGCTTTTCTGCATGGTGATGACCTGGGGATGAAACACCATAATAACATCCGGGTATACCAATTCTCCCCGGTCATAAATGCGCTCCACTCCGATGCGAACATAACTTTCAGCCGGCGCCATCCGTTTTTCCGCTCCGAAAAAAGGATTCGAGATGGAGTACAATCCGGCATTGTTAGCGGCCATTGCTAAAAGATGCGCGGCTGTTACAGCACCCTGCCCGCCTAAACCAGAAATTCGTATATTGATCCTTTTAAACATAATTAATCCTCTCTCAAATCAATTAAGCGGACGCTACTTTTTTAGCTTCCTTCGCCGCTTTCTTTTTAGCTTTTTCTTCAGCCGCTATATCATCGAGCAACTGTTGAGCTTCGTCAGAAATATACTCTTTCATTACAAACCGACCGCCAATGGCTTCGGATTCTTTCATCTCATCCAAACCTTCCATGCTCTGTTTGCCGATTTCAAGAATGCAGGGGGTATAAAGCTGAACATAAGTCGGCCCGATTTCCCTGGCCACCATGATGGCATTTTTAATGGCTTTCTCAACCCGGTTGGGCTTGCTCACGGTGAGCAGGGCGACATAATGACATCCCGCTTCACGAGCGATTTCCGGCAAACGGACTTTTTCAAAGTGTTTGCCCTCAGGTGCCATTTTTGCCACAAAGCCTTTTTGCATCAGTCCACTTTCCTGACCGCCTGTATTGGCATACAGCTCGTTGTCGAAACAGATGGTGGTAAATTTTTCCTGGCGAAACCAGGACTGCATGGTCATATCCAGTCCGATGTCAACGGTGGCCCCATCCCCTGCCAACACAACCACGTCCTTTTCGACATCGGGAAAACGGCATTTGAGGGAACGTTTCAGACCGGATGCAATGGCATTCTGATTGCCAAACAAAGAATGGATATTTTGAACGGCAACATGTGGAAATACCAAACTGGTGCACCCTGTGGAACCGACGAAAACCGTGTCCTCAGGAGCAGGCAGACTTGCCAGAATATAACGAAAAGCAATCGACTCCGGACAACCCGCACATAAAGAATGCTGTTCAATCAATTCCTTGGAAGAACCAATGTCTTTCCAGCCCCGGCCTTCCTTGCCATATGTCGCGGTCTCAACCAACTCATGGTACTCCGGAGGCATGATGTCTGCCAGATCATCACAAAGAGATATTTTTTCTTTACTCATTAGGTTTCCCCTTTTATTTTGATTTTCCCATAGGAAAATTTACGATTAGGTATTTACAGATTTTTCCATTAACTTCCGCGATTGCTGATACTGGCAACTTCCATTCCGAGATATTTTTTAATTTCCTCAACAATAACTTCAGAAGGCATGGTCATGCCGCCCGCAACATGGGGACCTGCAATGACCCGCTCGTTGTCAGGAAGAATGGCTTTGATTTCGCGAGCCAACCAACCGGCCATATTAAATTCAGGCACAAAGATATGTTTGGCACGCTTGGTCGCTTCCCTGATTTCCGCATGCGGGAAAGGCCGAATGGTTTTGATTTTCACCAATCCGACTTTGATACCCTCTTCTTCAAGCAATCGAATGGCTTCACGGCCCTGCGAAACAGCGGTTCCGGAGGACACCATCAGAATTTCACGGTCTATGTTTTCAACGTCGATCAAACCATCCAACAATGGAATGGTATGCTTGCGAGACCGCTCAACAGCCGCGCGAACCTCTTGCTGCCAGGACGCGTGAGTTGAATAACTGATGTAATTGGATTTCATAACGAAAGGATCCCGCATCATCCGAACCGGGGGACATTCCATATCCATACACGGCACCGGGGATTTATAAGGATCGTAAGGCGTCAGACAAAGGTTGTCCGGAGGCAACATCACGGTATCTTTTGTATGAGTCACGAAGAAGCCATCGCACATGGTCGCGATGGGGACATGCACATCGGGCTGTTCCGCAACAATGAAGCCTTTGAGGATAAAATCATATAAATCTTGAGCGGTTTCCGCATGCCACATCAGCATCCCGGACTCCAGAAGGTAATGCGCCTCCAGAGTGTCGGGCTGAATGCTCAAAGGAGAGTTTACGCCGCGCATGGTCACACAAACCTGAATCGGCAAACGCGATCCGGCCCACATGGGAAAATTTTCCATGGCGCGTAGCGTTCCAGGACCCGCCGTGGTGGTAAAAACACGATGACCGCCAAATGCGGCTCCCGCACACTGACCCATGACCGCAAATTCGCTTTCTCCACGGAAATATTCATCCAGGTAACCTTCGGCATACAACTCGCCGATCAAAGCCGCCGCCTCACTTTGCGGGGTGATCGGATAAGCAACGGAGGTTCCGACGCTGGCTACTTTGATCGCGGCTCGAATCACTTCACTGCCCGTCATAAAGCTGGGAGTGCGTTCGGCTTCGTAAAACATCGTATTGATGTCAGTGAAGGTTTGGTCCATTTTATTCTTGGTCCCCAACTTCACATGCTGAGATCTTATTACTCTATTTGGGCTTTCAACCGGCTTATTCATAAAATCACTCCCTCGGAAATGACATGAGACTGAGCTTAAAAGCGCTCGCGTTATTAAATTTTTCCGTCCTGGCTGACTTGCCCGGAACGGGTCGTTTTAAACTGTTCAAACGGTATCGCCTGACTTTTTACGCCTTCTTTTTTCAATTTATTGATCGCGTCGATCAGTTTTGTGATCTTTTCCACGGTCGCATCGCGAAAGGACAGGCACGCATCCTCATGACCGGCCTGCGCACACATTGCCATGGTGTAACAATCGGTTCCCCCACGAATGATTTTAAGCGCCAGATTTGCCTGGTGACAGTGTACACCGATAAATATACACACATCTATTTTATTATGCCAAATGGTCAGGTTGGGATGATTGGGGTTGATCTCCAATTCCGGGATGATCTTCGGATATTTGGGACGATAATCCGCCATAGGAATCAGTCGGGCAGGGAGCGAGTCAGCCAAAGCCCGGATAACCTTAGCTTTTTGGGCGGCTTTTTCATTCCATTTCCAAAGAACCAGAGGCCCTGGAAAAATGGTCGGCACTTTGGCTTCGAGAAACTTACGCGCTGCAACTTCGTAGCCTTCTTCCTCTGGAGCAATTCTTCCTTCTATATGACATTCTCCCGGGTCGGGCAACACAACCCCCATTGAAGCTGCGGCGGGAGGGAGAAATGCCTCTGGCCCAGCTTTGACCTGATATTGGCTCATTCTAATTAATCCTTTTCGGGTTACTAGGTTTGAAAGAGTGCTACTATAAACCACTATTTACAAGGTTGTCAAACCTTTTCACTTAAAACAGGTTAGCCCTGTTTTCCGCGTCATTTGCACCATTCAGTATACGTTTTGAAACGGATTGGACCAACCAATAAAACCGCTTTCCGCTGGAGAATTTTTCCTGCCCCTGGTTCGCCGATGCGGCCTGAGGTTATAACCTCAGGCCGCACTGCTTTTTTCCAATTCAATACGACGCTTCAAAATCCTTGATGAATTGAGGTTTGGAGTTTTATCGGTTGTACGAAGCCGCCGTTTTCACCAAATAAGCCGACTGCCATGTCCCGACCCAGAAGCATTTACCAGAAAAAGGGGACATCATTCCTGCAGGCTTTCCTGCATCAAAATGGTGGATTTATTGAAAATTCAGGTGCATTCAAGGGATTTTTTCAATTCCTCCAAACTGGCCAAATGCTTCTTTTCCTCCACTAATAGATGGGAAAAAATACTGCGCACGTCCATTTTTTTTTCTTTCATCATCAATTCGCTCAATACATCAATGGACCGCTGTTCTGATTGTATCCCCAAAGTCAGAGCTTCTAAATCACTTTGAAATTCTGGGATTGTTTCTTCCGCGCCTGCCTTAATATCCGGGAACACTTTTCCTTTTAACTGTTCCGATATGAATTTGTCGACATGCTTTCTCGATCCGGCTTTATTTAACAGCGCCGGCTGCAGAAACTTGGCCTTGGCTTGCAAAGATTGGATGTGCTCTTTTTCTTCATCGGCCAAACGCTGAAACATTTCTTTCACCTTGGGATTGCGGGCTTTTTTAGCAACCCTTTCGTAAAATATCAGCCCTTGCTTTTCAATAAACAAACTCACTTCAATCGCATCAATGCAATGAAAACTGACGGTTGGGTTTTCAGTGGTATCTTTTGGTTTCATCCCCATGGCTTATTCATCCGCAAAAGAAGGCCCCTCGGCGACATAAAAAAAACGGTCCGTTGCTTCAGCAATGCCTATCTATTTTGAGCGCAATATTGATGAAAAGTTTCAAAGCAATTGAAAATATTCAAATTATTTATGATATAGTGATTCCAATAAATGTCCGGCCCGGGTTCTCAGCCCAGGAACGATTGCCATTCTAACCCTTTTCTCCTGCATATCGCCTTAACACACACAAATCCGGAGTGACAAAAGGGCCTTTCCCTTAAAGGGTTCTTCCATCAGATAATATTGCAGGGATTATAATAAGAACGTTATGAAAATTGTGAAAATTTTTACCGATGGCTGTTGCAAAGGAAATCCCGGTCCGGGAGGGTATGGGGCTCTTATCAAGTACAATGGTAAAATTAAAGAGCTGAAGGGCGGAGAAAAAACCACCACCAACAACATCATGGAACTCACTGCCGCCATTGTCGCCCTTAAGGATCTCAAGGAACCTTGCGAAGTGGAATTGACTACGGATTCGCAATATTTGAAAAAAGGAATGACCGAATGGATCGAAGGATGGATCCGAAAAGGGTGGGTCAATGCATCCCGCCAACCGGTAAAAAATAAAGATCTCTGGCAGGAACTCCACCGGTTGAGCAAGGTGCATAACATCACCTGGAAATGGGTCAAAGCGCATAACGGACATCCCGAAAACGAAAGAGCCGATGCATTGGCCAACGAAGGCCTGAACCATTCATCCACCTGATCAAATTCCGGGAAATGCTTTTTCTCCTAAAAAATAATCTACAGTCTCTTGGCGGCAAGCGAATCGTGTCGACTCTCCGTTTCCTGCTCTTCAGCGCGGGGATTTTTTTTCTTGGTTCCTGTAGCACCTACTCCCTTTTCGACCAATCCAACGGACTTCTTTCATCCTCTGGAAATTCAGGCCGCCACCAATCGCCAACCCTGGCAAGAGCGCCTGTCCAATCTCCATCGATTCCTCTGGATCTGCCGATTGTTTTTCAGGATGACCTTGACCGCGAGAGTTTAAAAAAAGTTATCCAGAACCAGCTCCATTCCATGACGGCGGTCGATGAATCGGAACAGGTCCGGCTTGAGGAACGGATTTTAACCAAAGGAGACTTAAAAGATGTTCTCAAAGCGTTTTCGAACCTGCTGGACCAAAATCTTTCCCTGGAAGAATTCAATCGCAGGTTGAGGGATGAGTTTGTTTTCTACAAAGCCGGCCAGCGAAAAAACAAAAAATTCCTGTTCACAGGTTATTACACCCCGATCATCCAAGCCAGCCCGGTCGAAACCGACGAGTACATTTATCCCATTTATACCCTGCCCGATGCTACAGTGGCTCTCAATTTCGTGGGCCATCCGGCAAAACCTCTCCACGATTGGAAAAACTACACTCGCAGACAAATCGATCATCTCGGGGTTCTAAAGAATCGCAATCTGGAAATCGCCTGGTTGAAGGACGACCTGGAACGCTTCTTCCTGCATATCCAGGGATCGGGCGTGTTGGCGTTTCCGAACGGCACCCGGCAGGGTGTGCGGTTTGCCGGAGCAAACAATTACGGTTACCGGGGAATCGGGAAATTGATGGTGAAAGACGGGTTACTTACCGGAAAAGGCGAACGATCCATGCAGGGAATTAAACATTATCTCCGCAACAACCCCGCTGAAATTCCAAAGTACCTTTATCAAAACAAGCGGTACATCTTTTTTGCCTACAGCGATGATGGACCCAGGGGATCTGGTGGCGGTGAACTGGTCGGCGGACGCTCCATCGCCACGGATAAGTCCATCTACCCGGCGGGAGGCCTGGCGCTCACTTTGCTCAGAAAACCCATCCTCAATGAAGACGATGAAATCGTTCGCTGGGAACGCAGCTTTCGTTTCGTCGTCGATCAGGATACCGGTAGCGACATCAAGGGACCGGGACGCGGTGATTTATTTTTTGGGATTGGCGAGCGTCCCGGGGTCATGGCGGGAAATTTTAAGGAATGGGGGGAAGTTTATTACCTGCTAAAAAGGAACTGATCACATCGGTTCGCTGTAAAGCGATACCAGCCGCTTGTCGATAAAATCAAACCTTTCTTTTCGCACATAGAACTGTTCTTTTTCGGGGTCACCGCTGACCGCCGAATAATCCATGTTGGCCGGGTTCCTCCGTATCATACTTGCGAAGGTAATGGTTTCCGGTTTCTCTTCGATTTCCAGATAATCCACAGCACGAATGAACGTCGAGCCGGTGGTCACGATGTCGTCGATGATCAGCCAGTGCGTCTCTGGCGGGTAGCTGGGAATCTCCAGCTGGGCAAAATCGATTCTCTTTTTCGGCATGATGTGAAAAGGCAGATCCATCAACCGGGCCAATTGATATCCGATGCGAATCCCCTCCGTTTCCGCCCCAATGACCACGTTGAATTTCCCGTGCTCGGCCTGCCATAATTTCAACTTGTTGTTCAGCATCTCACAGTAAGCGCGATTCATGGTATCGGACAATAAACTATATTCATAGGTGTAGTCCGCCTTCACACCGTTGCTCAATACGAAATGTCCTTTTTGAATAATTCTGGAAAACACTGGAACCCCTCCTTCACGACAATCGAAATCTTTTCTAACTCATGACTTTGCCTTAAAACCCTAAAGAAAAAACCACCCGTTCACGGCGAATTTCCCGACGGCGCTTTGCTCTCCGGCCAGCCGTATTTTCCCACAAGAGGCACGAATTTGCAGTAGCCAATTTCATGAGAATTGATCCGCCCGTTTTCTTTTACTAAAACGGTGAGGTTTTGTTTTTCCAAACCGCCCACCGGCGCGACCAACCTGCCATTTTCGCCCAATTGGTCCACCAGCATTTTGGGGATTTCCTGAGTCGAAGCGGTGATGAGAATCGCATCGAACGGCGCCTGATCGGGCCAGCCATAAGTTCCGTCGAACACTTTGAACACAATGTTCATATATTTCAAACGCTCCAAAAGCGCTTGCGCTTTCCTGCCAAGCGACCGAATCCGCTCGATGGTGAACACCTGCCCGGCCAGTTCCGCGAGCAGAGCCGTTTGGTACCCCGAACCGCTTCCGATTTCCAACACCCGGTCGGTTTTCTTCAGATTTAAAACCTCGGTCATGGCGGCTACGACATACGGTTGGGAGATCGTCTGGTTGTCGCCGATGGGCAGCGGGAAGTCCCCATAAGCCTTGTGCTGAAGAGATTCATGAACAAAAAGATGGCGGGGAATGCGGCTCATCGCCTCCATGATCTGCAAATCCTTTATCTCCCGGTTGACGAGCTGTTCCTCCACCATTTTTCGCCTTTGCCCGGCAAAGGATTGAACCGCTCGATCTGTCAGACTCATGCCCGCACCCCTCCCATAAACATCTAATTTCTTTGGACTTTTTTTATCAACAATGATACAAATGAGGCCATCACTTATTATTAGTCGTCAGTTAAAAAAGCCAGGGGAAAATTCCAGGCCTATCGTAACCAGACCGATGGATCATAAACCAATCGGGCGTTTTTATGTACTCCAAATGATTCATTTATTGAAATCAGGAGGGCAGGTTATCTTACCGGATTTCCGATCGACGAGCGGAACACGGCTTGTGGAGCTTTCAATGCAGGGGGGTGAAACTTCTGGAATTCGGTACACCGTGAGCGGGTCTGGAAATGGCATTGAGCCCCATTGTGGACTCAGGCAATGAATTTAGTTTTTTGGGATTCTGATAAAAAACAAACTCCCAGCAGTCCTCCCACTCATCGTACTTTAAAAGGTAGATATTATCATCGTCGGCCTTCACTTTAAAATAACTGGTCCCCTCGCCATACCAGCGGTCGACGATGTCTTGAACCTCGAAACGCCGATCCATGAGGCTGAAGGCAACCGGCCTCTCGTTGAGCTTATAGCCTGAAAAGCATTCCACCTTAAGCATGCGGATATGGTATGACGAACCCTGAAAAAAGTAAACTGTTTTTTGACAAAACCAAAAATTGAAAACCCTTCCTGGCCGGGAGGGGTGTATCTCAACATTTGAAGGTAGATGCAAGAACCGAATCTAAATAATATAGAATCCGATCTAGCCGCTCTGGCTCATGAACGCAACCCTTACACGGCGCCGGAACGACTCGCATGGTCGGGAGAATACATTCGCAAAGAATTGAAGAGCTGCAACCTGACCGTCCGGGACGAAAAAGTCCCGTTTGACGGCATGCATTCTTTAAATATCCTGGGTCTGAAAAAGGGTTCCGACCCTTCTTCCGGGACTTTCGTGCTGGGCGCGCATTACGACGGCGTGGAGGGCACTCCCGGCGCCGATGATAACGCCAGCGCCGTCGCGGCTCTATTGGAAATCGCGCGTTGCCTGGACAGAACGCAACTCAAAAAATCCCTCCTGTTCGCTGGATTCACTTTGGAAGAATATGGTTTCCTGGGAAGCCATTACTTTCTAGATCAGTCTAAAAATGAACGGTTCATCGGAATGATTTCTCTGGAAATGGTGGGCTTTTTTAATCCGGAGCCGGGGTCGCAAACCTACCCCCCCTATTTGGACGCCGCCAAATACCCGGACACCGGAGACTTTATCGCCGTAGTGGGCAATGAACCATCGGCGGCATTGACTCATTCTGTAGCGGACCTCATGAAACAGTCGGTTCCGGATCTGTCTGTAGAAAGACTGGTGGTTCCAGGCAAGGGCAACCAGTTTCGCGAGGTGACCCTCAGCGACCATTCTCCGTTCTGGGAAAATGATATTCCCGCAGTGATGATCACCGACACGGCTTTTTTGAGAAACCCCAATTATCACCAACCCACGGACACATTGGACACGCTCAATTTAGAGTTCATGGGCGATATCGTTAAGGCAACCTCCAGGTTCCTGGAACACCATCTGGCATAAATAAATGAACGATATCATTCCTCCCGACAAAACATCGATGCCCCAGGATGTGGAAGAACTTGCCCCGCCTGAAGAACTGACTCCTGAAAAACAAGATCCAAAAGACAAAAAAAAGAAATCCTGGCTAAAGCGCCTGCTCACTTTTTTCGGTTACGGAGTTCTATGTTTCATTCTCCTTCTGCTCATAGCCGGCATCGTTATATCTTATTATTTTCCCTCGGAGCGGCTCACGCCCATCGCCGAAAAAGAACTGAGCCGGATTTTAAAAATTCCGGTGTCCATCGACTCTTTGGATATCAGTCTTCTTTCCGGCTTAAAAATTTCCCAGCTGAAACTCGGGCAGGAACCGTCAATTTTGAGTATTCAAAATGTCGTTTTGGATTACGACCTGACACAACTCATTAAGGGACGGTTCACCATCAACGAGGTGAGCGTCGACCAACCTGAATTGAACCTGATATCGGTCAACGGCGTTTGGAATTTTCAACCGCTCCTGGAGTTGGGCGGGCCCAAGCAACGCTCGAAACCCGCCCCTGCGGAAGAAAAACCCGCCGGTCTCCCGCCTCTCCCCATTGCTATAAATTTAAGCGAGTTTTCCATCCGCAACGTCCGGGTAAACCTCGACATGGATGGGGAAACAAAAAGCCGGCTTGAGGGGTTGAATGTAAACGCCCGCGGCAAACTCGAACCCGAGGAAATCGATATCTGGCTACAAACCACTTGGGTCGCTCCTCAAAAGGGGCAGCACAATCTGGAATTTTCTTCCAGCCAGGGGGAAGGCATTGAGGTTAAAACGCTTGCCCTCATGAACGTGGAGGTCAGCACCCAGGATCTCAATGATATTCGGTTAACGGGTGATATCGGTTTCAAAAAAAATCAGATTCAAATCGGAGATCCGCTTCCCGCTCCTGATTTTTCCGCCGAAATAGGGCTTGAAGCGGGTGTTAAAGAAGAAAGTCTGAAAATCCAAAAAATGGCATTCCATCTTTCGGAAAAAACCCGCGTCGACCTTTCCGTGCAAGCCGATCGATTGACATCGAACCCCCGTTTCAATATCCGGCTCAACGAAGCGGCTTTCAATATTGAGGAGTTGATTGAGTGGGCGGGAACCCTGATTCCACCGCTTGAAGCCGGGGGAAACGTCCGGGTCAGCGGTCTTGAAATCAAAGGCAGTTTGCCGGGTTTTAAGCCTGGGGATATTGAAACCCTGGGCGGGAAAATTTCCGTCAAAGATTTTTTTGCCAACCATCCGCCGCTCTCCGCCAAACTTAAAGGGGTCGATGCTGAAATCGATTTAACAAACGCGAAATTAGTGAACGGCGTTCCCGAAAACCTCGACGGCAAAATCCAACTCAAAATCAATCGGGGTCAGGCGCAAAACCTGACCGTCAACGATCTCAGCCAAAACCTTAAAATCCAGGCCAAAGGTTCCAATCTGTCGGAGGTGGCCCTGACTTTTTCCACCGCTATCAAAAACCTTGAAGTCATCCCTCCTGAAATGGACCGGGTAAAAACCGGCGTCGACCTTAAAGGTTCCGCGAAAGCCAACTGGCAGTCGGGGGACATTCACTTTTTCAATGTGGATTATTCTTTGGGTTCCGCCGTTGGCGGGAAAGTGCAGGGACGTGCAAAAAATTTCGGCAAGGCTTCCTTTAAGGTGGAGCAGGACATCGACATCCAACTGAAACCCCTGCGTTCCCTCGTGCCTCAAAATCTATTGCAAAAAATCGACGGCTTTCCAAGCGCCGGCACGACCAAAGTACACGCCGTTGTGCAAGGACGGCTGGATGAAAACTTTCAACCCATTCAGGCATTGCTAAACACCGAGATAAAATTGCAAGGGATTGATAGCCAGTTAAAAAATCCCCCGGTCGAGGTCAAACAGGTTTCCTCAACAATTACTTTTCCCGTCGATTACATTCCCGCCAAGGGCGTTAAAATCCCCCGTCTGGAGGTTGAAACTCGAATCGACCAAGTCAAGGCTCTGGACAAAGTAGAACTCGGACCCATGATCCTAAAAACCGACCTGACCATGAGCGGATACTACCCGTTGACCGGCGAGCCGGGCAAAATTCCGATCACAAATAAAACCTCGATTCAACTGGACCGCGTTCAGTCACTCGACCCGGAATTGGTGGTAACCGGTCTGGCGATAGACACTTCGTTGAAGAGCGACCTTTATGCAAAGGATTTTAAAAATGCGGTTTTGAAGGGAACGGTTTCGATTCTCGATGTCGAGGGCGTGCAGGAAATTAAAACCGGAAAAATCCAGACCTCCTTTGCGGTCGACGTCAACGACCTTTCGTTGACACAAACCAAAACCGCAGTCGACCTTAAGATCGATCCACCTTCTCCTGAAAAGCTGGACGGAAAAATTCCTGTGGGGCCGATCACATTTACCAGTTCGTCGACGCAAAATCTGAAAACCGGCGAGTTTGACATCGACAAAGTCTCGCTCATCGCCCCTTCGCTGGTGAATCTTGACGTCAAAGCCGAACTCAAAAACTGGGGGAAAACCTTTGACGTTGACTCCACGGTCACCGAAACCGAACTCGCCGCCATTTGGAAGAACGTTCCAAAAGCATTTAAAGAAGGCATGGAGGACCTCGAGGTGGCGGGATCGGTGGATCTTTCCCTCGACGCCAAAGGAGAAATTCCCGAAAAATTTGAATTGAAGAAAACGTCTCTTCCCATCGTGGCGAAGGCCGGCTTTCAATTGGGAGGCGCCTCTCTTTCCTGGCCGAGCCAGAGCATTGCCGTTGAGGACATGAATACATCCACCCTGGTAAACTTCCAGGATGGAAACGGAACCGTCTCAGGAAACGTTTCACTTGCGAAATTATTCCTTAAAAATATTCTCGGTGAAGACTGGCTCGACCCAAAATTTGATTTCAAATACTCTCTTGCCGATTTCAACAAATTCACGCTTGATACGCATGAGTTTTCGATCAAAAAATATGGGGTCCTGCATTCGATGGCCGGCAGTGTGGATGGTTTGAAACCTTTTCTCACGGGAAAAATTCCCTTAAAGCCAAAGGAAATGTCACGCCGTCTGGACATCTCTTTGACCACAAACAATCAACTGCAATTTAAAAAGGCCATCAGCGAAGGGACGCAACAGTTTCTTCAAGGCATCCAGGCGCATGGCGCTTTACTCGCTACCCTGGGGCTTAAAATGGTCTCTGGAGAACGGGTTGCCGTCGACGGCAGGGTGGAGTTCGAGGAATTCAACGCTCAAATTCCCGACGTGCTCAAGGTGACTCGTCTCAACGGAAAGTTTCCTTTTAATAAAACCCTGTTTTTCGAACGCGTCCTGGTCAAGACCCTGCCTGAATCTTTTCTGGCATCCCGGAAAGGGTTTTTCACTCAGCTCAGGGATTTTTCCAAACATAAAAATAATTTTACAATTCAAGAGATTGAGGCCGCCGGTCAGAAAGTGTCCCATATCGGTCTGGATGTTCTATTTAAAAATAACCGTTTACTGGTGGAGAAATTTCTGTTCGACATACTGGATGGATCGGTCGCGGGAAACCTGTTTGTCATCCCGACTCCAGAAGGCCCGGAGTTGAGTTTTTCCACGGAATTTGCAGGATTGAATTTTGGCGGGTTGGTGGGATTCTCCAAAGAAGCAGAAAAATCCGAATCGGAAATCGACGGCAATATGCAACTGGGACTCAAGTTAAAACAGGGGCAGGAATCGGAACCGATTTCCATCGATCAGATTGTTACCAGGTTTGCCATCACCCGCATTGGCGCAAAAACTTTGGACCGGTTTCTTTTATTTCTGGACCCGGAAGAAAGCAGGCCCGCCATCGTCGACACCCGGGCAAAACTGAAACTGGCGTCGCCGCACCGGATTCTCGTGACCGTTGAAAACGGCAACTTGAACGTCGAAGCGTGGTTAAAAAATAAAGTCCTCGGGGATATTATCAAGGCTCCTGAATTGAAACGGGTTCCGGTAACCAGTCTCAAACAGTTTAAGGATGTGACTGGCCAACTGGAAAACCTCACCGGGTTGAGAGACGCCCTGAAATACCTTGCCGCCCGCGGAATTGAATTCGATGAGGAAGGGAAAATCCTCCTTTATTGAACCATTTCCCGCGCTTTTTGCGCAAAGTCCCGTTATTGACTTTGCGATTTGAGTTTGCTAGCGTAATCCGATTGGTAACCGTTTTAACTTTCAATCATTTTTTGGAAAGAAAAGAACTATATGGCTTGGGACGACCTGCACGAACAGAGAGGCCCCGAAGATCGATTCAAGGGGGGAGGCGGCGGTCCTCCAGGGGGAAAACCCCCTTTTGATATTCCGCAACTGAAAATCCCAAAATTCAAACCTTCGATGTTTCTGGGAATTATCATCCTTTTATTATTGGTCTGGATTCTGCCCGGAACCTTTTATTTTGTCGAACCGGATGAAGAGGGCGTGGTCACCACCTTCGGGAAATTCACCCGCACCACTTCTCCCGGGCTGCACTTCAAGTTTCCGTCACCCATCGAGCATGCGTCCACCCCAAAAATTCGCCAGGTTCGCCGTGCAGAGATTGGGTTTCGCCAGACCGCCTCGGGGCAATTGCAAAAAGTCCCTGCGGAATCTCTGATGCTCACCGGCGATCAAAATATCATCGACATCAACCTGGTGGTTCAATACCGGATTTCCGACTCGGTGGCTTATCTGTTTAATGTCAGGCGGCCGCACAAACTGGTCCGCGATGCCGCGGAAACCGTGATTCGCGGAATCATCGGCAGTCGTAATATCGATGAAGCCCTGACCACAGGAAAGGCGGAAATCCAGATCCTTGCCGGAGCACAGATTCAGGGCCTCCTCGACCAGTTTCAGGCCGGAATCCAAATAATCACCCTGCAGTTGCAGGGTGTAAATCCTCCCGAGCAGGTGGCCGGCGCTTTTAAAGACGTGGTCAGCGCCCGCGAAGATAAGGAGCGAATGATCAATGAAGCGCAAGGTTACCGAAATGCGGTGATCCCGGAAGCCCGTGGCCGGGCGGCACAGATTCTCAGGGAAGCCGAAGCCTACCGCGAAGAAAAAATCAAGCGATCGGAAGGTGACGCGAAACGTTTTCTCTCGCAATACGAAGAATACAAAAAAGCCCCTGACATCACCCGCAAGCGGATTTACCTTGAAACGATGGAAGAGATTTTGCCGACCGTCGGGAAATTCGTGATGGGCGACCAAAAGCAAGGGGTCCTTCCCATTCTACCGTTATCTAAAAATTCGATTTTACCGGATTCAAAAAAATAAAATAAACTTATGAAACAAAACACTCTGATCATTGTCGGCATTTTAGCCATCGTTCTAGCTTCTTCCTCGATGTTTACAGTGCATATGACGCAAACCGCCATCATTCTGGAACTTCAAAAGCCAAAACAGATTGTCACCGAACCGGGACTGTATTTTAAAATTCCATTCATCCAGAAGGTTCGCTATTTTTCCAAACAACTCCTCGACAACGACTCGTCGCCAACCGAAGTCATCACCAAGGACAAGAAAAATCTGTTGATCGATAATTTCACGGTCTGGAAAATCGTCGATCCCTTGAAGTTTCTGGAAACGGTTCGTGACGTCAGAGGCGCAGAATCGCGTCTGGACGATATTCTGTTTTCCGAGCTCCGTGTTGAGATCGGCACGCATCAACTCATCGATATCGTCACGGAAACCCGCGAAGTCATCATGGATAAAGTTTCAAAAGAAGCTAATAATAAAGCCTCGGAATATGGGATCGAAGTTGTCGCGGTACGAATCAAGAGAACCGACCTGCCTCCGGAAATCGCCAATTCCATTTTCAACCGCATGCGGACCGAGCGGGAACGAATCGCCAAGGAGTACCGGTCCGAGGGGCGAGAAGAAGCCACGAAAATCCGGGCGGAAACCGATAAGGAAAAAACCATCCTGATTGCAGACGCTTACAAACAAGAACAGGAAACCCGTGGTGAAGGGGACGGTCTTTCGACCAAAATTTATGCGGAAGCGTTTCAAAAAGATCCTAAATTTTACGCATTCATGCGCTCCATGGAAGCGTATAAAAATTCTCTTAAAACAGATACCACCCTTCTCCTTTCGGACGATTCCAATTTTCTGGAATTTTTGAATAATCCAAAATAAACCTTGCGGCCTTTCACAAATCCGTTGTGGAACTTCAAAATGACAGATCACACCCCGGTCTTTTGATCTCCTTCAAAAGACAGAAATAACGAATATGAAAATCCTCATTGTTGGAGCGGGAGTCGTCGGCTTCAATCTGGCTCAGGAACTTTCCAAGGAAGGTCATGACATCTCGATCGTGGACCAGGACCCGGAAAAAATGCGCCGTATTTCTGACACGCTGGATGTCTTGAGCGTCATCGGCAACGCCTGCCTGCCTACGGTTTTAGTAAAGGCAGGCATCAAGGACATGGAGATGGTGATTGCGGTCACGGATAAGGATGAAATCAATATTCTGGTGTGCTTTCTTGCCTCTCGATTCAATATCGATAAACGATTTGCACGAATCCGCAACGAAGAGTTTACGGAAGCCGGACGCATCTTCTCACCGGAAGAGCTTTGTATCGACCAGGCCATCAATCCCGGCAACATTATTATCGACACCATCCTTAAGATCATCAGCACGCCCGGTGTGGTCAACGTCGCCGAATTTGCTGAAGGAGAAATTCTCCTGCGCGAGTTCGACATCCCTGAAGACGCCCCCATTGCGGGCAAAAAAATCCACGAGCTCAGCAGCGTCTCCACCATGGATTCTTTTCTCATCGTTGCCCTTGTCCGGGAAGGAAAACTGATCATTCCTCGCTCTGAGGACATGATTCAGCCGGGGGACAAAATTTACACGATTGTCGATAAAGGATTTTTACCCTTTCTTCTTCCTATGTTGAATAAAACGGTGGAGGAGGTCAACAAGGTTGTCATTTTTGGCGCTAACGAAGTATCCATTAACTTGGCAAAAACGCTGGAGGGAAGTATCCGCGATTTATCGATCATCGAACCTTCGCGTGAAAAGGCCAACCAGGCGGCGGAGGTTCTTTCCAAGTGCGTCGTCCATCACGGAAGCGGTACGGACCTGAACCTGTTCAATGATATCAATATGAACGAAGCTGATTTTTTCCTGTCGCTCTCGGAAGACGATGAACCCAACATACTTTCCGCACTGCTGGCAAAAAAACACGGCGCCAAGAGGGCTCTGGTCATCACCAACGATCCGGAATATTTGCCCATCCTCGATACGATTGGCATGGACATCACGATCAACCCGCGGTTGATCACGGTCAGCGCCATTCTCAAGCACCTGCGCAAAGGCCGGGTCATGTCGGTTTTCAAACTGATCGAAGATGCGGAGGTCATGGAAATCGGAGTCGATGCGAATTCTTCCATCGTCAATAAGAAAATTGCGAAAGTAAAATTCCCTGAAAACGCCATGATCGGCGCTCTGTTAAGAAAAGGAGAGATGATGGTGCCCACCGATGATATCGAAATCAAGGCCGGTGATGCGGTCATCGTCGTCGCTCTGCCGCAAGCCATCGAAAAAATCGAAAAACTGTTCGGAAGTAGAAGCAAAAGAAACTTTCTCCCATTCTGATGAACATCAAAGCGATATTCAACGTTGTCGGCGCCCTGCTGGTCCTGCTCTCCGGCCTGCTGTTGATTCCTATCGCAATCTCACTGCATTATAAAACCCCCGCTCTTCCAAATTATCTAGACCCCCTGCAGGCGTTTTCGTTGACGCTGGCCGCTTCTCTTTTGACAGGACTTGCCTTATGGAAATTTCTTCCCTCTGGCGTTGAAAAACTAAGAGACCGGGAAGGCTTTGCCATTGTCACGTTTTCCTGGGTGGGGATTTCTTTTTTTGGCTCTCTACCCTTTGTCCTGACCGGAGTCTGTCCTGAGTTCATTGACGCTTTTTTTGAAAGCATGAGCGGCTTCACGACAACCGGCGCTTCGGTACTGACTGACATCGACACCGCTCCCAAGGAAATTCTGTTTTGGAGGAATTTGACGCAATGGGTCGGCGGCATGGGAATCATCATGCTGTCCCTCGCCATATTTCCCATGTTGGGCATCGGCAGTTCCCATCTGTTCAAAGCCGAGATTCCAGGGGGGAGCACGGTTGAAAGGATGCAACCGCGATTGGCAGAAACAGCGAAGATGCTGTGGAAAACTTATATCGTACTCACCCTGCTGGAAATCATGTTTCTCCTGCTGGGAGGGGTCAGTCTATTCGATGCCGTCTGCCATACGTTTTCCACGGTCGCAACCGGAGGGTTCTCCCCGCACAATGAAAGCGTCGGATACTTCGAGAGCAGTTACGTCCAATCGGTCATCATTCTTTTCATGTTTCTGGGGGGAATCAATTTTGCGCTGCATTACCAGCTGGTGACGCAGAATTTCAGCGCTGTCGTGAACAATCCGGAGTTTCGCGGGTATTGCTCAATGATCATCATTTGCATCCTGTTCGCTACCTGGGGATTGATAGAAACCGCCACCGAACCGGATGCCGGAAAGGCATTACAAAAAGCCGCGTTCACGGTGGTTTCCATCAACTCAACGACTGGGTTCGTCACCGACGATTTCAGCCTGTGGCCGGATTTTCTTCAGGTTCTGATCCTTGGCATCATGATCGTTGGCGGATGCTCAGGGTCCACCAGCGGATCGTTGAAAGTCATCCGCTTCATCATTTTGTTTAAAGTGATCTTGAGGGAATTTCAAAAACTGATGCACCCGAGAGCCATATTCCACGTCAAGGTGGGAGGAAAAACCATAGAACCGGATCACCTGACCAACGTCGTTGCATTGACGTTTCTGTTTTTAGGGCTCTCCGGCCTGAGCTGCATCCTGCTTTCCTTCATGGGGATGGATTTAACCACTTCTTTGTCCGCGTCGGTCGCAACCCTCTTTAATATCGGCCCCGGTCTTGGCATGGTCGGCCCTATGGGCAATTACGCCGACCTTCCCACCCTGGGAAAGGTCATCTCCATCACATGGATGTTGATGGGACGGTTGGAAATTTTTGGCGTCATACTGATTTTCATGCCCACCAACTGGAACAAATAAAATCCCCTGACTGCCCGCACCGCGGACGCCGATCCCTTCTCTCGACTTTCTTGTTGTTCGGACGGAAATAACATTTGATTTTGCCCATCCAATAATTTAACATCCGATGATTCCTAAATAGCCTCTGCATGTAATTCAAAGGTTTGCGGGAAAGATTCGTCCAAATCGGTTTTTTAAGGATAGGACAAGCAAGACCAACAAAATTCCCGTTTGCTGAATAGAATCAATATTAAAAAATATAAGGATTGCGTTTTATGGGAGTGCCACCTCGTCCAATAAAAATCACGGAAGTTGTTTTGCGGGACGCGCATCAATCTCTGCTCGCCACCAGAATGCGTACAGAAGACATGCTCCCCATCGCTGAGAAACTCGACCAGGTCGGATTTTTTTCCCTGGAAATGTGGGGTGGAGCCACCTTTGACTCCTGCATCCGCTTTCTCAATGAGGACCCCTGGGACCGGCTCAGGAAACTCAAACAGAAGATCCCCAATACTCCCTTTCAAATGTTGCTTCGCGGCCAAAACTGCGTCGGTTACCGGCATTATGCGGATGATATCGTCGAACGTTTTGTCAAACATTCCGCCGATGAAGGGATGGACATCTTCCGAATTTTTGACGCGTTGAATGATTTCCGCAATATTAAAACGGCGGTCGATACGGTCAAAAAATGCAACAAGGTTGTCGAAGGAACCATCAGTTACACCGTCAGCCCGGTCCATAGCCTGGAGCTTTATATCAAAATGGCCAAACAGCTGGAGGATATGGGGTCGGACATTTTGTGCATCAAAGATATGGCGGGACTTCTAGCCCCTAAAGTAACGTTTGATTTGATTTCAGAAATCAAAAAGAACACTAAACTGCCGGTCCATTTGCATTCTCATTCAACGACTGGTCTCGCCGGAATGAACATTCAGTGTGCCATCGACGCCGGTGTCGATATGGTGGACACCGCCATCTCCAGCCTGTCGATGGGAACCTCTCACTACCCGACAGAAAGTCTGGTGGCCGCCCTTCAGGGAACCTCATATGACTCGGGTCTTGACCTTAACTTACTTGAGGAAATTTCGGATTATTTCGAAGAGGTTCGAAAAAACTACGCTGAGTTTGAAAGCGATTTTAAAGGTGTTGATATCAATATCCTGAAATCCCAGATTCCGGGCGGAATGATTTCCAACATGGAAAATCAACTGAGGGAACAAAATGCCCTGGACAAGCTGGATGAGGTTTTGGCAGAAGTTCCGCGCGTCCGCAAGGACATGGGATACCCGCCTCTGGTGACCCCGACCAGTCAGATTGTCGGTTCCCAGGCAACGCTGAACGTGCTCACCGGCGAACGTTATAAAATTATCACCAAGGAAACCCGCGGCTGTGTTCTGGGGAAATA
This sequence comes from Nitrospinaceae bacterium, assembly GCA_021604505.1. Taxonomy (NCBI): domain Bacteria; kingdom Pseudomonadati; phylum Nitrospinota; class Nitrospinia; order Nitrospinales; family Nitrospinaceae; species Nitrospinaceae bacterium. The sequence goes on along the minus strand of BQJC01000001.1, from coordinate 33,599 downwards.
CGGAAAACTCCCTGGGCCCCTGAACGAGGAATTACTGGCTAAGGTTTCGCAGAATGAAAAAGTCATAGACTGCCGACCGGCCGATCTTTTGGAACCGGAATGGAAAACGGTGACGACAGAGCTTGGGAACAAGCACACCTCGGAGGACGACCGCCTCACTTACGCTTTATTTCCCAAGGTGGCTCTCAATTTTTTTGAAACGCGCAACAATCCGAATGCCGCTGTGCCCAAGGCTTCTGCACCTCCACCAAAACCAGCTCCGGCGGCGTCCGCGCCGGCCTCCGCCCCGGCGGCACAATCGCAGGCCCCCGCAGTTCATGCGATGTACAACGTAAACGTCAATGGCCGCAGTTACCAGGTGGAAGTCGCACCGGCTGGCTCCGCCGCAGCGTCCCAGGCACCCACGGCTCCAACGGCACCTCAGCCTGCTCCCGCTTCTCAGGCCGCACCGCCGCCTGCCGCAAGCGGGGCCGCAAAAGAGGTTCTCACCTCTCCGCTTCCAGGTTCGGTTTTTTCCATCAAATGCAAGGTGGGTGATCCGGTCAACCCTGGAGATGTGTTGATTGTTCTGGAATCCATGAAGATGGAAACGGATGTAAAGTCCAACGTCAGCGGAACCGTTCAGTCAATCTCTGTCAGGGAGGGGGACGGCATTAAAACCGGCGACGAACTCCTCATTATAGGATAATGGACCTCAGCTTCGAAGGGGCGGCAACCCAAATTCTGAATTCGACCGGGTTCACGGCCATCGTGCCTGGCCAGGTGGTGATGCTGGTCGTTGCCTGCGTATTGATCTACCTCGCCATCTGGAAAAAATTTGAACCTCTTCTGCTCCTGCCCATCGGCTTTGGATGCCTGCTGGCTAATCTGCCGCTCAGCATGATGATGAGCACCGATGACGGCGGCTTGCTCAATTTTTTCTATCAAGGGGTGAAATACGAAATCCTGCCGCCTCTGATTTTTCTTGGCGTCGGCGCACTCACGGACTTTGGCCCCCTGCTGGCCAACCCATCGACGTTATTGTTGGGAGCGGCGGCACAAATTGGAGTTTATACCACCCTGGTGGGAGCGGTGTATCTGGGGTTTGATCTGAAAGAAGCCAGCGCCATCGGTATCATCGGCGGTGCCGACGGACCCACATCCATTTTTATCGCCAGCAAACTCGCTCCTCATCTTTTAGCTCCCATTGCGGTCGCGGCCTATTCTTATATGTCTCTGGTTCCATTGATTCAACCCCCCATCATGCGATGGTTGACCACCGAGAAAGAGCGAAAGATCAAAATGGAACAGTTGAAGCCGATTTCTCAAACGGTTAAAATCCTGTTCCCCGTTGTGACCACCATTGTCATCTGTTTAATGTTGCCCGGTGTCGCCCCTCTTTTAGGGATGTTGATGCTTGGAAATCTGTTCCGGGAAAGCGGGGTCACCGCCAGACTGCACGAAACCTCGGAAACGCACCTGATTAACATTGTGACTATCCTGTTAGCGTTAGCGGTAGGGTCGTCTATGACCGCGGAATCCTTCCTGCAATTGGAAACCATCAAAATCATTGTTCTGGGCTTGCTGGCTTTTTGCATGGCCACTGCCGGGGGCGTGCTTTTCGGGAAAATCATGTGCAAGGCCACCGGCGGAAGGGTGAATCCTTTGATCGGTTCGGCCGGCGTTTCTGCGGTTCCGATGGCGGCGCGTGTTTCTCAAAAGGTAGGGTCCGAAGAAGACCACACCAATTTTCTGTTGATGCACGCGATGGGGCCCAATGTGGCGGGAGTCATTGGCAGTGCCGTGGCGGCGGGCGTCTTTCTTTCTCTGTTTGGCGGAATACCGGGGCCTGAACCCCATGCGGCGATCGAAGCGATCACTTTGCCACTGTCTCAACCCTAGGGAATTACGATGAACGATCTTATCATGACATCCCTCACGGTTTCAGGAATAGCCATATGTGTCATTTTTCTTGTCCTGACCATTCTTATTTTTTCGATCAAGCTGCTGGTCCACTTCATCCCTTACGTCGAACCACCCAAACCCGCTCCTAAAGCGCAACCGGCAGCGACCTCGCAACCCGCGGCAGAAGCGGATGAAGACATCGCCGTCATCACATCGGTCATGACCTCTCACCTCAGCCAAATTCCGGGAAATTTTCAGGTCGTCAATATTCAATCGCGCTAACAAATCCGTTTTCCCAAAGTTGCCCAAGAGACCCCATTCATTGGGTCCTGGTAATTTGCATCGTCTGGGTATTTATAATAGACTCAGCTTGCTGGCTTTCCCGAACTCCTGAACCGTCAACATAAAACCCCACTTTCATGAATGAATTTCTATCCACCTTGAATCCGGGCTCCATTTGGTTGGCTGTCGGCGTGATTCTGATTATTCTTGAATTGGCTTTAGCCCCGGGAATCGGTTTTCTTTTTGCTGGTTTGGGAGCTATTAGCGTGGGCGCGGGTCTTATTGCAGGTTGGGTAGACAGCCTGTCCGGTCAATTTATTTTATTTTTCCTCTCCACGGCTTTTTGGACAGCTATACTATGGAAACCCTTGAAAAATTTTATTTCGGGAAAAGAATCGGGCTTCAACGATATGATTGGAAGCACGGCTGTTGTCTTTGGTCAAACTATCGAAAAAGGAAAGTTAGGGCAGGTTAAATGGTCCGGAACCATTATGAAATGTCAACTGGATCAGGAAGCCAAAGGGTTGGATAGGATTGCCCCTGAAACAGAAGTGATCATCACAGGAGTTTCTAAAGGAATATTGATTGTCCAGGCAAAACCGGACCGATAGACTTGTTTCAAACCCTACTGCTTCAGGGACATTTATGGAATCCATAGAAATCACACTTGCAATCGCTTTTATAATTTTCCTGACGGCCTGGAATGGCATTAAGCTGGTTCCTCAACAGAACGCCTGGGTTATAGAGCGCCTGGGTCGATTCAATCAAACATTGACTGCGGGTCTTCATTTCATAATCCCTTTCGTTGACAAAGTAGCTTACCGTCATTCTTTAAAAGAAAACGCCGTCGATATCCCCAGTCAAACGGCCATTACCAGAGACAATGTGACTTTGATTATTGACGGGATTCTGTATTTGAAAATTACTGACCCCAAGCAAGCTTCTTACGGGGCGCGTGATCCCAAATATGCTGTTAGTCAATTGGCGCAAACAACCATGCGATCTGAATTGGGCAAGATGACTTTAGACAAAACCTTCGAAGAAAGGGAATCCTTAAATACCAATATTGTCCAATCTATTAACGATGCGTCCAATGCATGGGGTATCCAATGTTTGCGTTATGAAATTAAGGATATCACTCCGCCTGATAATGTCAGGCACGCAATGGAACTTCAGGTGGCGGCAGAGAGACAGAAACGGGCGGAGATTCTAGATTCTGAAGGAAAGCGCCAATCGCAAATCAATATTGCGGAAGGCGGGAAAAGAGATGTGGTTTTGCAATCGGAAGCGGCCATGACGGATCAGGTCAATCGGGCCAAGGGAGAAGCTGAGGCCATATTGGCCGTGGCCAGAGCAACGGCTGAAGGTATCGAACTCGTCGCTTCCGCCATTCAAAAATCCGGCGGGGAAAAAGCCGTGGCACTTCGATTGGCTGAGCAGTATATCGACGCATTTTCAAACCTGGCCAAGGAAACGAACACTGTCTTACTGCCTGAAAAAACCGGCGATATAGGGTCTATGGTGGCCCAGGCCTTAGCTGTATTCAACAAAATTCAAAACCAGACCTCTCCCGGCGAAATTAAAAATTCCTAAAGAGGGTTTCTCTCCCTATCAATTTTTTAGCCGGTTTAGCCTACCGGACCTACAGACATTGTCTACATTTGAGGCTAATTGGTTTCTTCCCCGGCAGGGTTCAAAATAAATTCCGGCGTTTGCAGTATTCCCTGGAAAATACCGACAACTTTTTTAGTCAGTGAGGTGAACGGAATGGACTTGATCTCGGGTTTGTCGAACTTTCCCTTTACCGTAAAGTAGGTTTTCACCAGACTTTCTTCATCGCCGCCGGTGATGATTTTCCCGAATACCGGAATCTTCGTTAAAATCTTATCAAGAGCCGCCATCGGCGCAACACCCAGCACGGTGTCCATTTCGTATTTGTTTAAATCAAAGGTCCCCACCAGCGAACTTCTTCGCTTGTCGTTTTCGTAAATAAAGTTTTCCGTTTCACCAATTCCGTTGACAAGCATGAAATTTCCCGCAATCTGCTCGTATTTAGAAAAATTATCCTTTAAGGAGCTTTCATTCTGCTCATCGATTTCTTCCTGAAATCCAAACAAGCGCAGAGTTCCTACTTTCAATCTTTCGTGGTCGATCTGCCCGGATCGAAAATCGAAGGAGGACTTAACCATCAGCGATTTTCCGATCTCCTGCAACCCTTTCCCCTGCCCTTTCACCCGGACATCTAAAGTTTTCAACTGACCCGTCATTCCATTGCGAAATGTATCGCCAAATAGAGCAAAGAAATCTTGTGCGGGTATTTGTTCCGCCTGGATCAGCCCTTTGAACCGTAAAGACTCGTCTCCCTCCAGTTCGAACATTCCCCGGCCCCGCAAACGGCTGTCTTTTCCAATTTCCAGTTTATTGATTTTAAATTTCTTTTTTTCCACGGAAACAGCCCCTGCAACCGTTTTCAGGGTCAGAAGTTTATAGCCCAACTCGTCGAGTTCGAAAGAAATTCGTGACGACCCTTTGGAAAACAGCGGCGATTCATTGAGATACTTGCCAAGGTCCCCCCCGTCTGCGGTTTTTGCAGGCAATAATTCTTCCAGCACCAGCCGTTTTCCGGATATTTTTAAATCTACTGTGGGCCGGTCTCCCCACTCAAATATGCCGTCGAACAGAACACCGGATTTGTCGGAAGCCAGACTTCCGCTTTCAAACAGAACTGTTTTCTCAGAAAATTTGATCTCTGAATTCAATGTGATCAAATGGGCATGATCCTTAGGAAGGAATTCCAAGTTGGTCAGGACAACCTGCCCTCCAAATTTGGCATCGGCCAGTTTATTAAAGTTTCCCTGACCTTTGATTTGAAAATCCGCCAATCCGTTATGGTTATTTTTAAAGGGTTTGAGAGATGCCGCCAGCACATTCGTTCTAAAGTTTTTCGAGTTGAGATGGATCTCGAATTCAGGGGTGTCGAAACTGTCGAGATTGGCTTTTCCCGTGATTTTATTGACTCCCAAATTATAGGTCAGGTCTTTTATGATCATTCCTTTTTTGGAATCAAAATGGCCTTTGAATTGTAATTTGTTGAAGGCGCTGGTGGGCTTGATGAATAAATCTTTATATTGATACGAAGCCTGAGAAAAATCGATCGTGTTGTCGAACTCAAGATCGTGAAGGGTCCCTTTGATGGTGAACTCCGTTTCCAAATAACCGGTGTATTTCAGCTTCTCCAGAAAGGGGATATCCTTTAAACTGGTGGGAAGAAATTTTGAGGATTTGCCCATGAGGGCAAACTCAGGACCGTTAGGGGTATAAGGCGTGAGATCGCCTTCTAAATAAATCGGAGAGTTCCCGTACCATCCCTTCACATCCACAAGGTGGAGGGGATGATCCCCAAAAGAAATCTTTCCAGAAAGATTCGATATGGGCAAAAACCCTTTTTCATACCGCAGAGATAAATCCTTAAGCTGTATTTCTCCCCACTCCTCAATCTCCTCAAGGTTCATGGCATTGCCCAATGAGCGATAATCGACCTGCACACTGCCGCTGGTGTATTTTGCATTTTCATGCAACACATCGAACGGGTATTCAAGCGCCAGATCCGTGATGACCTGAGGCAACTCCTGCACATCCAGTTCATACTTTCCGGCCATCTCCTTGGTGGGGACACCGTCTTTCAAGACCACTTTGCCAAACACGTTCCAGAACGTGCTCTTTCCAAACCTGCCGGAAAAATTATCGAATTTCAAAAGAGGAATCTCGGATTTTTTCCCTTTTGCGGAACCGGAAGGGACCAGGTTATAGTCGATCTTGCCGTTTAAATTTTTGATCCTGGGCCCAATGCCCTCCTGGTACAAGGAAACTCCGTCCAGAAAAATAGCTCCTGTGAGGGAGATTTTGTCGGGATCCATCAGGGGCCCCTTGAGATGAATTCGAACACGGCCCGGTCCTTTCATGTCCCTGTATATGCTGACAAAATCCTGGAAAGAATGACCCTCCAGGCCTTTCATCAGGGTTTGATGAAATCTGCCTATTTCGACTTTATTTTCTAAAGACAGGTCAGCAACGGGTTTGTAGAGCAAATCTTTGATGGTTCCTTTTACATTTATAATGGGGTGATTCTGAAAACGGGCCTTCTTAATATTTAAGGCGCTGTTCCCGGACTCCAGTTGAAGCGACCCGCTCACATTCTGCAACCTGGGCAGTGGGGCCAGCCAATCCACCTGCCTCATCCGAACTTTTCCTGACAGGAGTCGATGGTTCTCCTTTAAAGACAGATTTTGAAGCTGGGACAGGGTTCCCTGGAATTTAAAGGATTCAAATTCAATGGTTCCATTTTTGAAACGCTGGTGCACCTGTTGGTGGTATTCTTTCGGCAAAACCTGCAAAGGCAGGTAGCTTTCACTTTTGTTGATTTGAAACTCCCCGGTTTTAATATCAAACGAAATTGCCGGGTCCTGGGAGCTGTATTGACCCAGGGCTCCTTTGGCTGTGAAGTTGAAAGATGGGGAATCCATCTTGATTTTAGTAAACCGGATGGTGTCCTTGTTGTAGAGGATTTCATAGTCCAGTGTGCCGCGGTGAGGAACCGAAGGGTCGCGGAGGACCGGTCCTGAAATTTCCTGTTGCGCAATGAACTTCAATTTCCCGGTGGATTGCAGGTTGCCTCCCAGGCTTCCTGAAAGTTTTGAATCGAGGGTGATCCGCCCTTCACCCGGCACGGAAGGCACCACCTTTTTATAATAGGGGTGAAGCCATGCGACGGGAAGGTCCTCGACTTCAATCTGGCCGTCTATAGAAAATCCGGCAAGATCCCAGGTCATCGTGGGATTGTCAAAGGTGCCTGCAACTTTAATTTTAGTGGGATGGCCAGGATTGGGTATTTTCCCCTGAATCAGGAAATCAAAAGGGATTTGGAGTAATTTTTTCTGGATCAAAACATGGACTTCTTTTATCTGCAATATGGCCGGCTTGGAGTCGCCTGCAAACGTCTTCAAATCAATAAAACGAATTTCCCCGCCTTTAATTTCCAGCTTATTGACCAGACTGCCCTTGAGAGCTTCTAAAAATCCGTCCTCCGACGCCGGCTGGGAAACCAAGTACTGGAGGCGCTCTACATTCAATCCGCCTTTAACATCACGGATCAATTGTAGAAAAACGCCTTCGACCTCTATTTTTTTGACCTCAATCCGCTTGTCCAGCAGAGGGAGCAGTTTAATCACCATCCACAAGCTGTTGGCGTGAAATTTCGGTTTCTCCTCATAATTTCCGCCAATGGTCACTTCCTTGAGTTTGACGCTCAGCCCCTTGATAAAATCCATCTCCGCCGATCCAATGGAAACTTTTTTCCCGGTGAGGTCTTCCAGCCGCTCCACCGCCATTTTCTTGAATTTTTCCAAATCGCTAAATTGATGGTAAACCACCCCTAGAACGATGAAAAATACTAGAACGAGAACGCCGAAACTATAAAGGGCAATCTTTTTTTTAGAAACAACCATTTAAAAATTTCAGAAGGTGCGGAAAACGTTAAAATGGTTCACAAAATACTTTCCCTGGCCGAGGATCTAAACAGTCATAATTTCAGGAATAATCATTATCATTTTAAGAGGTGCGTCGGCAGCGTTTGGCAGGTAAACTATATATATATCATGAAGTTATAGAATATTCAATGCAGACAGGCCGACACGCACCCGAAAATTTTATGGACGACAAAAAACCCTCGATTCTATATGGAATCAACCCCATCCTGGAAGCTTTGAAAGCTTCTAAACGGCAGTGCCACAAAATCGTCGTCAAAGAAGGAACCTTGAACCCCAGGATTCATGCGTTGTTGGCCCAGGCCCGATCACTCAAGGTTGAGGTTGAGGAGGTCTCCTCTAAGAAGTTTCAGAAAAAATTCAATGCTTACTCTCACCAAAATATTATAGGGTATTTTTCCTCAAAGGAACCGCTGAAAATAACGGATTTAATCCGGCTGGCCTTTCAGGCGACTCCAATGCCCACTCTGGTCCTGGTCGATGGAATTCAGGATCCGCAAAACCTGGGAGCCCTTATCCGGTCAGCAGAGGCTCTTGGAGTCCAGGGAGTCATTCTTCCCGAGCGGCGTAGTGCCCCGCTTTCAGAAACGGTGGCTAAATGCTCGGCTGGCGCTATTGAAATTTTACCGGTAACAACGGTTACAAACCTGGGCCAAACGCTGGACCTTCTGAAAAAAGAAGGATTTTGGACCGTCGGTGTGGATGCGGACGGAAAAACTCCCTGCCATGAATTGCAGTTCGATTTCCCGGTTGCGTTGATTATAGGCGGGGAGGAAAAAGGCATCCGTCCGCTGTTGCGGAAAAAATGCGATTTTACCGTTTCTATTCCCATGCAGGGAAAACTGGATTCTCTAAATGCTGCGGCGGCCAGTGCGGTGATTTTTTATGAAATTTCCCGGCAAAAACAAACGGGATCATCCCGAACCAAAAACCCTGAAGGACAGGTTTCGGGCAAAAAAAAACGGTGAGAAACCTTTAGGTTTTTCACCGCTTGAGAACTATTTTAAACCTGACTCCTACATCGAAAAAGACCGCCTTCTTTTCAAAGCCGCTTTTCTTTTCTTTTTCGCCTCTTTCTGTTTTCGCTTCTTTTTTACCGATGGCTTTTCATAAAACCGCCTGCGCTTCAATTCTTTCAGCAGTCCTTCCTTCGTCATCTGCCGCTTAAGAACTTTCAAGGCTTTTTCAACCTGGTTTTGATAGACTGTTACTTCCAAAAAGTATTACCCCCCTCCTATTTTTTTGATTTGACCTGCATAAACATTCACTACCTATCCTGAATTACCGGACTCCCCTGAATGAGAAAAAAGATGCCCACGCAGTGGAAAACCTGCAGAAAACATTCTATTTTTAGCAAATTTTGGATTATGAATTGATTTTTTTATGATGTCAATACTTAAATGCCTGAAAATCGATCGCTCGCTGGAAAATCTCTAAACCGGGCGGTTTGACTGGCTTCAAAGAAGATGTATATTGGTCTTATACAGTTAAAATCCACAAAATGAAACTCTAAGGATTTCATGAACCGGACTCCTGTCAGTCTTGCGATAAAAATCACCCTGGGCGCCCTGCTTCTCATTTGGTTGTTGTCCTACGCCCAACGTGCGAAAGCCGAAGAATATGCTGTGCCCCATTCAGGATCTCCTTATCTGGATCTGAACCAGTTGGAGATTGGCCAGATCCTGCATATTCCGACCGGAATCCGAGTGACCCAGGGACAGATGGTGGAAATGGTCTCTAAGTCGCGGGTCATTTATATCGGTGAAACCCACGACAATCTGGAAGCGCACCGCGCTCAACTGGAAGTTCTTGAACAGCTGGCAATAATGTTTCCGGGCAAAATCGCCGTGGGAATGGAAATGTTCCGCCGCTCGGCGCAAGCGGACCTCGACCGCTGGAACCGGGGCGATCTGCCGCAATCGGATTTTAAAAAGTTGTTTCGGAACAACTGGGGACCGGGATACCCGCTTTATCGGCCGATTTTCGACTTTGCCAGGAAAAACGCCATCCCCATCATCGGACTGAAATCTTCAAGAGAAACGGAAGCCCTGTTCCGAAATGAGGATTCAACCCTCAACTCTGGAAGTTTTCCCGAGTTGGATGAAAGCGACGACTACCACAGGGCTTTTTCGATGGCCATCTTTGGAAGTCATGATGACCATGCGGAAGCCCTGATAAAGCCCTACCGAATGCTTCTCCTCTGGGAGGAGGCCATGGCCCAAACGGTATCTGAGTTTTTAAAAAATGAGGCCACACAGAACTGGAAACTGGTCGTCCTCGCCGGGGGATTTCATGTGCAATACGGATTCGGAATTCCAAAACGCGCGTTTCGCCGGATTCCTCACACCTATTCCATCATCCTGCCCACCGTGACCGAACTGCCGGAGGAACTCAAAGACCGGGAGATGAAGGTGGAGCCGGTAGCCATTCCGCTTTACTCGGGTGATTTTGCCTGGAGACTGGAGTACAAGGTTCAGCCTGGAAGCAGAATCAAACTGGGAGTTCGACTTCAGGAAAAAGAAGCAGGAGTCGGCGTCGTCCATGTCGGGGACAATTCAAACGCCCAACGGGCGGGAATCCTGGCAGGCGATGTGCTATTGGCTGTGAACGGAGAAACCTTGGGGGGAGTCGACGACCTGGTCGAACACCTGCAAACCTTCGCCCCTGGCGACCGGGCGGTGGTTCTTCTTCGGCGTAAAACAGAAGAACTGGAGATCGATATTTTGCTGAAGGAATCCAACCCCTGAAAATCAACCCGGAACTTTAAGAGATTCGATCAAAGATTGCATGTCGTGATCGCCGGTGAGTTTCAGGAAAATTTCCTCCAGATCACCGTGTTCCTGTTGCGCCTGTTTCCTTAAATCCTCCATTGATCCCACCGCCATCATGCGTCCTTTAAGAATGATCCCTACCCGATGACACATGGCTTCGGCGATTCCCAGTGAATGCGTGGACATAAACAAGGTGGTGCCCTCCCGGCATAAATCCCGGAAAAGATCCTTCACCTGCCGGGCTCCGCGGGGGTCGAGCCCCACCATCGGTTCGTCCACCACGACCACTTTAGGCGTGTGGATCAAAGCCCCGGAGATGATCAATTTCTGTTTCATTCCGTGGGAGTAACCTTCGATCAATTCATGGGCAAAATCTTTCAGGTCAAAAAACTCGAGAAACTTCATGGCACGGGAGGGGACCAGGGTTTTATCAACCGAGTACAAATCGGCGATGAATTCCAGATACTCCATGCCGGTCAGTTTTTCGTAAATGTAGGGTCGGTCGGGAATGTAGCCCACCATGGCTTTCGCCTTGACAGGATCTTCATGTATATTCACGCCGCCGATGGTGATGGAACCGCTGGTGGGCTTTAAAAGGCCCATCAACAGTTTGATGGTCGTGGTTTTTCCCGCTCCGTTGGGACCTAAAAAGCCAAACAACTGGCCTTCTGGGATTTCCAGGTTCAGGTGATCCACCGCCAGAACGGATTGATACGTTTTCACTAAGTTTTGAACCTGGATCATTTTACTGTTCTCTTTTGGAATTATCGAATGAGAAACGTTTCCATTCCTTCCGGCGGGACCGTAGTCGTGTCGAGGCCCGCTACTTCCGCCGCAGGAGGCCCATTCCGGCACCATTCGATAAATTGATCGAGTTGCTCCCTTCCTCCTTCGGCATGAATTTCCACGGTACCGTCCGGGCAGTTTCGCGCCCAACCTGTGAGATTCAATTCCGAAGCTCGGGCTTGTGCGCTGCCGCGATACCACACTCCCTGGACCCGCCCTCGAACCACGATATGAACTGCCGCAACATCCATAAAACAGGAATTATTTTTTGTGTTTCGGTTGCTCGAAGAGATGCTGGACTTCCCGGTAGACGGCAAATTTTGACCCGTCACTGATTTTCGCGCCGAATTTACCCAGATCCCGCATGATGCGCTGAAACTCCGAGGTGGCTCCGGAAAAATTCTCTATCAGGGGGCGGAAATAGGACTGTTCGTCGGGATCGAGCCGATCACATATGACACGCAGACGAATTTTCAGAGGTTCAAAATCTTTCTCCATATCTCAGCCATACTAGCCTTCCCGGCAATTCTTTTCAAGTCTGCAATCTGTTAGAGAGGCGCCCAAACCGTCCTCTGTTATTGATGAAAACAAAAAGAACACGCATATCCCCTACATTTGGTCTTAAAAACGCCAATTATTTGGAAAAAACGGTTTTTCAATCATTTTCGCTTAAATCCTCTTTCAAAAACCGCTTTCCTTCGGCAAAAATCACCTAACTCAATATAAAACAATAATTAATATCAATTTATTTCCCAGAAAATATTGCAAATAATGCCTGGGCCGCTTACACTAAATTATCGGATATCCAATATATTTTAGAGGGTTAGAGCACCAAAACGGACTTTATAAGGCTTTCAGATTTTTTGAAGGGTTAAAAAAATAAACCCTGAGAATTAAGAAAAGCATCCCGAGTCAGCTTTAAATGGATTTTTCCTCGAAGTTATTGACCTGCTTAATCAAAAAACTTAGTGATTGGAGAAACCCGTATGACCAGGTTCATTGCAAATAGTTTTATTATTCTGGTGATTTTGGTTTGGGCACAGATTGCTCATGCTGGGGAGTATAAGGTGACGATTATTGAACCCGCCAATAATGCGGAAGTCACCAGTCCTTTTAAAGTTTGCCTGAAATCCGAAAACTTAATCGTTGAACCGGCAAAAAATGGGGTCTCGCAGGGAAAAGGGCATCATCACCTGTTATTTTCCTCTTTGCCGACGGATTTAAGCAAGCCATTGGGTAAAAACAATGTCATTCACATGGGGGATGGATCCTCGTGCCGAACCATCGAGCTGTCAACGGGAATACATTCGATTCGCGCCCTTTTTGCGGACGGAAACCATATTCCCTATCAACCTTATGTTACTGATGTCATTTTTGTCAGAGTGACCCATTAATCTCCAGAGCGGGTTCAGGGATTCGGCACCCAAAAATACCACCCCTACTATTCAGGTTTCTCGATGTCTAAGTTATTTTCGAAATTACCCATACAAGCCAAACTGTTCCTCTTCATTTCCTTCGTCCCGCTGCTGATTTCGACGTTTAACTTCACCTATTATCCAAAGATCCATGAGAAACAAGCTCTTAAAAAGCTGAATGAGTACGCCAGTAGTTTCAGTGACATGCTGGCCTTAAATGCCGCAACCAGTCTGAAGCTAAAAGATTTTGAAAGTATCGTATCGGCCATACAATGGGCCAAAAAAGATACAAGGCTGGACTACCTGGGTATTTTTGATGAAAGGGATCGAGAGCTTTCCGTCTTTAACCCCAATGGGCTGGCATTGGACATTCCTGAAATGCGGCACAGGGAGAACCCCTTTGTCCTGAACGAAAGATTGTTCATCGCGAAACCCATTGTGTACTTTGAAAAACGCCAAGGGACTCTTTTGTTAGCATTTTCATTGGACGAACTTTATGCCAGCATTTTGGATAACAGATTGGGAAGTCTTTATATTTCCCTTGGAATTATTTTCCTGGGAATCATCGTATCGCTCCTGTTCAGTCAGATATTCACCAGACCCATCCGGCAATTGACTCTCACAGCCAAAAAAGTTTCTTCGGAAAAAAATTATTCCATTCGGGCCATCAAGAAAAGTGAAGACCAAGTCGGTCTTCTAATAGACCAGTTCAATGAAATGCTGGACCAAATACAGTTGAGAGACAACGAGCTTAATGAAAACGAAACGCACCTTCGCGCCATCATGCATAGTGTCGTTGACGGAATTGTCACCATCAATGAATATGGCATTATTGAATTGGTCAATCCCGCCACCGAAAAAATATTTGGTTACTCCCCTGGAGAACTTGCAGGTCAAAATGTCACCTGTCTCATGCCTGAAGACTATCGCCAAAAGCATTTAAATGGTCTTAAAAAATTCAGAGAATCCAGGGCAGCCGAGCTGCTCGGATTAAACCTGGAACTTGAGGGATTACGCAACGACGGGTCTCGTTTTCCTCTCGCTCTGGCAATCAATGAAATGGTTCTGGAACAAAAACACAAATTTGTCGGCAGAATTCAGGACATTTCGCTTAAAAAGCAGGAAGAGCATGAATTACGCCAATCCAAGGAACTGGCGGAAAAAGCCAATAGCGCCAAATCGGAGTTTTTATCCCGAATGAGCCATGAACTCAGAACGCCCATGAATGCTATTTTGGGCTTTGGCCAGCTTCTGGAATACGACACCAAGGAGCCGTTGACGGAATCCCAAAAACCCAAAGTGAGTGAAATTCTAAAAGCAGGAAATCATCTTCTAGAGTTGATCAATGAAGTTCTTGATCTTTCCCGCATCGAATCCGGGGAATTAACGTTATCCATCGAAAATGTGAACTTACACGCATTGGTGGAAGAAACCATTTTTCTTGTCGTGCCCCTCGCTCAACAGTACGATATTCAGATTGAGAACAAAATACCGGACGCCTCAAATTCGGTTTTCGTCCGTGCCGACCGCACCAAACTCAAACAGGTTTTATTAAATTTAATATCTAACGCAGTTAAATATAATTGCAAAAAAGGATCGGTGATCCTGGATTGCGAGCGGGGTCCCGCAAATAAAATCCGGGTAAACATTACGGACACAGGACCCGGTCTCTCCATGGAACAGCAAAAGCATATTTTTGAACCTTTCAACCGCCTGGATGCAGACAAAACCGACATCGAGGGCACGGGGATCGGCTTGACCATTACCAAACGTCTGCTTGAAACGATGGAAGGATCGATCCTGCTTAAGAGCCAACCTGAGAAAGGCAGCTGTTTTATAATTGAACTGCCGGAAGGAAAGGAGATTCAGCCGGACGGACTCGATTCCTGTCAAAAAGCAAAAGAGCTTCAACCCGACTCAGGACAACGATACACATTGCTTTATGTGGAAGACAATCCAGCCAATCTAAATCTTGTGGAACAGATTCTTGAATGCAGACCGGATATTACCTTGCTTTCAGCATCCCGGTCCCAGTTGGGAATCGATCTGGCCTGCAGCCACAAGCCCGACCTGATTCTCATGGATATTCATATGCCGGAAATGGATGGCATCACGGCTATGAAAAAACTAAAAGGTTATGAAGAAACCCGGGACATCCCCATCATAGCCGTCAGCGCCAATGCGATGAAATCTGACATCGAAAAAAGTTTAAAAGACGGATTTGACGCTTATATTACGAAACCGTTAAATATTAAGGAGTTCTTTGCAAAAATCGAAGCGCATTTGCAACTCCGAAAACCCACTGTTGTTGAGTCAATTAAATGATCGGAGAAACCCTATGATCACCACGGAACAAATTATGAATGCCAAGATCCTTGTCGTCGATGATGAACCGGCAAATATTATGGTGTTGGAAGAAACCCTCAAGCAAAAAGGACATACAAGCATACAAACCGTCAGCGACCCAAGGAATGCTCTTGAATACTATCAATCTTTTCAGCCGGATTTAGTATTGCTGGATCTGAACATGCCTCACTTTAATGGGTTTCAAGTGATGGATCAAATCCAGAAAGCAAACTCCAAAGGCAATGTACCTATCATGATACTGACCGCCCAGGTTGATCAGGGCACGCGGCTGCGCGCTCTGGATGCGGGCGCACGGGATTTTCTGACCAAGCCTTTCGATATACTGGAGGTGTCGCTTCGCATTCAAAATATGCTGGAAATAAGTTTATTACAGAGCCAATCTCAAAACTCCAACAGTTCTTTGCACGATAAATATGAGAAGACGATTCTCGAATTGGCGGCAACAAAGTTAAAACTTCAAAAAGAAATTAACCGGCGGGAAGAACTGGAAGAGCAGTTGAGAAACTCTGCCATAGAACATGAAAAAAGCTGATGCGTGGGGACCCGCCGGCGCCGGCGATGAGTTGAATCCACTTTAGTTGGGCGCCTTTAGTTTCTAAGGTCCATATAGTTTGCCCCCTTGTATTTCAATGTTTCAAATTCACGTTCATTGACGAGTTTATTGTTTCTTCCTTGTTCGTCCAAATCTTTCTTGAATAACAAATACTCTTCATTGGAATCGAACTCCGCCACGGTTTTAGATCCATCGGCTGAGTCGAATGCAAGCAGAAACCGGAATCTTCTTTTCATCCCATCGCACTCCAGTTATTAAGAAATTTATTTTGGCCCGATCACATCTTCGGGCTGGAAACCATATTTATCATACAGCGCTCTCAATTGTCTTTGGCTGGTCCGTATTCCCCGGTGGTTCCTGTGAGCCGAATAAATCTGCCGGGCCCGAAGCATGTGCCGGATCGAATGAACCCCGTCTTTCAGAAGATCATAGGCCTGGGCCAGATTGAAGTGCGCCTCTGCAAAGTCGGGCTTCAGCCGAATCGCTTCCAGATATTCATCGATCTCTTTCTCATGCCTTCCCAGAGCCATGTAAGACAACCCCAGTTGAAAATGAATTTGAGGGTCCGAGGGATCCGTTTCCAGAGCTTTCTCATATTCTTCAATCTGGTTTAAAACGTTTTCACGGTATTGTTTAAACCCCACCTCATTCGCATGCGACTTCGTTGAAAATCCATACCAGCCCGTCAAGAAAGACAAAACCCAAAACAGGATGAGCCGCCGGTCCATTCTCAAGTTATTCAAAAAACTTTTGCGATTACTCATTGAATGCAATAAAACGTTACAGGTTATTTATAAATAATATTATTTAATGAATCACTGACGCAGGTCAAGTCTCGACACGCTTTCAAGGGCGGCGAATCGCTGGCCTGTAAGGAGAAAATATGAAATATAGAACATTTGCCGACGGGGAACCATCGGTCTCGGAGGTCGGTCTTGGGACCTGGCAGTTGGGTGCTGACTGGGGAGACGTGGATGATAAAACGGCGGAACGTATTCTCGGTCAGGCGGTGGATTGCGGAGTGAATTTTTTCGACACCGCAGATGTCTATGGGAAAGGCTTGAGTGAAACCAGAATCCGCCGGTTTATCAAGGCATATGCCGGAAACCTATTTGTGGCCACGAAACTCGGCCGTTTTCCCGAACCCGGTGGAGCGGAAAACGTTTCTCTCACGCAGTTTCGCCTGCACACGGAAAACTCACTTAAACGACTGGGTGTGGAGGCTCTCGACCTGACTCAGGTTCACTGCCTGCCCACGGAGGTGTTAAAACAGGGAGACCTGTTTGAATGGCTGCGTCTACTCAAGAAAGAAGGGAAAATAAAAAATTTTGGCCTGAGTGTGGAGTCCATGGAAGAAGCACTGATCTGCCTTGAGCAGGAAGGGGTCTCCTCGTTGCAGATCATTTTCAACATTTTTCGGCAAAAACCGATCACGGCCCTGTTCGACCGGGCCAAGGCCCAGAACGTTTCTTTAATCATCCGCCTGCCTCTGGCATCCGGCCTGTTGTCGGGGAAGTTTCTGGCCAACGCCATTTTTCCAGAAAACGATCATCGCAACTACAACCGCAACGGCGAACAGTTCAATGTCGGGGAAACCTTTTCAGGAATTCCCTTTTCCAAAGGGGTCGAATTGTCGGACGATCTCAAATCCCTGGTTCCTGAAGGAATCACTCTGGCGCAAATGGCCATGCGCTGGATTCTGGATTTCGATGCCGTGACCGTGGTGATTCCGGGAGCCACGACTCCAGAGCAGGTTGAGACCAACTGTTCAGCCAGCGACCTTGCTCCTCTTTCAGAAGAGCTTCACCGCAAACTCAAGGAATTCTATGAAAACCGTTCGGCGCCTCTCATTCGCGGAAAATATTGAGCATTGGAAGATGAATTAATCAGCGGAAACCGGCATCACCCAGGGGCTTCTATTTCTTAAATCTAGGGTCCAGTTCACCGGCTTTTTTATAATGTATTTCTGATTTTTCCTGCTGGCCAGTCATTCCGTAAACCAGGCTCAACCCGTTATGGGCTTCGGCATAATCGGGCTTTAGACGGATGGCCTCCGCAAATGGAGCGATCCCATCCTCGGCCCGTCCCAGAACAAGGAAGGCCAGCCCCAGGTTGTAATGCGTTTCCTCCCATTCGGGGGCAAGGTAGGCCGCTTCCTGAAACGCATCGATCATTTCTTCGTACCGTTTCAACATATCGAAAACCTTGGCCAGATAAAAATGCGCTTTTGCATGGTCCGGTTTCAGGCGAATGGATGCCTGCAACGCTTCCAACGCTTCGGTGTTTTTCCCCGTCTGATAATACGCCTTCCCAAGCTGGAAATGCGCTTCCGGGTTCTTAGGGTCTTTACGAACCCCCTCTGCAAATGTTTCAACTTCGCTCATGGGCCGAATGAATTAATCTATGAAAAATCAACGGTAGACTTTAAAAATATCACTCATTATACACATGGATTCACGACACATTATTATAGTTTTTAAATCACCGGACGATTGGATAAAATATTAGGGAAGCTTCCTGAGGTTCCTCTTGATTTTGCACAAACCGTTTTTTGCTGCTTAAACTTTTAAGCGCTTCACGGCAAATCATCCCAACACTTTCTTCACACTTGAAGGACCTTTACCAACCATTGGAGGAAATACCATGGAAAATCACACGAAGAAATGGATTCCGTTGCGGTTACTGCCGATTGTATTTTTGATGTTTCCACTTCTGTTGCCGATAGCGGCGCAAGCGGACCCAACGGAAAAATGTGAAAACCTGACGCCCTTTTTCCAACACCTGGGGCAATTGGTTCTCGATCATGCCGGCCACCCTCCGCAAAAGAAGCTTTGCCGCAATGTATTTAAAAGTGAAAAAGAAGTCAACAAAGGTAAATGGTCGAAGGCTATCAAAAAGCTCAATAAATTCATCAAAACCACCGGGAAGCACACTCCAGAAAATATCACCCAAGCCTCCGCGGACTTATTGACCGCCGAGGCCCGGAATCTGATTCTCATCATGGAGAACAATATGGGATTGCCGCCCGATCCGGGCGAAGCGGGAAAAGCCACCTTAGAGGGAATCGATTCAGACAACGACGGAGTGCGGGACGACCTTCAGCGCTACATCGCCTTGACCTACACCGATTCGGCCAAAGTCCGGGCCTTGCTGAACCAACACGTAAAAATTTTGCAACAATCCTTGATCGATGCAGATGATAAAAATCTTTCTATTCAGCATAGCCTTGAGAAAAATCGAGCATATAAATGCAGAGATTTTCTAGAATGGGTTCTAAATATCAGGCTAAGGGACCCCTCATTAGGTCTCGTTGCAGAAACGATGAATACCATCGAGAGAAGCCGTGCTTATATAAAATACAACGGCCAACTGGCGGGGCGACTTGTTGACTTTGGTATCGAGCGAAAAGACCAATCGCATCTCAAAGTCAATTGTGACTTTGATCCTGACAGTCTTCCGAACTAATCCACAATCCTTGCAAATTAAATCTACAGAGGACGTATAAATATGAAATTGCTAAAACCTCTTCTATTGTTTTTCATTTTCCTGTCCGCCTCTTGTGTATCGGCTTTTGCACAAGCCCCTGTGGGAACTGAATGCCTCGGCACACTAACTCAAATCAACTTTGGAAATGGCATCGATACTACTGAGTTAGAGGCTCAAAATGCTAAAATCGAAATACGAAGACTGGTTCGCTAAGAACTTTCGAGCAGAAATATCGAACTCGATGTGGGCTTCATTAATCAATCTATTCCAGATTCGCAATGTAAAGGTCTTTCCTTTGGCGTTCAGTATAATCCCACGGAAGGTCCCCTGAATGATTTGTTCGAAGCGCTGATTCAGGATGTGGTGACCGACGCGTCCGAGTTTTGGAAGACTTTATTCGGTCTCACTATAATGTCCGACGCCTTCCGGGAAAAGTTTCAAGAAATCGCCGCTGAAATTGACGAATTAGCCTTGACAACCAATCCGGCAGTGACAAACCTTGTTGCGGCTTATAATAATGGGCTGGTGAATGCCGATATAAAATTCATCCAGATTTCTCATTCCCAAGGCAACCTTTTTTCCAACGCAATACATGCTAATCTCAACGACGCCAGCAATTTTAAAATTGTATCGGTCGCCAATCCCGACAATTTTGTTGCAGGAGAGGGTCCCCATACAACGTTGACTCTGGATCTGGTTATTCTTGCGGTTCGACAGTTCAAAAATTTTCTCAACTTGCCAGAGCCGTTACCTGCCAATACGGCCAATGTGTCGATCGGTGATTTATCAGGACACAAGTTCCTCGAATCTTATATGGACGCCAATAGCAACAGCCAGGAAAAAATTCTGGGTGACACATTGGATTTTGTTAATATTATCCCAATAGTAGCGCCCGTGTGCATTGGAGACGCTTTCTTCAATTTCGAGACATTAAACTGCCAATGCAACGACCCCAACCTGACTTATTTTCATGGATTCGGTTGCGAGTTTGACTGAGGAGCCGTTCCTTAAAATACCCAGGTTCTATTGGTCCCGTCCTAGCAGTGCTATCTGCACAATGAAAAACGGCTTACTTCTCAGGGATTATTGGAGATGAGTTTCCGCATCGAGAACGCGGGGAAACAAGACCTCGTTTTCCTTATAAATATGAACATTGAGGTCGGCGTCCAGATTTTCCAACCCCTCCATCAAAAGACGGTAGGTTTTGCATCCGTCCTCAGGCGGGGTGAAGTTATTTGAGATTTTGCGTAGTTCATCCTGCAAGGCATCGGCCCTCTGGTGCTCTGCCTGCATAACGCCAATGGGGCCCTGTAACGTACCGCAATGAAATTCCTGGGACCCCGCCCCGGATTCGAGTTTGCGGACCATGGGAAACAGCACTCGCTCCTCCTTCATCATGTGTTGTTCCAGATCGGCCCTCAGAAGCGCAAACACTCTCTTTAAATCCGACAGTTCAGTATGCCGCGCACCATGCGCTTTCACCACCTTCTCAATCAGAGAGGACAATTGCGGGAAAACCTTCTTCAAATAAGCATGGTGAGTCTCTTCGATGTGGGTCACAAGGTCGGTCAAATTTTCTTCCGACCAATCGACTTCCTCCTCCTTTTCGGAATCCGCTCGCTCCCTAACCTGAACCAGTGTTTTCAAGACAACCTCCGGGTCGAGACCTTTCTCGCCGCAGGCCTCGGCCAAGGATTTGTTTCCACCGCAACAGGCGTCGATTCCCAACTCTTCCAACACTTTTGCCCGAGCCATGTCCTCCGCGGTGAAATCGTTGATCCGGGAATGAATGTCCAAATTTGTCATGATCATGACGGCCTCCTGTAAAATTTTTTCGATATTGGCTTTTCCCCAACATAATGAGCCATTCTCAATAATTGGATAACTAGACCTTTTTATCCTATTTACTTTTAATATAGCTGTGTTATAATTGGATGTCAAGATATTGATATCCAATTAAAGAAGAAATGACAAAATGATATCCCAGACAGCAGAATATGCGCTTCGATCGGTGGTTTGCCTGGCAAGTTATCCGCAAACCGCATTGACCACGGGGAGAATAGCCGAAATCACTAAAGTTCCCGGCAGTTACCTCTCTAAGGTGCTACAGGCCCTTGGCAGGGCCAAAATCGTGCACTCACGCCGCGGACTGCACGGCGGGTTTTCCCTTCGCAAACCGGCAGGGGAATTGTCGCTTTTGGAGGTCATCAACGCGGTGGACCCGCTTCAACATATAGACAGTTGTCCGCTGGGCCTCAAACAACACGGCCACAATTTATGCCCGCTTCATAAGCGGCTCAACGATTCCATCCATATGATTGAAAAAGCGTATCAAGAATCCTCTATTGGAGATCTGTTGAAAGAAACGACGCTGAGCAAACCCCTCTGCGAAGCGGCGCAACATATGTAGCGGAAGGAAACCAAGGGCGATGGTTCAAGAGCGTTGAGAGGAGAGAAGTTTTTTTCCTGAACCGAAACCCGGCTGATTCCATCCAAGACTAGGCAATGAAAAACCCCTCTCGTTAAAAGGAATGGTCATGAATGAAAATTTAGAGAAAAGTTTTGAGGTATTGGACACGGAAATGACGCCCAATCCGAATGCCTTCAAATATATAATGAACGCCCCGGTCATCGCTGCGGGAGCCAAGTCCATCACTTCCGAAGAAGACGCTCCAGGGGATAATTTTATCCGGGCGGTGTTTGCTCTCGGAAACGTGCAGAGCATTTATTTATCGGAAAATTTTGTCACGGTCTCCTTTCTGCCCTCGCATAATCTGGATGTTCTCGTTGAAGCCGTAGAAGATATCATTGAAGAATACTTGACCTTTTATGACGGGCAGGATCCTAAAACGGTGGAAAAGGACGAATCCTCCATTTTGGAAAACCTGGACAAGATCGATTTCCCTAATCTGTCCGATCCGGAAAAAGCGGAAATTATCGACGCTCTATTTGATGAAACGGTACGACCGGCGTTGGCCAACGACGGCGGGGGGGTCACGGTTCTGGATTTTGAAGACAACACACTCAAGATTCGTTATCAAGGGGCGTGCGGCAGTTGCCCAAGCTCTGCGACGGGGACGCTTCGCGCCATTGAAAATATCTTAAGAAGCTATCTGAAACAGGAGATTCAAGTGATCACCACTTCCCTTTAAATTTTATAAAACTTCAGTTGGGAATTTATAAAAATTCCCAACTGAAGTCTCCCATTCCTTCGCCAGCAATCCTCAAGGTATCCCCTGAACCAACGGGGCCGACCCCTGACGGTGTGCCTGTATAAATCAAATCCCCCGGAAGTAATTCCCAGATACCACTTAAAAATTGAATGATATTTGAAATGGAATAAATCATCTGCCCCGAATTTCCCTGCTGACGACGCACTCCGTTGACTTCACAGAAAAAAGAAATGTTATTTAGATCCATCGAATCATCGAGTGGAACGAACGACCCTAAAGGCGCGCTCTGATCGAAGGCTTTGGCCATCTCCCAGGGCAGACCTTTTTTCTTTAAGGACGATTGCACATCTCTCAAGGTGAGATCGACGCCCACGGAGAGTCCGGCAATGTGGGTTGGGGCATCGGATTCGCTGATATTTTTCCCGACCCGTCCGACCAGTACCACCAGCTCGACCTCATGATGCAGGCAGGCGCCGTGCGTGGGAAGGCGTATTTTTTCTTGCGGCGCAACAAGGCTGGAAACCGGTTTCATAAAAATGACCGGCTGATCCGGAACTTCACTGTCAAGCTCCTGAATGTGTTTGCGGTAATTTTTGCCGACGCAAAAAACCCGTGCAGGCTCGACCCTTTGACCTGCAATCTGAATAACCGGAGACATGATTTTCCTTGCAAATTGTTATTGCGTCGGCAGGGAACCCTGGGACACCGTCAGCCAACCGAATAGAAGGGACCTTCATCATCAGGACACCCTCATTTTAACCTGAAATTAATTATCCCTCTGTCGATAAATAGCGGTCAATTCTAGATATAGGAAATATCCTACCTTGTGTAAGAAAACTATTTATCCGCCTGGGATATTGCGGTATATTGTGCCATTTTTAACCTGAAAAAGTACCCGGCAACAATGGATTTAAAGGAAGGCCGCGCCCATCTCAATTATCTTTTGACTCTGAACATTCGCCGCGAGGAGGCTTTCGGCCCCCTGGCACTCAATTTTATCAAAGAGCAGGATCTGGATGCCATCGGCCTGTCTCCCGATGAACAGTTCAGCCTTTATATGGCAACCATTCAGGCGTTGGCCCCGGAACCCAAGCGCTATCACCAAAAGCTCGAGTTATTACTAAAAGCCAAACAGGTTTTCTGCAGATCTGATTATTTCAATTCTGAATTGGACCGACATCTGGATCAAGACATACAAAAGACCCAGGCGGAATTGGAGATATACGGCAAGGCCATGCGCCCTTCTCCGGGAAAAAGGTCTTCCCCACCGGAGTTGGCCAAACAACGCCTGATCGTGGAAACGGACGTTCCCGAATACTTCCTGGACATCGCTCAAAAACGGGCGACGACCTATTACCAGGAGAAGTTCGGCATGACCCGGAAAGCAAAAAACGCCCAACATTTTTCCGGTTCACCGCGAAAATTTGAACCGGGCAACCCCGCAGTGCAAAAAGAATTTGAAGGCGCCTGTGCCCCCTTCATGAACTCCAGGACCAATGCGTTTCATCTGATGCTGCCGTTTGACCTAAAAATTAGCCGCAAGCCGGATAACGCCCTGGACGCCATCATCCGAATTTTTTATGCAAAAAAAGGCTATTCGTTTCCCCTGGCTTATGAAATGGGAAAGCTGATCAGCCATCAGGACGGGCAGGTTTTGGATATCTCCATGGACGATCCCCATCTTTTATTTGTATCCGCGTCGGAAGTCAAGGAACGGGAATTTAAAAATCCAATGATGGAAACTTCAGCGGAGGTTCCCCCCGGGTTCGTCTATCCAGTTGCCGTCATGGAGCGTTCAGGAACGCTCGGTCCCTTTTTTCAAATCGTCACTCATTTCAAAGTCTGGTTCGACGCTTCCGTGGTTTCCCTTTTGATTGAGGGAGCGCCGGATCTTTATGAATACGGGTTACAAGGAGGGTCCGGCCTGATGACCCGAAGCCACGCCTCCGACAAGGTGGAAAATTATGTGCAATCGGCTCAGGGGGCTTGGCGGGAAGGGCTTAGCTTCAATTATGTCAACATACATTTGCAATTGAGCCCTGGAGTGGACACCGCCTTTGTTCCCTTTAACACGCCTCTTTTTACTCTGCATCCGGTTCTCAATCACCAGAGTTGCAAGATCGAAAATTTGCAAAATTTAAGGTGAGCGGGGATCCTGCTGCAAAGGCAGACTCAGGTCCGTTTAGGCATTAATTTGAAAGAAGCGAGCTCTCTGATGGAGCATTTTTTTCCCTGGACAACTTTTCAAGTCGCTTTCTGGCTTGCTGGGCGTACAAGGTATAATCATATTTCAAGTAAATGGTTTCGGCTTTTTTTATGTTTTCCATAGCCTGCAGATGGTCCTTTTTTTCTTCATAAATCAGTCCAAGGTTCCAATAAGCATGGGCGTTTTCATGATCCCTCCGAACCACTTCTTTAAAATGCTGGATCGCTTTATCCAGTTTTCGGGCACGCCAAAAATCCAACGCCAGACGAAAATGACTGCCGGGACCTTCTGGAGGAAGTTTGACGACCTCATTAGAGGTTTCAATGTTTTGTTTCCCTTTACTTTTTCTGGAGTTTCTTTTTTGCGATGATGTGACCGTTTTGTCAGGCTTCTTTTCCGGTTTGACGAATTGATCCATGGGGTCGGGCAATTCTTTTTTCTTCCGATCAACGGCTTTTAATTTTTCCTTCAAGCCTTCGCCTTTTTCCAAATCCTCCAATAACTTGAGCATATTGCTGACATTCTGCTCCAACTGGTCAATCTTATCCAATTCACCCGGTTCATCAACCTCAATAACTTCACCTTCCGCATTCACTTCCCCTGTGGACAAGTCATTCTGCGCATAGGAAATTCCAGCGAAACACAGAAATGCGATAAAAATCATGGGCAATGTTTTTTCCATGCGTCTCACTCAAAACAGTTTGTGGGATGCCCATATATACAATTATTTTTCAAATTTATCAATCACAAGTTTTCACACTTGATTTCAATAAGTTGATCCAGATTCTTTTGTTAATAATATGTTAGTTAAATGTTAAAAACCCTGACGTCAATCCGCAGGCGGTTTGAAATCTGATTTTGTAATCTGTACGGGATTGCAAGTTAAGGCAGGGATTTTGTGGAACCCTGGAATTTATAAGGGCTTTTTCAGTCGAGGGAAACGGGTATCCTTTTCTAATAATCCCAATCGAACACCCAGGCTCTTACCAGGTGAAGCTCTGGGTCGTTGAGTTTGTTTCCCAAATCCTCGACCATTTTTTTTCGTTTTATATAATAAGGCTTCGTCATGGGATCTTTATCAAACACTTCAAGAAATTTTTTTCCGTATTTTTCATGCAATTCCAGAATGGCTTTGACTGCCAACACGGCTTCGTAAACCATTTTATCCGGCCCAAGATCGAGTTTTTCAAACCGGGGGTCTTTGATCAACTCCAACTCGTCCCACCAGGAAACGGTGTCGAGAGTCCACAGTTTTTCACCCTCCTTCTTTTTTGCCAATCCAGTCAGCGCCAGTCCCAGTGCCATAAAATCCTGCTCAGTTATTTATTCAGAACGCCAGGGAAAGAAAACACTCAATTTCGCGGTGGGAAATCCTCAGGGCGATAGCCATAACGGTCAAACCATTCCCGTAACGCTTTTCTTGCTTTTGCCACCCCTCTCTTATCCTGATAGGCCATAAAAAGCTGTTCCGATTTTCTCATATGAACAATCGCGTTTTCTGCGTCCCCATCCACAAAATGTGTGAGGCTGAGATTGAAATGCGCACCGGCGTTGTCGGGCTGGATTCTCAAAGAATGCTCCAAGTGCTCAACGGAACTCTCGTATAACCTGCGGGCTTTATTGATATCGGATTTATTCTCACCGGATAAAAAAATACGATCGGCTCTCTCTTCATAAAAGCGCCCCAACTCATAATATTTTGTTCCCAACTGAAAATGCCAATTTGGATTGTCCGGCTCCGTCTCCAACCTTTCATTAAAAAAAGATATTTGTCTGTTTAAGACCTCAAGTTTTTCCTCCGCACCGTTCTTCTCTTCGGCCACTGCGACATTTCCCCCAAGCAGGGAAACCATTAACGAAACAAACAACAGGTAAAGCATTTTTTTCATTTTTAACCTCAATGTTTTTTGGAGCCCGAACCCTGAGCTCTGGTTATTTGGCCAATTCAAAATCTTCCGGCTTGTAGTCATATTTCTCAAAATAAATACGCAACTTCCTTCTGGCCTCAGCGACACCTTTTATATCTTCATTTTTCACAAAGATTTCCTCAGCTTTTTTCGTATAAATGATGGCATTGGCTCCATCCCCTTTTTGATCATATAATTTTCCCAGGGAAACATAGGCATCGACATTGCCGGCTCCGCGTTTTATTTCCTCTTCGTATTTTGTAATTTGACGGCTGAGGCTTTCCCCGGGTTCGGTCTCTTTGTCCTGCAACCGATTCAACTCCTGCTCCAAAAAGTCGTTGACCGCCTCGACAAACTGCTTTTGCCACTCATCACTCAGCGCCTTGATTTTTTGCTCTATATTTTTTTCTTCAAGAATGTTGACGGCTCTCGCTTCGGAAGCCATCGCCTGCGGCACCCGGATGGCTGCCAAAAAACAAAAGAAAACCGTTAGCGTGAAAAAGAAAATTGCTTTCATGAAATTCTCATTTTTTTATATCGGAAATAACTGACACCATGGGACAAAATCAATTTCCGAAAATGCCGAAATTTTTATTCGTGTCTATGACTCTGCAATAATGTGAAAATCCATCTTGCTGTGCACCGTTTCCAACTCCAGGAAAGCGCTCCTTCCCTTTCTCCTTTCATCACCTTTAAAAGATTACAATAACTGGAACGAAATTAAAGTGAGATGCATCACATTTATCAGGAATTAAAACCCCTGAGCGGTACCACCCGGCGCCCGCCGGGTTGAAACCGGGCATCTTTCGCCTTCCCGAACCAACCTATAATACATTGAACTATCGATGCTTAAACATTGAAGTGGTATTTTTTCCTTGCAAAAACTCCCGCCCTGAAAGATTCTCTAAGAAACCGTTAAACGAACCCTCGCGGAAAATCATCATCTTAGGAAAGGAGCGGAAAATGAGGCACCTTAAAACGATCGGACTGATTGCGTCCTTTTTGGTCCTATTCTCAGTTTCCCAAGCATGGGCTGAGGAGAAAACTCTGGAGTATCCTGAATGCGACAAAATCGCCGATGTCGACCGACAAAACCTCTGTCGCGCCACTGGCGACCCGTCTCACGGCAAAAAGGATGTGAACCGGTTCACCAACAAGGACCACAGCTGGTATTACTGTTCTCTGATTAAAAAAAGGGACCTGCAAAACCTGTGTCTCGCATTAGTGGATTCCAATAAAACTAAATGCGACTTGATCGGCAGCAAAAAGATCGAAGAGGAGTGCCTGTCAAATTTCTAATTTTTCATAAACGAGCGCCTTAACGCGTAACAAATTCTAAAGACTCGTTATTTTTCCATGATGGTCGGAAAAAGAGGTGTAAGGAAACGAAAAGCTGCTTTTATTTTTTATTCGCGTACCAATCCAGCAACTCCGCAACCTTCTTGTGGTTCATTTTTGCGGCTAAATTGGCAGGTGTTTTTCCTGCTTTATTTTTTACCTGCAAGTTGGCGCCTTTTTTAATTAAAAGCTCCGTCGTCGATTTTCTGCCCCACTCAGCTGCCAAGTGGAGCGGCGTGGAGCCTTCGTTGTCCTTTGATTCAATGGCGGCGCCTTCATCGAGCAATATCTCGACCACCCCTTCCCGTCCGTTTTGGGCGGCCCGGTGCAGAGGGGTTAAGCCCTTCTGATCTTTCTCTTCGATACTCACTTTTTTAGCGACCAAAAACTTGACGGCCGCTTTGTGGCCTCCCTTGGCCGCCAGATGCAGGGTGGTTGTCCCATCCTTTTCCTTCGCACCGATATCCGCGCCTTTGGCAATGAGAACCTCCATCACTTCTGTGTGCCCTCCGGAGGCGGCGCTGTGCAGCGGTGTGTTATCCACCAGGTCTTTGGCATTGACTTCGGCGCGATGGTCCAACAAGAGTTTCACCACCTTCAGGTGGCCCCCCTCGGCGGCAAAATGCAGGGGCGTGGGTCCTTCCTTTTCCCGGGCATTCACCTTGGCGCCATTTTCGACCAATAATTTTGCGATCGGGAAATACCCCTTGCGAGCGGCTGAAAACAAAGGAACGCTTCCTTTGGGGTTGACCTTCGCCCCATTGGCGACGACCACTTTTGCGACTTCCAGGTGGTTGTTAAGTACCGCCAGGTTCAACGGCGTCAGACCGTATTTATCCGGCGCATCCACCTTCGCCCCTTTTTGTAAAAATACGTCGACCACTTCGGCATGTCCCTTCCAGGAAGCCCAATGAAGCGGTTGTTTTTTATTTTTGTCCAGAGCATCCAACTTCGCCCCCTGGCTTAAAAGAAACTTAACGACTGCCATGCGTCCTTGCCCGGCGGCAAAGTGCAGCGGGGCCACTCCGTCCTTATTCAGAAGATTGACATCCGCTCCCTTGAAGACCAGGAGCCGGACGACATCCATCTTTCCATTGCGGCTGGCAACGTGCAAGGGTGTGTCGCCTGAGAGATTTTTTGTATTGATGTCGGCGCCCTTGGACAACAAGAACCCGGCAAGGTCGCTGTGCCCATTCAACGCCGCGAGGTATAACGGTGTGACGCCTTTTCGATTTCTGGCATTGACTCTGGCGCCATTGGCCAGGAGGGATTCGGCCACCTCCAAATAGCCTTTCTCAGAGGAAGAATGGAGGGCTGTACTGCCGTCCGCTGTCTCTGCATTGACGTCGTTTCCCTGCTGGATTAACTGGTTCACCTTGGTCAGGTCTCCCACCTTGGCCGCATCGTCGATGGGTGGCGTCGTTACCGTGGCGCATGAAACCAAAAGTAAGGTAAGAACCGCGCATGTGCTTTTGTACCCGCCCTCACAAATTTTCCCAATCATCAAGACTGCCTTTCATTTGTAACTTCGATTGATTTCAATTTATTTCAGGGAGCCGAACCTGTCAAATTTTTCTATTTAACCCGCATATTTCCATCTTTTTTTCCGATTGCTTCTACACTAAACTTTTTTCGAGTAAAATGACACCTCAACAAATCTTTTTACCTCTGCGCGCATGCACAGGCTCCAACAATGAAAAACGAACAAAAACTTAGGAAAGCAACCAAAACGGTTTTGGTTCATTTTACCGGAAATCGCGAAACCGACTACCACCAAATAAAAAAAGACGCCTTGCGGGAAGGTATCTTAGAGATCGGGTTTCATTACATCATTGAAGGGGATGGAACGCTCTTGATGGGAAGGCATCAAAGCCAGGTGGGTTCCTATAACTCAGAATTCGATGAGGTCAGCGTTGGGATATGTGTCGCCGCGGAAAGGGACGGCATGACGGATGAACAATCTATCGCCTTGACTCTTATCCTCGATAAACTCCGTAACGACTATCCTGCCGTAGAGAGCGTCAAATACATTTACCGGACGACATGATCAGAAAAATTGTTCCAGAACGGAGGCCGGGGGGGCAGCGCGACAATCTGTTCCCTCGCTCTCGATTAGAAAGATCTAAAAACTCTTTCCGGTTCACTCCACCAGATCATTTTCCATCGCGTCTTTGAAGATTTTCCTGGCTCGAAGGTAGTAGGGCTCAGCCTTTCCTTCATCTCCCATCAAACGATACAGTTCCGCCAGGTTGTTCAAGGGAATGGCAACATTCGGGTGGGAGTTTCCCAGCGATTTTTCATGAATGTTCAGGGAACGTAAATACATCATTTCCGCTTTAGAGTACTCTCCCATATTTTTATACATTCCGCCGATGTTGTTGAGAGCAAGAGCGGCAAAAAAGTGATCCGGACCCAGCGATTTGGTGATCACTTCCAACGACTGCAGGTACAATGGCTCCGCTTTGAGATAGTCCTCTGTCTGTATGTATAAATCCGCAAGATTGATCAGGGCAAAGGCGCCGATGGGGTGATTCATACCCAGAGTTTGATTGATCACTTCAAGCGACTGCAGGTACAAAGTTTCCGCTTTCAGGAACTCTCCATTCCCTTCATACACCTCAGCCATATTTTTCAAGCGAACGGCTTCTGCGGGAAGTTCCGCTTCGGGAGCATCGATGTTTTTTTCCAGACTCGCCGAGCGGACCGGAAGCAATTCGCCAGGTTCCGCATCCTGACAAGACAACCGTTGTTTTGACGGGCAACCGTGCGCATCGACAATATTTCCATACCCGAGAACCGGAGAGGCCCCAAAAAGCAAACCAGACAACAAGCAAATCAAAAAGAAAACAAACTTTCGGCTTATCGATTGAATGATCATTTCTATCCTTCCGGTGAGAATGGTGTCGAAATTAATGGGTTGATGTTGGAAGTATAGAAATCTGGTATTACGGGAGGGTTAATCCGGAGTTACAATCGTGTAAAACACCTGCGAATTGACGGCAGGATTGGCGTGCAGGTTAAAAAATATTGAAAAACCGGGTATTGCCGAGGAATCGATACGAAGTTTTGGCTATATTTGAGAAGGAGGAAGGCTTTTTTCTAAAGTCCCGGCTGGGGAAGGTTGCGTCTTTAAGAGATTGTGAGACGGGTTTCAGCTATTGTTGGAACCGGCCTTTAAATCCTGATGGGATAGAATTCCGATGATCTGGCGGTCTTCGGTGACAGCGACATACCCGAGGTGATGGACACTCATGAAATCGTTCGCCTCCTGGACCGAGATATTGCAATCCAGGCAGGGTATCGGCCGGTTCATCCCTTCTCCAACCAATGTCGTCTCAGGGGCTACCCCCACCTCGTTGACCCGGTGAATCAGTTCGGATTTGATCACCATACCCACGTACCGGCCGGATTCCTCAACAAACAAGGCCTCGACCTTCTGAGTGTGGAAAAACAGGATGGCCTCTGAAATGGTGCATTCGGTGCCGATACTTATCACCGGAGAGCGTACTAAATGGCCGATTTCACCCAATTTCTGTCTCCTAACAGAGAATGATTAGTCGCGGGTCATTTGCTGTTCCTATATTATTATGGTCACACTAATCACACAAAAATTCAATAAGATTTTGATTATAAAGGGGTAATTCACTTAAAAACGAGTCGTCCAGAAGAAAACCAGCCGCCGGAGGGCTTTCGAAGGCGGGAACAAAAAGCCGGACGGTTCCCAAGTTTCAGGAACGCGCCCGGTTTTCATCGGCTGAAAACAAGATTGGCCCGGGGTTGAAATCCGCTTCCAGAAATCAAAAACAAACCCCCTGGCCGGAATCCACTTGAAATTTCCAGGTTTCTTATTGCAAAAGCGAATCCCGCTTGATTTGATCCATGCGGATGTCGTGCTCTTTTTGATCGATCGTACCGTTTTTTAGTTCCTCGGCGACTTTTTCCTTTTGACGCTTTAAGTGGTATTCATAGCCGCCAGCGCCAGCCACGGCCCCGATTCCGGCTCCAAGACCTACGTTTCCCGCCTTGCTGGAGCAACCCGAACCGATTAAAAACAGCAACAAAGAACTTAGCAGCAATACTTTTTTCATGGTTTACCTGCCTCTCAAAAAGTTTCCCATGATATGGGAAAGGGGGAAATGGATGAAGTCAATCCGTTGTTGACCAACAAATCATCCCGATACCAATTGCATTGGCTTCCAAAATTCGAACCACGCTAAAAAACAGGACTGAAGGAACATCATAAATCAGGTTCTTCGAAAATCAAAAACCCAAATCACAGAATTCTGTAATCTGGCTGGTATTTTTGCCCTATTCTCAACAAAATGATTCGGAGAACACCATGAACTAAAAACAGTTAGCCGACTGCTGATGGTTCAGAAATGAAAGGCCGTGTATGACCTGCGGATGGTAGAGGAACAGACAGGATTTTTTAGAGGTCAGTTTTTGAGGTTGGTTATTCCGCTGGCATTTTTTTTGTATTCGGGGCGTTGCAAGGCTTTATCCCCTTGATTCAGGCAGGCAAACATAACCTGCACGATGCCGCCCGAAGAGTGTATGGATTGGCTGGAAGCGATGTCCGAAACAAGAATTTCTTTTTTGATCCCGGAACAGTATTGATTGGCTTCTGTCAGTGCCCGGCGCCTGGCTTCCGGCTCCCCACCCCTGGCTGGATGGACATCCACGGAAACCGTATAAGTGTCCGGTCCTATCTTCAACACACCACTGGATTGCGCGCAACCCACAAGGAGTAAAACTATTAACCCTAAATATTTAATTTTCATCTTACATTCCCAGTCAGGCAAATTTTTCAAAAACCCAATATATACAATTTACCTATAAAAATCAAATATTTAAAATCCAAAAATATAGCTGGGCCGAAATATTTTAAAAGCAGGGCGCCTGTTTTGGCAGCTAATAAATCAATGCAACCCAGGTGTCGAGAGTGGTTGCTGTTATGAATGGCGGGTCATATCGCGGTGGGAAATTCGAAGGAGAGTGAGAACAAGTCATTAATGATTCCGGTTGTCCTAAGTCAAGACTTGCCCCCTTTATTGAGGAAGGAATTAGACGGGATCGATTGGATGAATCCCTCGCCCCTCCAAGGGGAGTACCCGTACCGGGCATGAAGGCTTTGGAGGGGGATACCACATACCCGTACCGGGCATGAAGATAAATGTGAAATATCACCGGGGCTGGGGATAGCTTCTCCCCCTTTACAAAAGGGGGTTGGGGGGATTTTAGGGAACCAACACACCTCTCTTAATGAGGGAATACCGGGGGATTTTGTTTTACCGAAACAGCCAGCGGGTGACGGCGCAACGGGCGCGGCGAACCCCTGAAGAAGAAATTGGACAGGATTGAGAAAATCAGCACGCGCCTTGTGTAGCTAGCACAGTCATTCCAGGCTGTGCCCTCAGGCATCCGAGTCAAGGCGTCCCCTCTTTTTGTGCCGCTTGACAATGATACTATATTATAGTATCATTTTTTCGTGAACAGCAAACAAAGGAAAACCCTGAAAAAACTGTTTGAAAATCCAATTCTTAGAAACATCGATTGGAATGATATCGCCAGTTTAATCGAGGGCATTGGTGGAACAATAGCTCAAGGGGATGGCTCAAGAGTGCGCATCTTGATTGGCAATCAATCGCTCAATATACATACACCCCATCCTCAAAAGGAATTAAAACCGTATCAAATTCGGGCCATTAGAAACCTATTAAGCGACCAGGGGATTGCACCATGAAATATAAAGACTATGAGGCTATTATCAAATACAGTGACGAAGACCAGACCTTCGTCGGTGAAGTGATCAATACCAGCGATATTTTGGTCTTTGATGGCCAGAGTGTTGAGGAAGTTGAAAGATCATTTCACGCGGTCGTGGATGA